>CAYGZB010000016.1:0-11468 GCA_964354325.1 uncultured Candidatus Bathyarchaeia archaeon | reverse complement strand
CTAGCAACTGCTGTCATCATGGCCGTTGAAGTGGCTGGAGGACTCCTGTACAACAGTCTCGCACTTCTAAGTGACGCTTGGCACATGTTCACAGATCTCCTCTCCATGATTCTCTGTTTTGTAGCAGGAGTCATGGCTCTGAGACCTCCCACAATTGACAAGACCTTTGGATACTACCGAGTTGAAGTACTCTCCGCTCTTGCAAATGGCGTCGCGTTGGTTGCAGTTGTTCTATACATCTTCTACGAGGCTATTCAGAGAATCATCAAACCGCATACAGTCGAAGTCTCAGGAATGTTACTCGTAGCCGTTGTTGGTTTAGTTGCAAACATCGTATCTATGACGTTTCTTTCCAAGAGCACCTTCAATATCAACATAAAATCGGCATTCCTTCACGTGATTGGAGATGCCCTTTCATCGGCCGGTGTGGTTGTTGCGGCGATTGTCATGTACTACACAGATTGGTACATAATCGATCCAATCGTCAGCATGATCGTTGGAGTGACCATCATATTTGGAACTTCCAGAATGCTCAGGGAAGTTGTACATATACTAATGGAGGGAGCTCCATCAAAGATCAAACTTGCAGAAGTGATAGAGACCTTGAAGGCTGTTCCAGGTGTGGTGGATGTGCATGATGCTCATGTTTGGAGCATAACCTCCTATGTTCATTATTTGAGTGCTCACGTAGTAGTTGATCAAGATGGACACAACGACTCCGGAAGGGTGTTGAATGAGTTGAAAGAGAAGATCAAAGAAAGACATGGAATAGGACACACGACTGTACAGTTGGAAAAGGAAGACTACGAAGAAGTTGGAGAAGTGCATTCAAACAACTACTCAACCTAAGACCGTGTCATGTTAGCCTATGTTGTTGTGTGTGAACAACCCCAGGAGTGTCTTGACCAACCAAGGACCTAGGGATTCCTGCGTCTGTAAGTAGAATTTGTGGTCCCGCGGGCCTGATTTGAACAGGCGACATTTCGGCTGGGATCATCCCAGACTCCGGTTTCTGTTAGCTTGATAGGCTGACGTGGCCACGCCTTAGGCGCGCACCTACAGCGTCTCCGTTGCTCTCCGGGTTTCTAGAGCAACTCGGAAGCTCTACCAAGCTGAGCTACCGCGGGACTATCTAGCATCGACTAGCAGGTCCAGATAAATATTGCTTGTTGACCTCAGCCATAGGAGAGGCAAACCAAGTTGCAGATTCACTTTCGTAAAGTCTGTTTCTTGCCTCTTTTGGCACTGACACTTGGAAAACAGAAGGGCACGACATCCTACCTACGAATGATTCGCGCATGCTTGAATTACAGGGCGGACTTGAATCCACTGAATACATCTTTCGCTGATTGAATCAAAAGGTGCTTGACTTTGACCGGGGTCTTCATTTTCTCCAAACGGCTGATTCTGAAGTAGACAGGGGGATGTGGGTCCCACATGAGCCACGCCAAGATTCTAGACTGAGGGGCACTCTCAAACTGAAGTCTTCTGAAACCAATCTTGCGCAATCCTTCTGCCAAGACTTGAGGCTCACCTATCACAACGGCTGAGTGAAGATCGGCTCTGGCTTCGAAGAATTTTGCTATGAAATACACGACACCCATCGCGACCATGAAGTAAATAATTGGAGAGATTATCGTGAACGATAACAAGACGTAGACTCGTAGCATGAATTCAGAGGACATTAGCCCAAAAAGCAAGAGTGAGTCTCGACCTTTCAAGTGCCCCATTTCATGTCCTATCACATTGAAGATCTCGCCATCGTTAAGTTGGACGAGCAAACCCGTAGTCACTAGCACCGTTCCATAATTGGGACTTGGTCCAGCGGCGGCTGCGTTCGGCAACATGGTGTTCGAGACAACTACCTTGGGAATCGGCAATCCGAATTTTTCCGCAGCCCTCTTCACAATATCGAATACGTTCACCTTTCTCGTCGACATTCTTTCAGGTACGCATTGAAAACCATACTTCGAGAAGACTTCCCCAGCTAGTTCGCAAGTCGGTTCTATTCCGACTGCAAAAGTCTTTTGGTACACTTCAGTCTTCATTTGTTCGACCAGATCTTTTCCATATTCCTTTGCGAATTCCACGTATCGATCTATTGGAATGTGATACTGCAGAAGGTGAACGTACGGGTTCTTGGAATCGACCTTCCAGTTTCCCAGCTTCATAACAATCTTGTCAGCAAGGATAACTGTCGCAAGCTGGAATCCCACCATTGCAATTGCAGCGTACCATCCCAGGATGCTGAATAACGCTATGCTGATGGCAATTGAGATAACATACATGACTATCATGTTACCTCTGAAGAGCTTGTTCAGAGACCTTCTCTTCATTGATGGTATCGTCTCTGGAACTATCTTTTCTCCTTCAACCCATGCAAAGTACAAAGTTGTTTTCCTGATTTTATCCTCATACAACTGAACGGTGACGTCCAGATCGTCTCTCAAACGATCCATTGCTTCCTGTTGAACTATCCCGCTGCTAGGCCTCATCTCAAGCTGGATTGGACTTGTGGCTCTTACGTTGACATCTACCCACCAAAGTCCTTCAGGATCCAAAGCTCTGAACGAAAGAGTTGCCTGTTTGTCAACTGTTCCCTTCCAGCCAAATCGAAATAGCCCTGGACTAGAGAGTATGTAGTATTGATGTATGAAGTTCAGCAGATCCGGTAGCTCCGCTGGTGCTAGTTCAGTATCAATAGTAGAAATCTTCGAAGACATTTTCTCCACATATTCCATTCGCGCCTCACATGTTAAGATTTTTCGAAGAACCTAACGTCGCCACAGAAGATTCCTCGGAAGTCAATTGATTCACCAGAGTTTACACTGATGTGTACATTTTCTGCCGCAGAATCTCTCATTTTTGTCTACAATAGTTTAAGAGTCGATGTCACAGACCTGCTATCGTGTTGTATCTATGCCTTCCGGAAGATTTGCTGAGGGCAAAACGAGAATCACAGAACGAACGGACGATATGGTCAAAATCATTCCATGTTGCAGGCAACTCGCACGCCGCGAACTCATCAAGCCAGTTTGGGGTGAGGATCATGTACCTCGTTGAGATAGTCGTCGGAAACAAGCCGCAGGCAAAGGATCCTGAAGGACAGACTATCATGAAGGACCTCATGCACAAGAGCGGGTACGACTGTGTCCGAGATGTTAGAACCGGAAAACTCCTGAAGGTTCAGATTGAAGCCAACAGCGAAGAGGAAGCAAAACAAAAAGCGTTCGACATGTGCAATGACCTACGAATATACAATCCCGTAGCCCACTACTGCAAGATTGAGATTAGGGGCAAAACATGAAAATAGCCGTTATCCAGTTCCCAGGAAGCAACTGTGACCTAGACACGCTACATGTGCTCCGAGACGTTGTCAGAGTCGACGCCGACCTTGTGTGGCATAAGGACTTCAGGGGCCAGAACTATGATGCTGCAATTCTCCCAGGAGGCTTCTCATATGGCGATCACCTTAGAGCCGGAATAATCGCGGCATATTCACCAGCGATGGCGTCAATCAAGAAGATGGCTGACGAGAACAAACCAATTCTAGGCATCTGTAATGGATTCCAAATACTTGTAGAATCATCCCTCCTGCCTGGGGCACTTCTAAGGAACTCCTGCCTGAAGTTCGTGTGCAAATGGACCACGCTCAAAGTTGAGACAGAAAGTTCAGCTTTCACTCAACTCTACAAGAAAGGACAGAACATCCGAATGCCCATAGCACATAACGAGGGAAGATACTTCGTTGAAGAGGAAACGCTAGAAGAACTTCGTCGAAATGACCAGGTCATATTGAGATATGTCGGGGAGAATCCCAACGGCGCTATCGACCACATTGCAGGAATCTGCAACAAAGAAAGAAACATTGTCGGCCTGATGCCTCACCCTGAGAGAGCAAGCGAAATCATACTCGGATCCAATGATGGAAAAAGAATGTTCGAGTCGATGCTCAATTGGCACAAATGAAACTTGCAGAAGTCGAGGTTACGTTAACAAAAGATGAGGTGAAGTACGCTCGAAAATATCTCCGACGAGAGCCGAACACTCTTGAGTGGGCCATGATAGACGCTGAATGGAGCGAACACTGCAGCTACAAATCATCGAAGCCATACCTGAAACTACTTCCGACAAAAGGCAAGAGAGTCATACTCGGTCCTGGCTATGATTCTGGAGTGGTGGACATAGGCCGCGGATATGTAGCAACTGTCCACGTCGAAAGCCACAACCACCCAAGTGCCATAGATCCGTACGGTGGAGCGGCAACCGGAATTGGTGGAGTTGTAAGAGACATATTGTGCATGGGCACGAGGCCCATAGCATTTCTCGACTCTCTAAGATTTGGATTGATCAACGAGAGCCCACACTCAACATGGCTTTTCAAAAACGTTGTTCGTGGGATAGCCGACTATGGCAACTGTATAGGCGTTCCAACAGTTGCAGGTGAAGTAGAATTCGACGAATCCTTCGAGAAGAATTGCCTCGTGGACGTCATAGCTCTTGGAGTAGGCAAGAAAGGAGACATAGTCCTCGCCAGAGCCTGCCAACCTGGAGACTCTGTGATTCTTGTTGGAGGATCGACTGGACGTGATGGTATTCACGGGGTGACATTTGCTTCAAGAGTACTTACAGACAAGAGTGAAGATGATAGATCAGCCGTCCAGATTCCAGACCCATTCACCAAGAAACTGATCACGGAAGCCACCCTTGAAGCGACATCAACAGGCCACGTTCATGGATTGAAGGATCTTGGAGGAGGCGGCCTCACCTGTGGCTTGTCAGAAATGGCAGACAAGGGCAATACGGGAATCGAGATGAGCATTACCAAGGTTCACCTGCGCGAAACAGGTTTGACGCCAACAGAGATCATGATATCTGAATCCCAGGAAAGAATGGTGTTCATTGTCGGAGACGCACATGAACGAGAAATATGTGACATATTTGAGAAATACGAAGTGCCTTACAGGAAGATCGGAAAAGTCATCAAAGAAAGATGTATAGTTGTAAGAGAAAGAGAAGAGGAACTAGCTCGTCTGCCAACAAGGTTCCTCGCCAATGCACCGATAATATGGAGAAGGATGAAACGTCCAAAGAAGCAGGTTAGCCGAAAACGCGAGCCTCCTGAGAATCTCTCAGACATCCTGTTGAAGCTTCTGGCTTCACCCAACATAGCGAGCAAAGAGTGGGTTTACCGGCAATACGATCATGAAGTTGGAGGCAGAACCGTTGTGAAGCCTGGACAAGGCGACGCGGCCGTAATGAGGCTTCCAAACGGAAAATTCGCTGCGATCAAAGCGGATGGAAACGCTGGTCGATGCCATATTGATCCATACGCGGGAGCCGCAAGTTGTGTTGCAGAAGCCTGCCGAAACGTCGTCGCTGTGGGTGCAGAACCGATTGCCATGCTCGATCACTGCCAATTTGGAGACCCCAACAACCCAGAGGTTTTCTGGATGTTCGTTCAAACGATGAAGGGTATATCCGACGCATGTAAGAAGTTCAACCTGCCTTGCATAGGAGGCAAAGTCAGTTTCTACAACGAGGACACGGAGACCAGAACCGCAATCAAACCAACACCGGTAATAGTGGTTGTTGGAATTATCGAAAAAGAAAAACACATAACAACGTCCGGCTTCAAGGAAGGAGACGCTGTAGTTGTAGTTGGAAATACGAAACGGGATCTTGGGGGATCAGAGTATTATCGGCTCATCAAAGGATTCGATAAAAGTCCACCATCCATCGATCTCAGAACTGAAAAACGAACATTGAACACTGTACTGGAATCGACAAGGCGAGGCTATGTTAGGTCATGCCACGACGTATCAAATGGCGGTCTGGCCGTCGCTCTGGCCGAAATGTGTATGATTGGCGATGTCGGCGCATCAATAGATCTAAGAAGACTTCAGAACGCGAAACTTGAAGATGATGAATTCCTATTCTCAGAATCAAACTCTAGATTCGTAGTCTCAACCAAGAAGGAAGAAGATCTTCTGAAAGTCTTCTCCAGACATAGAATTCCTGCAACAAAAGTGGGTGAAGTCAAAGGCAACCGCCTCGAAATCACGACACGCAATAAACACGTTTCCTGTACACTCGAAGACATGAAACAGGCTTACTGCAAATCAATTGAGAGGCTAGTCGAATGAAGCCATTGAGAGAGAACTGTGGAGTAGTAGGCGCCGTCCGTAAGAGCGACGATGCCGTAGAAAATATCTGGCTTGCGCTTCTAACTCTGCAGCACAGGGGTCAAGAAGCTGCAGGCATCTACACACATGATGGAGACAAGTTCTATCATGAAAAGACTCTCGGATTGGTCCCTGGACTGGGAAATTTCGCTCATCTCAAAGGCGGAATAGGGATTGGACATACACGCTATTCCACGGTTGGCAGAGCAGCAGCAGAGGACATTCGAAGAGGCGACTTCTCAATTGACGGATTCGCTCAACCATTCTTTGTAGACTATCAAAAGAATGGAATAGCACTAGGGCATAACGGTAACCTCGTCAACAAGGTCCAACTTGGAAAAAGCCTAGTTTCATCCGGCGTTTTTCTCTCATCTGAATCTGACAGCGAAATAATTCTAAAGATCTTGGTAAACGAACTTATGCAGACAAAGGACCTCGAAACCAGTGTCAGCAACTGTATGACCCACCTAGAGGGAGCATACTCAATAACAGCAGTCACAGGTGAAGGTGAGGTCTTTGCGTTCCGAGACCCAAATGGTTTCAGACCTCTCTGCTACGGCAAGAACGGGGAACTGACAATGATGGGGTCCGAGAGCGTTGCGCTGAACATCAACGGCATCACATCAATCTCCGACATTCAACCAGGCGAACTTGTGGTCTCAAGCCCGCATCACGAGACTTGGAGAAAAAACGTGTGCCCATGCACACGAAAAGCGCACTGTATGTTCGAGTACGTCTACTTTAGCCGTCCAGACTCAACTCTTGATGGAAAAGATGTCTACAGCGTCAGAATAAACCTAGGAAAAACGTTGGCGAGGACATATACTACGGACGCCGACGTGATAGTTCCTGTTCCTGACACAGCCCGGCCGGCAGCGGAGGGCATTTCACGTGAAACGGGCATCCACGTCGCTGAAGGCCTGATTAAGAATCGATACGTGGGCAGAACCTTCATCATGCCTGAGCAGAAAGTCAGAGCAGACGCAGTATCAGTCAAGCTGAATCCAGTCATATCTGTTCTGAAAGACAAAAAGGTCGTCCTGGTTGACGACAGCATTGTAAGAGGAACCACATCGGAGAAAATTGTAACCCTAGTCAAGAAAGCTGGCGCAAAGAAGGTTGAGCTGTGGATCACGTGCCCGCCGATCATATCTCCTTGTTTCTACGGGATTGACATATCAACGCACAAGGAACTAGTTGCGTTTGAGCGGTCGATTCCCGAAGTTGAAGGACTTGTGAAAGCCGACAGACTCCGCTACCAGACACTGGAAGGTTTGGTGGAGGCGATAGGAATCAATCGTCAAGAACTGTGCCTCGGATGTTTGACCGGTCAATATCCAACCCCCACGGCACAAAAGGTTTCAGACCGAATGAAAGGCAAGAAATCCGATCAGCCAACAAGATACTGGGAGATGAAACAGTGAACAATATTCTTCTGGTCGGATCTGGCGCAAGAGAACATGCCATAGCTGAAAGCGTCATAAGAGATCAGAAAGCCAGACTCTTTGCGGTCATGAGCGGGCGAAACCCTGGAATCATGGCGCATTCAACAAGATTTGTGGTAGGAAACATAAACGACTCAGACTTCGTCACCAATTTCGCCAAAGAGCATAGAATCGACATCGCAATAATTGGACCGGAAGCTCCTCTAGTCAGCGGCTTAGCTGACGCACTCGAAGAAGAAGGAATTGGCTGCGTCGGTCCAAAGAAATCTCTAGCAATGATTGAGGGAGACAAAGCCTTCTGCAGGCAGTTGATGAAGAAATACTCGATACAAGGTCTTCCTCACTTTCAGGTATTCACGAATATTAGGGAAGCAACGGGCTTTATCGACTCGATCGGTACAGCCGTTGTGAAACCAGCCGGACTGACCGGAGGAAAAGGCGTCCGGATAGTAGGAGAACATCTCAAAGGCCCAGACGACACTAGCCGATACCTTCAGAGCATACTGGATCAGAAACCTGGCGGACTTGGAAAAGTAGTCGTTGAAGAAAGACTTGATGGAGAAGAATACACACTTCAGGCTTTTGTAGATGGAAAGAACCTGAAACCAATGCCCTGCGTCCAAGATCACAAGAGAGCCTACGAAGGAGATATCGGCCCCAACACTGGGGGCATGGGAAGCTACAGCGACAAGAACCATCTTCTGCCGTTTCTTTCAAGAGATAACTTCGACAGGAGTTTCGATATAATGAAGGACACGGTGAGCGCGTTGAAGAAGGAAACCGGTCTCGCCTACAAAGGCATCTTGTACGGACAATTCATCGTAGGTCGCGGAAACATAAACAAAGACTTTGGAGTCAGCGTCATAGAGTTCAACTGTAGGTTTGGGGATCCCGAAAACATGAATGTGCTTCCACTCCTTTCCGAAGACTCTGATCCCCTTGAAATCTACTATGGAATAGCTAGTGGCAACCTCCTTAAGTCTGCGAAGTTCGATTCGAAGGCCACGGTCTGCAAGTATCTCGTTCCTGCAACCTACCCAGAGACAACGAAACCTGGAGAACCAATCCTTGTAGACGAGAATGCGATAGAGAGAGATGGAGCACAGGTTTTCTATGCAAGTGTCGACATGAAGGACAGCAAGCTTGTCACAACCTCTTCCAGAAGCATAGCTGTAACAGGTTTCGCCGATACAATCACAGAGGCCGAGAAAATATCAGAAAAGGCCACTCAACATGTCAAAGGAAACCTCAGACATAGAAGGGATATCGGAACCGACGAGTTGATACAAAGAAGATTGGAACATGTGAGAAGGCTAAGATGAAAGAGCATGTTCTAGGCGTCTTAGCATCGGGGCGAGGCTCAGATTTCCAGTCCATAATTGACCATGTGAGACTGAATGTCCTTCAGAACGTCAAGATTGGTATGTTGATCAGCAACAATAGCGAAGCATACGCACTGCAGAGAGCACGACTTAACAAAATACCGGATCTGTTCATTGAAGGAATAACTGGAAAGAAGTTTCCGACGAGAGAAACAAAGGAGAAAGAGAGAGAGATCTTCGACAGAAAGGCAGTGAAAGCTCTCAGAGATCATGAAGCTGACATAGTTGCTTTGGCGGGATTCATGCAAATACTAAGCCCGTACTTTGTTCGAGAGTATCCAACGCAGATAATGAACATTCACCCAGCGAAGGACCTCCAGAAATATGGTGGACCCGGAATGTTTGGACGTCACGTTCATGAGGCCGTCTTGAAAGCGGGGGAAAATGAGTCTGGCTGTACAATACATTATGTCACGAACGATGTTGACGGTGGACCCATAGTGCTGCAGCAGACTGTTCCCGTGAAGTCCAGCGATACACCAGAAATGTTGGAGCAGAGGATTCTCATTTATGAACACAGAACCTACTCTAAGGCCGTCCAGCTTCACGTTGACGGGAGACTCAATGTCAATGAAAAGTCAGTAGAAGTTGACTACAGTGATAACTGGCTGAAACGCTGGGAAGCAAGACAGAGGGCCTACGTTGATTTTCAGGCCAGGGAACTCCTCAAACAGGGGAAACAGATAGAGGAGATTCTATGACGGCAACGATAATGGACGGCAAAAAGGTTGCACAAGAAATCAGAAACAACATTAGGCTCGAGGTCAACTCGTTAAAGCAGAAGGGAATCCAACCCTGCCTAGCCACAATTCTAGTCGGTGACGACCCAGCATCGAAAATCTACCTGAGAATAAAACACACATGCTGCCAGGAGGTTGGAATCCAATCAAGAAACTACGAACTTTCATCCAATGCCAGCGCAGAGGAACTCTTCAAGCTCATCGAGACTCTGAACAACGATCCTTCTGTTCATGGAATGATAGTTCAACTACCTCTTCCAGAAGGTCTCAACGGCGAAGACCTTATCGAGAAGATAGCGCCTCAGAAAGACGTTGATGGACTTCATCCAATAAATGCCGGTCACTTGTCCTATAGGAAGTATGAGCTTGTCCCATGCACACCAAAAGGCATCATGACACTACTGGCCCATTACAAGATAGACTTGGATGGAAAACATGCAGTTATCATAAATCGAAGTACACTGGTTGGAAAACCACTTTCATTTCTACTCTCCACACTTGATCCTGTACAACTACTCTTCCTAAGCACGGATATTCTTCTCCTGAACGCTGATGCGACAGTGACTATATGTCATTCAAGAACCAAGAACCTTGAGAAGTACACGAGAGATGCTGACGTGCTGGTCAGCGCAGTTGGAAACAGACCTGAATTCCTCGTGACTAGAGATATGATTAAGGACGGAGTGGTCATAATCGATGTCGGCGTTTCCAAGATCGAGGGAAAAACCTATGGTGACGTGGACTTTCATAATGTCTTAGACAAGGCATCATACATTACACCTGTTCCAGGCGGAGTTGGACCGATGACCGTGGCACTCCTGCTTCATAACACCCTCGTAGCAACCGCAAAACAGGAAAGAGTCAAAATAGAATATGACCTCATGGAGCTTTGGAACGTCGGGAAAGCCCGCGAGAAACAAGAATATTGAGTGAACATCCAGATGAAAGGTAAAGTCTCAGTCATAGTAGGCTCGAAAAGCGATCTTGAGATCGCGAAGAAGGCTGAAGATACCCTAAAAGAACTAAAGATTGATTTTGAGACAAAAATTCTTTCGTGCCACAGAAACTACAAAGATCTCGAAACATATCTCGCAACTTCAGGTACAGATGTCTACATAGCTATAGCCGGTCTGGCGGCTCATCTGCCAGGTTACATAGCCGCCAGAACCAAGAAACCTGTGATTGGAGTGCCAGTCAACAAGGCGATAGGCGGATTTGATGCCCTGCTTTCAATCGTGCAGATGCCGAAAGGCGTACCGGTAGCCTGCGTCGGCATAGACAACGCTGAGAACGCTGCACTCTTGGCACATAGAATTCTCGAACTGAAAAAAAAGGCTCAAGAACAAAACACGAAGGATTGATCCTGACATGACTTTTACCTACGCGAAGGCTGGAGTGGACATACGAAGAGTCAAAAGACTTCATGGAGACATTGACAAACTACTTTCCAAGACGTTCACAACGAGAAAAGGAAGATTCGGCCAAGTACTGGATGTAAGGCAACACTACGCCGGGTTGATCGACATCGGCCATGGACAAGCCCTGGCACTTCACAGTGACGGTGTTGGTACTAAGGTTCTGGTTTCTCTGATGTTAAGGAAGTACGAAGGTGTGGGAATCGACTGCGTCGCAATGAATGTCAACGACTTGATATGTGTCGGCGCCGAACCGGTAGCGCTCGTGGACTACTTGGCAGTTGAGAGACCAAATCAGAGA
>CAYGZB010000015.1:1325-11820 GCA_964354325.1 uncultured Candidatus Bathyarchaeia archaeon | reverse complement strand
GCAAAGGTTGCATTATGCGGATCTAACCCTCTTTCAACTCAGGACAATATTGCATCTGCACTCGCGAAAACTGGAGTGAATGTTTTTGCCTGGAGAGGACAAGCGTCTAATGAATACTACGACTGCATAGAAAAAGTCCTCAGCTACAAGCCCAACGTGACGCTGGATGATGGCGCGGACCTCGTCTCTACCGTTCACCGTGAGCATACCGATATGATTGAAGGAATATTTGGCGGAACTGAAGAGACTACTACAGGCGTTGTCAGGCTTCGCGCCATGGCCAAGGATGGAGCATTGAAATACCCTATAATCGCGGTTAACGATGCTCAGAGCAAGAGTCTTTTCGATAACCCCCTGGGAACTGGGCAATCCGCACTTGACGGCGTCATAAGAGCCACAAATGTTCTCTTTGCCGGAAAAGATGTTGTTGTCGTAGGGTTTGGCAGGGTTGGCTCTGGAATCGCTGAGAGAGCCAAAGGTCACGGTGCACGTGTCACGATTGTCGAATCAAACCCGATTTCTGCCCTAAAAGCTGCGATGTCAGGATACAAAGTGACAACAATGAAAGACGCCGCAAGATACGCAGACATCGTGATAACGGCAACGGGCGACATCAACGTTGTTAGAAAAGAACATTTGCTGGTGATGAAGGACAAAGCGATACTAGCGAACGCTGGTCATTTCGACGTTGAAATCTCGAAACCTGACCTAGAAGAGGTATCAGTTGAGAAAAGAAAGCTAGGTACCTGTATCGACGAATACAAGTTGAAGAACAATAAGAGAGTGTTTCTCCTTGCGGAGGGACGACTTGTGAATCTTGGATGTGCCGAAGGCCATCCCAGCGATGTCATGGATCTTTCATTCTCAATACAATTACTGTGCGTAGAGTACATATTGAAGAACAAGGGAAAACTCGTTTCCACAGTCCTTGATGTGCCCAAAGATGTAGATCTTGAGGTTGCCCGCTTGAAGCTTCATTCGATGGGCATAAGTATTGAAGAGCTAACTGAAGAACAGAAACGCTACTTGACATCTTGGGAAATGGGAACGCTATAGTTACATTGGATTCTGAACTTGTTCGACAGCCATCCCCATTCTCTTAAGTATCTCTTCTGCAACATCCAGCGGAGTATTCTTGAGACCGCAGTTCGGATGTACGTAGGCTATTTTATTCGCTCCGATCTTCCTGATGCAATCATTCAAGAACTCTGCAACTTCTTCAACTGAATCCACCGATTCTAGGCTTGTTGAAGCTACGGAAATGCATCCCAAGCCCAACTTCTTTTCAGAATCGATGAAAGCTCGTTCTGAGAGGAGTCGAATGTTCCTCTCCTCTACTCTTCCTTTGAATGCAAAACTGAGGATGTCGACGTTGAGTTCAATCAAGGAGCTGAAGAGTCGCCCAATTCTGGTCAGGTCACCGCAGACATGAACGCTTAGTCTCCCTCTGCCTTTTTGATGGTGTTTCAAATCGGCTACGATTTCGTTGATCAGACCTGTAGCTTGCGCTGGATCTACGAATCCAGCTGATATCCCAGGTTCATCTATCTGAACAACCGCTCCAAACCGTAGAAGTTCGTCGATCAACGGTTCGAGAGCTAATGCAAGGTCTCTGTAGAGTTCAATGTCAGCCACACTTTTGTAGGCGCTCAATCCAGCTGAAGCGCAAGTCAAACCTAAAGTTGTAGGTCCTGTCACTGCGACTTTCAGACCAACATGTTCCAGCCCTTTTTCGTCAAGGTATTTTCTGGCAACCGTGAAATCTCTCAGTTTGTGCAGTTTCTCGATTTGACTCGGCGGATGAATTCTACCTGTAACTTGAAGTCTTCCATCAATTCGAGAAAGACCAGGGATCTGATCGAAGTAATCGATCATACCACATCTCTGTTCTCCATCGGCGACTATGTCGAGACCGTGTTTCAGTTGTAGATCTATTACTTTCCTAACCGAGGCCTCGGGCGAATCATCTAACCGAGGAAAACTACCAATGACTGTTCTTCTGATTAGGTCCTTCATTGCACAACATCGCCGAATCTTACAGATATTTGTCTGGTGCAGCTGGACTTAAATTGAGATGAACTAGATAAGATCCGTCCCTTGCGGTGAATGAGTTGAAGGCTGCAATTCTAGCGGGTGGGGCTGGCACACGACTTTCACCAATTACGAACTACATACCCAAATCCCTGATACCGATTGGAGGAAAGCCGTTTCTCGCCTACGTATTCACTTTCCTTAGAAGACATGGAATTAAAGACATAGTCATGCTTGTCAGCCCGGAGGACGCCGAGATCTACAGAAATGAGTATCGTAGCGGTGAAGCCGTTCAGATGAACGTTGAGTACTCGATCCATCCCCGGAAGGGAACTGCACAAGCGGTCTATGACGCACGGAAACTTCTGGATTCAAGTTTCGTGGTCTACTATGGGGACGTACTCACCGACCTGAACCTAACAAACATGATAAGATTTCACAAAAGCAAGAAAGCTCACTGCACGCTGGCTCTAAGTCGGTCGGTTCCTATCGACTACGGTGTCGGAAAAATCAACAGAACCGGACGCGTTGTCTACTTTGAAGAGAAACCGGTGCTGAAGGAATACCCTGTCAGCATGGGGATACATATCTTCGAACCTATCGTACTCGACTATTGTATATCTAGCCAAGATATAGCACGCGAGGTCATACCTCAGCTAATCAAGAAACACTTGAGAGTGTTCGGATACAGCACCAACAAACGTCATCATGACCTAGGATCCTTCAAGCATCTCAATGAAATCAAGATGATGATCGAGGAGAAGGGCAACACTATCTAGACGCATTTCCGAAGACTGTTCAGCACTTACAAAATCTACTCTGATTCAAATTCAGTCTAGTTCTAGATTCTATGCTGACGTGAGGCAGTCTGCGATACCTTGATTCACTCGTGGCTCTAGAAAGCATCCAACTTTTTTCAAGCTTAAATATTTGGAAGTGAAGTCTACGGCGATTTGACTGACTCAACTTCATCTTCAATGATGGAGTCTTGATTTGCAGTGATTGAATAGTACCACGATCAACGGGTCAGGAAGCATTAGATTTCATTGCAGTAATGGAGATTGAGATATTGAGTAAGGATATCGGTATAACGGTTAAGAAATCTGAGAATTTCTCCGAATGGTACACTCAAGTCGTGATCAAAGCCGAACTTGCTGACTATACGGCTATGAAGGGTTTCATGGTGTGCATGCCCCATGGATACGCAATTTGGGAGAAGATCAGAGAATTCATAGACCGTGAGATAAAGAAGACCGGTCACAGAAACGCCTATTTTCCAACATTGATCCCGGAGAGTTTTCTAAGAAAGGAAGCAGAACATTTTGCTGGTTTCACTCCCGAAGTCTTCTGGGTTACTCATGCTGGAGACAATGAGCTCACAGAGAGACTTGCGACTAGGCCAACATCCGAAACGATCGCCTACGACTCGTATTCGAGATGGGTAAAAAGTTGGAGAGACCTACCTCTGCTTTTGAACTTCTGGAACTCAGTCTTGAGAGCTGAAATAAAGGCGACTAAACCCTTCCTAAGAACGAGCGAGTTTCTCTGGCAAGAGGGACACACCGTTCACGCAACCAAGGAAGATGCTGACAGAGAGGTCATGCAGATTCTCGAGATGTACCGAGATCTTGTTGAGAACCATCTCGCCATACCTGTCTTGGGGGGAACCAAGACTGAAAGTGAAAAGTTCGTTGGCGCCCTCTATACAACCACATTAGAGTCTTTGATGTTTGATGGAAAAGCATTGCAGATGGGTACATCGCACAATCTCGGACAGAATTTCTCGAAACCTTTCGGAATAAAATACGTTGGAACTGACGAAAAGGAACACTTTGCATGGACCGCGTCTTGGGGAGTCTCCTGGCGTCTTATTGGCGGAGTGATAATGGTTCACGGTGACGACAAGGGGCTGGTCCTCCCACCGAAGATTGCACCCATACAAGTTGTGATTGTCCCCATATTCTACAGCGACGAACAGAAAGCCAAGATATTTGACAAGATAGCATTTTTCGGATCGGCGCTTGAGAAGGCTGGGTTAAGTGTTAGGATAGATGACCGACCACAGTATACTCCGGGCTGGAAGTTCAATGAGTGGGAAATGAAGGGAGTACCTGTCAGACTAGAGCTAGGACCCAGAGATATGGAGAAGAATCAAGTTACAGCGGTGCGAAGGGACACGCGTCAAAAGATTCCGTTAAGCGAACAAGGCCTTGTGGAAAACGTGATTTCCCTGCTGGAGGAGATTCAGAATAACATGTTCAAGAAAGCTAAAAACTTCTTGGACGAGCATATCAAAACAGCATCAGAATACGAGAGCTTCAAGAAGATCATTGAAGATCAGGGTGGATTCGTTAGAGCCTGCTGGTGTTCTGGCCAAACTTGCGAACAGAAGATTAAGGAAGAGACCGGCGCGACGATCAGGGCATTGCCCTTCGAGAAAGAAGACACCTTTTCCCAATGCGTATACTGCGGAAAGAGTGCGGATACAGTAGCCTACTTCGCAAGAGCCTACTAGTGAGACCGAAGCGCTGGAGGATTCTCTCTGATTCAAGACAACCTTTTAAGGTGTGCAATTCGATGTAGGTTGAGGAGCTTAGGGTTCAATGACGAAAAAAAGAAAATCTAGAGGAAGAAGTAAAGGCGGAAAAGGAAGAAGCGAACTTGTCCAGTGTACAAACTGTGGAATGCAGGTTCCTCGGGATAAGGCAAAACGTGTTACAGGCTATGTCTCGCTAGTTGATCCTACATTGGGTAGAGAACTTAGGGCTCAGGGAGCGTTCATAGCTCGAAAGAGCGTTTTCAAGTATTACTGTGTTTCCTGCGCGGTTCATTACGGAGTCACAAAGGTCCGCGCTCAAGACGAAAGGAGACACGCATACTAGAGTCAAACTCGAAAAAAAATAATTTACTTTGAAGGCACGGCTTTTTCCGTGCTTCCTCCGTGGCCGGATTTCAATCAGTCAGCGACTCTGCCACTTTGGGTTTGAATGTTCAAATGCTAAACAAGATCAAAGAGAAACTAAGTGCGCCCCTGAACAAGTCTGCAAAGTTTCTTCACAGATTCGGTTTGACTCCACATGCGGCAACACTTCTCGGCCTTCTGAGCGCCTTAGTTTCAGGTTTAGCATATTATGGCACGAGACAGTTCCCCCAGCTGATATACCTGGCCTTGGGATTTCTCGTCCTGTCGGGTTTTCTTGACGCCGTAGACGGAGCGATAGCCAGACTTTCTGGAGAGGTTACGCGTTTCGGAGGAGTCTTAGACTCTGTCTGTGACCGAATTGAGGAGATGGTGGTTCTAGTAGGGATAGTCGCAGGAGGACTGGTTCATCCGGTAATCGGGTTGTCTGCGTTGGCAGGTTCACTTATGGTCAGTTATGTGAGAGCAAGATCGGAGGCCGAGGCTGCTAAGATGAGTGGTGTTGGGTTTGCCGAGCGTCCAGAAAGAATGATTATTCTGATTGTGGCGACCGTCCTACGACAAGTCGGGGTTGGAGTGCTGATAATTGCTGTCGTAGCTTGGGTTACGGTTGCACAGAGAATTCTGCATGCCTACAAACAACTGAGATGAATGTAGCATCATCCGACCCCGTTCTCAAACATAATTATATACAAATCTTCGACATACAGTCTCAGCTACTTGGCAATAAGACGAATCAGTGAGCGCTCATGGGAAAGATAGAGAAAGGAGAAAAGTGTAACGTCGTTGGCTGCAACGAGACGGCGATTAGATCTATCTCTGCAGAGAAAGTTGCATCTGCCGGTTTGGACGTTGGAAAAGCGAGTCGAGGATACCTTTGCAAGAAGCATTACAAGGAACTGAAGAAGAAATCGAAGAAGGATCGAATGATCGACAAGTGGAGATACATGGCGTAGGTTTGAAGGCGCCCTAAATGAGAGTTTTGTTCATTCACGCGGATCATTTCGAGTACGAAGTTAGAGACAAGGCTGTGAAGATCCCTGAGGAGATTTCTGACGCCCAAAGAAAAGCGGCTATGGACGAAGCATTAGTTGCGTTTTGCACAATTGAGAAAGATGATGAAAAGAATCCTGAACTCATCATTACAAGGGCAACGGAAGATGTTCGGAACGTTGCGGACCAAGTTCATGCAAAGAACATAATTCTCTATCCATATGCTCATCTTTCCAGCAGTCTGGGCAGTAGGGACCCAGCCATTCAGATCCTGAAAGGAATGGAGAAAAACCTGGCCAACCAGGGTTACATTGTGAAGCGTAGCCCGTTCGGATGGTACAAGAGTTTCGCGATAAAATGTAAAGGTCACCCACTCTCTGAGCTCTCAAGAAGCATCACGATTGAAGAAGAGAAAACCAAGGCCGCGACGATTGATATAGTCTACAAAATAATGGACGTGGACGGGAAACTCTACACGCCTGATGAATACATGAAGAAGCCGGGTCGAGATGATTTCAAGTCCCTGGTCGAGAAAGAGGCACTGAAACAAGGACTTCTGGGTGGTCAGCCAAAGTTTCTGGATTACTGTAAGAAATTCGGAATAGAATGGGAGCCATTCTCCGATGTCGGGCATATGAGGTACGGGCCCGAAGCGACCCTAATGTTTGATCTGGTAGCAGAGTACTCGTGGATGGTCGCAAAGTCACTTGCAGTACCGATCTTTCAGGTACGGGGGACGAACATGTTCAACCTCGCAGAGCGCCCCGTCAAGGAACATGCGAAACTTTTCGGATCCAAACTCTACGAAGTGAAAGTGGACGAGAAAGAGTTTGTGTTAAGGTACGCCGCGTGCCACCAGCAATTCTCGATGGTGAAAGATTGGTCGCTAAGCTACAAGCAGATCCCGTTTGGAACATTTGAGGTGGCAGACAGCTACAGACTTGAACAGAGCGGTGAACTCCTCCTCTGCTTCCGCGTTAGAAAGATGCACATGCCCGATCTCCACATCTACTGCAAGAACCTCGACGACTCCATGAAGACGTCTTTTAAGGTTCACGAAAAGATCTACGAAGAAATTCGAAAACTTAACCGAGAATACGTCTCGATCTACAACACGACCAGAAGCTTCTACGACAAGAATACCGAATTCTTCAAGAAGCTTATTGAGATCGAGAGAAAACCGATCCTCCTGGGGTTCGTGCCTGACAACATCTACTACTGGGTTATGAATATTGAATACAACATTATTGACGAGTTGGATAGACCTCGAGAGATAGGCACCGTCCAGATAGACGTTGGAAATGCTGAAAGATTTGGAATCTCATATGTTGACGAGAATGGAAACAGGAAGTATCCGCCGATAATCCATACTGCTCTGATCGGAACAGTTGAAAGGTATATCTACACGTTGCTGGATCAAGCTGCTCTGAATGAGAAGAATGGGAAGAAACCATCCATTCCCGTCTGGATCTCACCAACACAAGTTAGGGTGATCCCTGTTGCCAAGGAACATCTTGACTATGCATCTCGTGTCGCGGATGATCTGGAGAAGGCTAACATCCGTGTGGATGTTGACGATAGGGATGAGAGTGTTCCAAAGAAGGTTAGATCTGCAGAGATTGCGTGGATTCCATATGTCGTTGTGGTTGGCGAGAAAGAGATCGAGAATAGCGTGGTATCAGTGAGAACTCGTTTTGATAAATCCCAGAAAACGATTCAGGCTGAGGAGCTCAGAAACGAAGTGTTGAAACAGATCAAAGGGTATCCAGTTCACGCATCAACCCTAACCCGAATGTTGAGCGCACGACCAGGATACAAGACCGTGTAGAAAAGGCCGAGTATGAAAGATCTTATATTCATTCTAGCCCTATGATTGCAACTCTGAGGCTACTGATCGATGAGTAAGGATCAAGCATACGGCGGAATCATATTCATAGTCGCTCTCGTTGTAGCGATAACCTACGTCATTGCGTTCTTTGCACCATACCTGAATCTTCCTACTTGGTGGAGAGAGTGGGCGGTGTACCTTCCCGTATTCATTTTCGTGCTGGCGGCGTTGGTTATCTGCATGTGGATCGGTTGGACCATGCTTACCACTCCACCTCCAACGCCTATAGAACCTGAGATACCTCAGACTGAGCCGGAGAAGGAAACCAAGCCAGCTTAGACAAGAAGAGTGTGATCAGGCGTCTCTCTAGGGGAATCTGAATTCAACTTACGGTCCTCCAAGCTGTAGCTCAGCAGCCAATCTGCCGATGTTCTGCAAGCTACCTAAGCCTAGGTTGTCGAAAACTACGATGTCAGTTTGGGAGTTCATGAGCTTGCCAATAAAGTGGCTTCCGACAAAGCCTGCCCCACCTGTTACGAAAATGGTCTTCTTGTTCAAGAATGCGTATCCGCTCCGATGTCGGCGGATTTGTTCTCATTGATCTTGGAAGTTACCTTGGTCAAATGATCATAGATTAGGTTCTCCGCTTCCAGGTGGAGGTTGGCATCCAACTTTCCTTCGAGGATTAACGTTTTTAGATTACTGAGTAGTCCGATGAAATCTGATGTAGACACGTCAATTAGCTCCGAGGCTAACGTTCTTCATCTTGGCTGATATGCTCCTGTAACTGTTTCCGTCCAGCCAGAGCTCTACGATTCTTTTTCGTTCCTCGGAGAAACGACGAACCATGTCTGTTCAAATGTTCGGGGAAGTGTTCATAGAGTTATTCAGCGCGTTCAGATGTTCATCTTATTCAAGGGTTCGTGGCTCTTCCCCACCCAATACACTATGGTCATATTCAGACTCCGCTGACCCCTGAAACACTCTCGTAGGGGTGAAGCCCCTCACCTGAACCCAGAGATACCTGAACAATATTTCGACAATGTGAACGATGGCTGGACGGGTACAATCACCTTCTCTGAAAGTGCCAGCGAAACAGCCCCAAGAATACAGTTGCAATCGCTTAGGAATAGGATTCGTCAGGCGAAATTGTTGTATTCTGAGAATCAAGCTCTTTCAAGACTACCTTCCCCACCATTTCTTCGTAACATTTCTTGTCGATCAAGTTGGCCTCATGAAGCTTCGTTACAACCTCGCTGATCTTGGCGAACGTGTGAAGCTTCACAGCCACCTTCGACAGTTTCTCAACGCCTCCTTCTTCTCGGTCAACCAAGACAAGTGCATCCGATACCATTCCACCCTCACCCCTCACGATGTCAACCGCATGAAGCAGACTCTTTCCACTCGCAATCAAGTCATCCACTATCAGTATTCTATCTCCTGGTGATAGAAGTCCGTCAATCCGCTTCTCCCTGCCACGCGTCTCCGTAGCTCCCTTTATGTACAGGAATGGTTTCGAAAGCTTGTATGAAAGAATGGAAGCGAATGTAATGCCTGTAGACGGCACTCCCGCAATTCTATCAAAACTTTCAACGCCGATCTCATTTCTCGTCATGTTTTCAAGGATCGAAACTACCCTGTCCATACCGTTCGGAATGCTAGGTATCAGCTTTAGATCCAAGGAGTATGAGCTGAGCTTCCCTTTTTCCCGTTTGAAAACGCCAAATTTGATGCATCCAGATTTCAGAAGCGTCTTGTAAAGCTCTGACGCGACCCTAGGCTCTTTGGTCACGACAATCTCCTCACGATAGTTCACTCGTGGCGTGGTATGAATGTTGAGGCTCATAACCTTGCGGCTTCTCTTCTTGCACTGGAAACGTCATAGGCGCATAAGGAAGAACCATGATCTTTGAGTCTTTGCCAAGCACTCGCTGCGCGGATTGAAGCGCCCCGTTCGTTGTTCTTGCGGTCTTGAGTTTGAAAACGCTACTTGCATAGTAGTCAGGCATCACGGATACAAGGTAGATCTTGGCTTTCTCTCTAGCCTTTAGAAGCTGGTATGCAACTTCGCTGCCTAAAGCGTACTTTTTCCTAATCTCGCTTTGCATCTCCTTCAATTCTCGAAAGTTTTTCGTCCATTCATAGAAGGTCTTGTTGCCGTAGGCTCCTGGGCACTCTGCCACAAGAATTATGGCACCATCATCCTTCACAACTCTCAAAGCTCCTTCAAGCCATGTACAAGCATGATAGAGATCTCTGTCATACGGCGATCCGCCAGCACTCGCTATGACTATCTGACTTTTCTCCTTGAAAGACGTCGTGCACAGATCAAGATACTCTTGTGACGCTGCGTGAAAAGACTCGACCAGATTGCCTGCATAAGCCTTGACCAACTCCCCTTTTGCATTGGCGATTAGACAGATGCCGAGGTCAACCTTGGCGAATCCAGTAGCCTCTTGCATACCCTCATACACAGGGTTGCCTTGCTGGACTCCGATCTGCACGTTTGGGTTCACCATCATTGCGTGGTTGCGCTTTATCGTGTCAACATTCGCTATTCCCGGAAGAATCGATGAACAGCCACCTTTCAAACCAAAGAATCTATGTAAACTCACATCTGAAATAACAATTCTAGAATCTGCTTCTGCAAACACCTTGTTGACAAGAACTCTCACGCCTTTGCTTGTCTTGCCGATTTCCACGCACTCGGATGAAGTCGGTTC
>CAYGZB010000015.1:0-1225 GCA_964354325.1 uncultured Candidatus Bathyarchaeia archaeon | reverse complement strand
AAGGATTCCCAGCAAGTTCTCATCGTTCACACTGACGAAAGTCTCGGTACCACCATAAGGTAACCAGATCTCAACCAAACTTTGATCACATGCAAGAAATTCATTCTACAACGACGATTCGATTCCATCGTCATGCAGCAACAGGACGATCCATAGAAAGATAAATCATTACCTCACAAATGCTTAAACTGATGTCTGATTGTTCAAGTCTGCTGTGCAACGTTTAAATTATTAGCAAAGTCCCCTAGACAATCGAAAACAAGTAGGATCGTGTTTAGCATTGAAGAGTGACAAGTGGATAATATTACTCAGCATTCTCGCCATTATTGTTGTGTCTGGACAAGCATTGACAGTTGGGGCCGCATACGCGGCCGAAACGACCCCTTACGCTGCAGCGCGGAGAGAGGTGCCCATCCAAATCAAACTTGTCTTCATAGGAGTTGATCGGAATCTACTCAATGAACAATTCATGACATGGAATAACCCTCGCTACAGGTACCAGTCCTACCTCATACCTGGAATTAGCACCAACGTAATCTTCACCCTGAACTATTCTTACGTATTCGTGGACCAGACTTTCGAAAACGAATTCGTGAGCTATCTATCCTCGATCGCTCGAGTCGAAAAACATTCGAACGTCATGTGGAACTACACCTACTTTGGAATAGATGAAAACCTAGGACTCAACTATACGAATTTCAGGATAACCACTCTGAACACCTTCTACGGCGCCGACGATGTAGAAGATTGGCTGAAAAATCACGCAGACGAATATGACGGGCTGCAAACAAACGGTTACACCCTGATAGTGGCAGACCTATCATCCAAAGTGCCATCGGTGACGCCGGAACAATACCAAGATCTTATGAAGAACGGCGAAGTTGAAGCGACCCCACACTACTACAACAAAACCTTCGTTGACCCTGATCTAGGGTTAGTTCGGAATAGACGTTGGATGACATCTTGGGGCGGAAACGAAAGACTATACTACCTAGACCTTTCAGCCGGACCCAGCCTAGTCACGAGTCAACTGCCAATCCAACTAGCCGCAAGCATAAACAACATTGACGTTCACAGTGTCTACGGGAAGACATGGCTCAACCAGTATGTCTCAAGTTATGTGGGCGGCGTCGTCTACAACCTCTTCACTCCAGACTTTGTCTACCCAATCAACTATGCAAAAGAGTACCGAGTCAAAATAATGGTGATTGACAACCGAACCAAC
>CAYGZB010000014.1:0-12181 GCA_964354325.1 uncultured Candidatus Bathyarchaeia archaeon | reverse complement strand
ACCTTCTGAAGGAAGAGTTGGAGAGCAGCATAGTAAGACACAAGATACGGTGCATCCACGAATTTCAGAAGCTTCACGATATGGAGGGGAGATAGTTGCTTTTCTTGGTTTCAGATCTCCTTTCTAGGTAGTGCTGTCACTCGTCCATCAAATAGCTCAGAAACCGATCGCTAATTCAGAAGGGAACCCGTCTTCGTAGGATCGGCTTTTCCCCATCGAATGAACGTAACTAGCCATTGGGCCTCATTCGTGAAAAGAAAAGAGAACTAACCATCTGTAGAGGTCTACGATCGAGTTCTGGATCCACATTTTGGACAGAATTTTGCATGCCCAGGAATCGTAGCCTTACAGCTTGGGCATTGCATATTGGCACTTGGTCCGGATGAAGTTGGGATAGTCATTGGGGTCACCGTGGGGACTTCCGCCGTGGTTTCCGGCACCTTTGGCAGATCGACAGTCTTCTTCAAGAGCACTACATCCTCAATTGACTGTATGTCAGACCACGGAATCTGAATATCGGCACCAGCCTTTGTTATTACAACCAAAGCGAGGTCTACTTCTTCAACGGAGACAGCCAGATCTTTGACGTTTCCAATCATTGAGCCTTTGACGTCAATGACTTGTTTTCCAACGAACTTCTGAGTCGGCAGGTATGTTTTCTTTTCAGCTTTGCTCAATGCACATCCTCAATCTATTCTCGTTCCAGCGGCCTAATAACGGTTGCCTCGATGCTCAGATTTGCATGGTACTAATCGAAAAGCTTTATCATGGTATGTGCTCTCGATACAGTTGATTCGTCCAAATGCAGAAAACTAGTGTTGAGGATAGTTGTTATGCGGGCTCAACCGTTCTTTCTTGGAATCATTGTTTTGGCATTGGGTTTACTACTAGTATTTTTTGGAACGCAGACTCTAACGATTGACGTTCCAAGAACTCAGACTGAAGTCCTGTTTGACAGATCCACGCTTACAGTCGGTGACGTCGCCCACAGGAGCGCAGAATTGAATGAAAACCTCACTGTTGTCTGTTCAGGCATCGTCAGGATACCCTCTAGCAACGATTCAGGAGACATTAGCTTCTACGTTATGAATAGTGCCGATTTTAAGAAGTGGGAAAGTGGCGATAGGAATATTGACTTCATTGTCCAGAGACTGCTAGTTGACCGAATTGAAGCATCCTTTGTGACGAGCCACAAAGATACCTATTACTTCGTTTTCGACAACAGTCACTCAACACTGTTCAAGAAAGAAGTGGCATTCTCGGCCTACTATGAATTCACCACAATGGAACAACAGACCCTTGAGGATCGGACGTTTAACACCTACGGATATCCACTCATTATAGTCGGCGCTGTAATCGTGGTATATGGGTTAGTCAGAAAGCAGAAGGTAACGTGGGCCTAATCTAGTGGCCTGTACAATGCTAAGAGATGATCTACACTGGCCCAAAGTATGTTTGAATATGCTGGACTTGGATCAAGATTCATAGCTCTACTGATCGACTCGTTCATATTGGCGCTGGTTGTCGGCATTTTTTTGGCGACTACGGATTACAGCTTTTCCGATCCAGCTGAGTACGGACTTGGTCTTGTGCCCCTACTCACAATTGGCGCGGTTTTCTTGTATTTCACCATGATGGAAGGTTTCCTTGGAGCCACCATTGGAAAGATGGTCTTTAGAGTCAAGGTTGTGAAGGAAGACGGAAGTGCGTGCGGAATAGGTGCAGCGTTGGTTAGAAACCTGCTTAGGATCGTTGATGGTCTTTTCTTCTATGTTGTTGGTGCAGTGCTGATTGTACGGTCTCAGAAGAGACAACGATTGGGTGATAGAATCGCCAAAACAGTTGTCATAAGACCCAGACGCATGCCTTCGGCGTATGGGTCCATGTATCCACCTCCAGCCCATGTGCCTTCACCGTCGTCGCCAACACCCCCAACAGCTCCACCCTCGATGAAATACTGCATGAGTTGCGGATCGCTTATCCCAATGCAGGCGATGTTCTGCCCAAGATGCGGTGGACATCAATAGCTGCAACGGCAACAAATGCATTGATTTTGCAGCTGGTGAAAGCGCAATCACTTCTCTGGCTGGACGGTTGGATGAGTTGGATATGTTGCCAGTAGCATCTCGCATCTCATTGGAGTGTTCATTCGGCAAAATTCTAAATAGGTATCCAGACAACAAGAGATAGTAGTGAATACGCTTGAGCGCGCTTCAAAAGAAGATCATCTTGGTTGATGAGAATCTTTCCAAAATTATCGGAATCGAGCATGGAGAGCTCACAAGCTACGCAGAACTTACAAAGGGGATACATGAATACATCAAGAAGAACGATCTCAGAAAGAAGACAGAGTTGGGATCAGAAAGCCCCTCAGCAAACATACGATTCTGTTTCAACTGTGGCGCTGACATGTCCACTAGCTCCATCTTCTGCGACAAGTGTGGCAAGAAGCAGTAGCTCTCTGCATCTTCAGCAAAGGCCTTGTTTGGATTCAGTCTGATGTCAGTATTGATTTCCGGACGATGGTGAACGTCAATTTAACGGTTCTGGCCAGATTTATATAGCATGATTCTTTGTCTATGCTCCGGTTTGTTTCTAGAAGATCAAGAAGTGCAAGTTATGTCGAATAAGGTGGGCATAGTTGGGTATGGCACATACATACCGTGTCAAAGGATCCAGACCGAGTACATTGTTAGAGCGCGAGAGGGCAAGCGGAAAGACCTGGATCAGTTTCTTGACAAGGTAAAGAACGGCCTGCTGCTGAAGAACAAGTCGATCGCCGATTTCTCAGAGGATACGATCACCATGGCGACCGAGGCTGCTGAAAACGCTCTTAAAATGTCAGGAATTGACCCAAAGAAGATAGGAAGCGTGGTTGCAGGCTCCGAATCAAAGCCATACGCGGTTGGTTCAACGGCTAGACATGTTGCGTCATTCATAGGGGTTGGAAACGAAGCTTTCGTATCGGATGTTGAAGGCGCATGTAATGCTGGAATGCAGAGTGTTGACTTTGTCAGAGCACAGGTGAATAGTGGCGAGATAGAATACGGTCTTGCAATAGGGTCAGATATTGCGCAAGCCCCGGAGGGTGACCCACTTGAGTATGCTGCTGGGGCCGGAGCGGCCGCCTACATACTCGGGAAGACTGACCTGATAGCTTCGATAGAAGACATGGCACCGTACTCATCATTGACGATGGATTTCTGGCGACGAGAAGAAGCTTCCGTTCCAAAGCATTTGGGCAAAACCACGGTTGAAGCCTACGCTACCCATATCACGGGGGCGATCAGAACACTTCTGATACGTCACCCAAAACTAAGAATCTCCGATTTCAAGGATATAACATTTCACCAACCTTCAGGCTATATGCCTCTGAAGACATGCAAGTCACTTCTCAACCCAAGTCCAGATTTGAGTGATGATCTTGACCTTCTTGAGCGCATGAAACTCACTCAGGAAGACATCGAAACCAAAATCAAACCGTGGCTTAGGGTGCTCGACACTGGAAACACGTATGCCGCTTCCACACCAATTTCGTTAGCTTCAATTTTGGACAAAGCGAAGCCTGGAGATAATATCTTGGCCGTATCATATGGATCAGGAGCGTACGCGATAGCTACATGGGTGAGTGTAAAGGCCGTGCCGAAAAATGGAATGAAAGTGCCAACAGTTCAGGATTATGTTGATCGCAGAGTGGACATCCGCCTGGAAACCTATCAGGATCATGTGAAGGAACGTTTGAAAGAAGTGAAGAAACGTCTCGCCTATCCCAGAATTATTGGCGAAATTGAACCCATTGGATCAGACATGATGGAGACGCTGGTCTGTGATGGGTGTAAACGAATCTATTATCCCAAGCGGTCACGTTGTTTGGAATTCGAGTGCGAAGGACCCAACGCAGTCAAAACGTTTCCAGTCAATGCGAAGTTGAAATCCTTTGAGAAGCTACCGTTTAAGAAAAGGCTGGAACCCAACTTTGACATAATGAAAGAAGATAAGGTGCTCATGGTAGACTGTGATATGGATGACCTGAGGCCAGGTCTTAAGGTGGAACTTGTCATTAGAAGATTAGATTATGAAGGGAAGGATGGACTCATAATCTACGGTCCGTCATACAGGCCACTCTTTAGGAATGGTTTTTGAACATTTGATCAGAGAACAAATCAAGCTAGGACTTTGAAGATCTGTTCATTTGTTTTTTTGGGTTGTGGCATTGCTTCCGTGGCTTCAAGATGGAGAGTTACAGTGAGAACTCCTGATATTCGCAGTGATTTTCGTTCGGAAAAAGGTTAAATCCTGAATGTTTGGCGTATATAGCGCCATCCTCAAGGTTGTGTCAAATTTGGAAAAAGGCAAGGTCGATGAGATCGTAAAGTCATACAAAGGCAATCTAGCCAACTATGAAGAGACATACAAGAACTTCAGATGGGATGAAGTGGAGAAAGATTTTGACTGGTACAAGACTGGAAAAGTGAACATAGCCCACGAAGCTATTGACAGACACGCAACTTCCGCGCGCAAGAACAAGGTCGCTCTCTACTGGGAGGGCGCAGAAGGTCAGAGTGAAAAATACACTTTTCAAGACCTGATGCTGCTCACAAACAAATTTGGAAACGTGCTGAGAAAGCTTGGTGTGAAGAAAGGAGACAGAGTATTCGAATTCATGTCCCGTGTTCCAGGGCTATACGTATCCATATTGGGAAGCATGAAACTGGGGTGTATCTACGGGCCTCTCTTTGGAGGCTTTCGATCGGAAGCCATCAAGGACAGGCTGTGGGACAGTGGAGCGAAGATCCTCATAACTCAGCCGCATCTTAAAGCCACTGTGGACGAGGCCAGAAAGAGTCTTCCAGATCTCGAGAATGTCATAGTGGTGGGTGCAAACCCAGGTTCACTAAAGAATGGCGAGGTGAGCTACGAAGAAGAGATGTCAAAAGCCTCCGATAAGCTCAACATTGAATGGGTTGACAGAGAGACTCCACATTTGCTCCATTACACTTCTGGAACAACTGGAAAACCCAAGGGGATTGTTCATGTTCACGACGCGATGATCGGTCAGTATCAGACGTCTAAGTGGGTTCTAGACCTGAGGGAGGATGACATATACTGGTGTACTGCGGATCCAGGATGGGTTACAGGTACATCCTACGGTATTTTTGGGCCTTGGCTAAATGGGGCGTCACAGGTCGTTTATGACGGAAGGTTCGAGGCGGACAAATGGTATGGTGTGATTGAAAAATACAAGGTGACGGTCTGGTATACGGCTCCCACGGCTCTGCGAATGCTGATGGCAGCGGGTGAAGATGTAATCAAGCAACATGATATGACTAGTCTACGTCACATCTGCAGTGTTGGCGAACCTCTGAACCCTGAGGTCATTCGTTGGGGGGTGAAACCTGAGGTGTATGGATTGCCAATTCACGACAATTGGTGGATGACCGAGACCGGCCAGCAGTTGATATGCAACTATCCTTGCCTGCCTATTAGGCCTGGGTCAATGGGCAAACCTTTCCCTGGGATTACGGCATCAGTTGTTGATGAGAAGGGAAACCCTTCACCTCCTGGAATCATCGGCAATTTGGTCATAAGACCACCATGGCCATCAATGATGAGAAACATCTGGAGAGGTCAATGGAAAGAATACATGGATGGCAAATACAAGGAATACTTCAAGATACCAGGATGGTTCATGACGGGGGATTCTTCATACCTGGACGAAGACGGCTACTTCTGGTTCCAAGGACGAATTGACGATGTGATAAAAACAGCAGGGGAACGCGTCGGACCATTTGAAGTTGAGAGCTGCTTAGTTGAGCATCCAGCCGTAGCAGCCGCCGGCGTAATTGGCAAACCCGACCCGATTAGAGGCGAAATCATAAAGGCGTTTGTTCAGCTCCGAGAAGGATACAAGCCATCTGAAGAACTGAAAAAGGAACTGATGGAGCACGTGAAGAAACATTTGGCTGCTCACGCCTACCCGAGGGAAATTGATTTCAAGGACAAACTTCCGGTGACCAGAAGCGGAAAGATCATGCGAAGAGTCTTGAAGGCAATGGAACTCGGACTGCCAACCGGAGACCTTTCTACACTTGAGGACTAGGTAGTCACCTAGTTCGTCTCCTTCTTTTTGCGGGGAGAAAGAAAAAGTTAGGATGTACTTATTGGATATCCTAGACGAAGCGGTATTTCCATTTCGATATGATCCCGTGATAGAGGCAGTAGTATCTGTTTCCTGGCAATAGTGTAAGAATCGTTCCGCAGTGAGGGCACGCATATTGTGTCTGGGGTCCAGTAACGAAAGTTGGGTTAGTGTTACCGTACGGATAGGGACGATACTCCGACAGAAGCCTACACCTGCACAGAATCTACCATTCATTTAGAGATAAGACTTTCTGAGTCATAAACGGCATATTTAGGTGATGGCGTTATGATGGCGCTTGTACCACAGTCTTTTCCTGTAGTAGATTGCCAAGATCCCTACAGTTAGCGCCAAGATAGCGGGCACGACCAACTTCAAATCTGGGAATGAAATCTCTTGTAATGGCTCCAATACGATTTCCAGTTTGGGAGAATAGCTTACGTCATAATAGTAGAACCAATTCATGTATTCGACTCTGCAGCCTATCTTGTCCCCTTCATGAGAATCCTTGAGTAGCCAACCATAGTTTGGTTTCTTTCCTTCATACCATGCCTCGACATCACGCGTCACAGTCCAGTTGTTCCATGTCCCAGGCTTCTGCCAGTTAACTGAGTCCGTGGATGAGGCGAAATCCGCGCCAGGTGTGTCCCATTCTCTCTTGGGAAAAGTCGCATAGTTCCAGTATGTGAAACTCCATCCCATCCAATCTGAGGTAATTGCGTGAAGTTCTATAGTTCTGAATAGTTCAGTTTCGTTTTTCCAATATTTCCCATCCCATGTGTAGACGCCGATCACATAAAGAGATAGAGTTGCTGTTCTCACGTGATATCCTTCAGGCAGGGCGGAAAGATCGAATTTCAGAAGTCCACGTTCGTCAGCAGGATATTCTTGGTCCGTTCTGTATCCTGAGGTTACCACAGTAGGTTGTTCAATGCTCCAATCATCATTGTTTCTCATAATGGAAATATTGTTCGAGAGACATGGCTGTATTGTGTATAGATTCTCGGCGGAGCTACGATTCGTGTATGTGAAACTGGAGAGAATCACGAGTATTGCTACGATTGTCTTGGTCAATTTCTTTCTAGGAGTCGTCATTTCCAATGAACTCGACTGTCGTAATTGTTGAAACTCGCTATATCAAAGATGCCTTACTAAAGAATTCTTCTTTGGTCGGAAAGCCTTTTTGCGTCTGTCTGCATTGGGCCAAGACAGAAATACCTTGTTGCTAAGTGCGCCTTTTTTATACTCGTTCAAGGTAATAGCAATACACAGTCAACCATAATATGTGGTGCCAAGGAGAGCGTGCCGCCTAAACGTTATTGAGATTCGAATCCGACAACAGAGTTGAGATTGTTGGCAAGAATGGTTAGCTTCAAGTCGGGAATCTATTCAAAAGGGCTCGATTCTGGGGTGTCTTTCGGGCTCTTTACACTGGTATCAGTTTAGTGGGTCAACTCCGAGAGCGGTGTGGCTCCAACAAGTATCCCGAAATTATGAGCAACATATGGCGAAATGCAACATGGTTCAATTCTGTCCAAACTGTCGTCTAGCTCTTTTCATGGTAAAAGAGGGAGATGCAGTAGTAGTAAAGTGTTACAAATGTGGATACAAATCAACGCCGGCCTCGAGAACTGTTGGTTCAAAGATCACAACTGAGAAGACAGTGCATGTAGTAGAGAGAACACCAGAGTACGTTGACCGCGTATGTCCGAAATGCGGAAACAACAAGGCGACGAGAGTGAACGTCCTGACTGTGGGCGATCATGCTGGTATCGCGCAGGAAAGGTCGGGTGCAGTCTATCGATGTCTTCAATGCAATGCGACTTGGCGTGATGCCTGGTAGACGCGATTTCATGGCTCTGACATGAACAGAACGAACTCTTCCTTCGATCTTGGCTTCAGAGTATAGTTCGTATCTATCTCGTAGCTCAGCGTGGAATACGGTTTATCTCCGTAATTGTGCCCGGGGTAGACTCTGAGTCTACCATCAAGTGCAGCTATCTTTTTGAAAAGGCTGTGATACATGTCTTCAGAGTCTCCACCGGGAAGGTCAGTTCTCCCACACTCGCCAACGAAGAGAGTATCTCCGGTAAGCAATGCACCATCTGCTAAAAGACAAATGCTGTCTTGAGTGTGTCCCGGGGTGTGAACAACTCTTATCTTAGTCTGCCCAATATTGACCGTGTCGCCGTCCTCCACAATGATGTCTTTCTTAGCGTTGCTGTTTGAATGCATAATGATCTTGGCACCAGTTACGGACGCTACCAGAGCGTTTCCTGAGATATGATCGTGATGTGAATGCGTATTGATGATGTACTTCACGGTGAGTCTCTCTTCTTCTACAACGTCCAGAATTCTTGACACATCCCCAGACGGGTCGACCACCGCAGCTAGTTTGGTCGCTTCGTCGACTATCACATAACTGAAGTTTTCGAGTTCTCCGACGGGTACTTGTCTTAGAATCATGACGTCACTCCAGAGTGTTATCAAAGAGGTCTAAAGTAACTTGCATTAACTATCTTGTCTGATTGAGGAATACCTTCGTTCCAAGTTTCGGATGAATACCTCTCTGAGCTCAACTCACCCGCAAGCGAAGTTTCGATGTCGCTAAGATCTTCCTCCACGAGGTCTACTTCAAAGGCCTTCGAGAAGCCATGCTTCAGCGAGGAGGCAACCTCATCGAAACTCACATCCCTATTGAGTTCTCTGTTTAGGGTGGTTATCCTATCACGAATGAACTCTTCCACAGTTTCGTTGATCTTGAGCTTTGGATTGTTGAGAACTGTGAGCATGGTCTTCACATCAAGGTCAAGAAGCACTGTTCCGTGTTGAAGAAGAACGCCCCCGCCGTGCTTGGGCGTTTCCTGAAACCTTCTTCCCATGAATCATTATGTTAGGGCATCTTCGAGTTGGGTCACTGGCTTCCAGTTCCACCGCTACTCCCAAGAGACCGAGCCCCGACAGAATTCCGTCACAGACCCCTTTGTATGATTTCAACACGTCAGAGGTAATCTTGGGGTTGGAGCAATCAACCACTACACTATACGTCAATTCGTGCGAATAGTCGTGATAAACCGCGCCGCCTCCGGTGATTCTCCTCACCACATCAACCTTCAGTTTCCTACATGCATCTAGGTTGACTTCCTTTTCCATTGATTGGAATCGGCCAATTGAGACCGCGGAAGGCTTCCACCGATAGAACCTTATTGTGTTGGGTACTTTCCCTTGAATTCGAGATTCTAAGATTGCCTCATCGACAGCCATATTGGTGAATGCGTCCGCCACCTGAACGGGAACAATTCTCCAAGATTCCATCCGCTTAGCCCCCGTGGAATGACATCTCCGTCATGATTTGAGATATTTCGTCTCGTGTAGGTTTTCTCGGATAGTTGTAGAAGGGACCTCCTGCCTTCTCATTGTAGAAAGGTCTATTGCAGTCTGGGCAACCAGAGGTCAAAAAAGGTTCACCACCCGCAGATATCTCGTTCAGATCTCCGAGCGGAATCCCGCAGTCAACTAGATTTCCTTCGGCACCGAACTTCATCATGGAATACTTTGCCTTCCCACTGGCGATGAGATATCGTGCTACTTGGATTCTTCGATAGCGAACCAAAGATGGTTGAGAAGACTTCTCAAGCAATGTTCCCTGGATGGGGGTAAATGCGAAAAGACCGGGATTGATGCCCATATCGAGCATCATTTGAATCATCATGATCAGTTCAGCATCATTTTCTCCCAAACCTACGATCAAATGGGTGCTAACATGTCCTTCTCCAAAAATCTCAACGGCAGAACGCAACGTACTAAGATGTCGATGCCAACTGTAGGGTCCGCCAGACAGCTGACCCTTGACTTTGGAGAAGACTTCTTCCGTCGCAGCATCTAGCGGAATCGCCACGCGGTCGAGTCCCAAACCAAAAAGCGTTTCAAGTTGCTCCTCGTCAAAAGGTTGACACGAAACGGATATTGGGAGAGTGACCTTTGAGCGAATTGTCTCCAATATGTGAACAGTGTCTGCGAAAGCGTTTTGGTGGTTCACGGCTTGGATACAAAGCCGCTTGATATGTCCATTTCTTTCACATTTCTGGATGCTCGAGGCGACGTCGTCAATTGCGAATGCGGGCCATGTGACTCTAGAAAGACGGTCTGATCTGCCCGTGCTTGACCTTGCTTGAGAACAGAACTGACAATTCGCAGAGCATTTGCCATGTTGATACATAAGCAAATAGACTGTTGACGGGGGAACATCCAGGCAACCTTTCATTAAGCCCAAGGCGATTGCGGAGCCCAGAGATACGCGAACAAGTTTTGGAGATTTGCTAAACGTGTCTCAACCATCCAGATTGTTCATCATGCTGGCCAAGTTATCTGACTGTGGCATATCTAGGCATTTCGGGTTCAAATGTCTACTACAAGATGCATATGACTCAAATTGATCCAATACTTACCAGTTCTTTTCAGTATGTTGTTGGGGCTGTCCTACTTTCCATCGTCTGCCTAGCTGTGAATGACTATGTTTTTCCGACTAGCTTGAATTATCTGTCCATACTGTTGTATACATCCGTTGCAGACTTTTCGGTAGCATATGTGATTTGGCTTATGCTTCTACGTTCAGAAGACGCGACAATTCTTGCTGGGTCCAGTTTTCTTGTGCCTTTGATTGCTCTATTCTTTGGGTCGATACTGCTTGGAGAAAGCATCGATACGCAGTCAGTATTGGGTTCAGCATTGATCCTACTGGGAGTCTACCTTGTCAATGTGAACAAGAAGAGCAGCCAGAATGAAAAGCCGGTTCACCTCACAAAAAACGAATCTTGAGAGCACTCCTAGGGCGGTTGGGAGGACACCCGACAATGAAACGCCTTATGCCCACATGCTCAGAACCCCAAACTCGAACCGCTCAACACGTCAACGAACCACTCCAAAGTCAACTCTCCATCGTCAAGAGGCCTCTACAACGAGGGTTTGTGTCGGTTTACGCGGTGGTTATTCCCTGTTTTGGCTGACAATTATGTGGGAATGGGTCTATTCCTTGCTGGTTTGGGGATGGTGAGCGCAGTAGGACTTGAGAAGCTCTTCGTTGCGTCTGCGGTTCTCAGCATAGATCACCTCATAAATAGCTTGATAGTGGTCGTGTAGGTACTTGGTCAAGGCTGTTCTGATTAAGGAGCTGGGTTTCTGCCCTTGTTTCTCCAGTTCAGCGAGTACGTGCGTCTCTGCTGGGCATAATCTGACGGTTATTCTTGCGCGTCCATCTTCTACTTTCAATATTTGATTTCACCATCCACAATATTATTCATATCACTCCCGAAGGGGTGGAACATTCTCAAAATAGCCTTAGAAACGGCTGTGTGCGTCTGGGTTTTGATTTCTTTTGAAGCGTAAAGCGTATAACTGCACTAATGGGTGCTATTGGCCACAGAAATGATAGAAGAAGATTCAGTAGAATCAGACGATTGGTCTGAAGACTCTGAAGAAGAGACTGCAGACGTAGAAGAAGACTAGCTGAGACTAATTCTCCGTGAATCGTGCTTCAAGACTAGCGTAGGCTCTGGTCTAGGCGTGTCTGAGTGCACTTGTGAATGTAGAGTTGAGCATAATCGTAGAATTTAGCTCGGCAGACTTCGCATTGAACAGCCATAAGACTAGGTTAAGGTGAGCTTGTACTCTTAATCCAGAGACCTGACTGAAACTCGAGAGGTTCGTTCCGTGTTAGGGATTGAATACGATTCGCGTGTCTGGTTTTATTATGAAGAATTCTAGGCGGTCTGGGCAGTCATGTGTTAGTAGCTCATAGTGAGACTCGAATTCAGTGTCACAGGCTGGACAAATAATTTCGTCAGTCATAGAACTAAACCAATGACATCTAGGGGCAGATTTTGGACATAAGTATAGCTAACATTTTCATCATTATTCTGCGCTGCGTGGCCTATACTTCTTGACTAATTAGCCCATTGTTTCGCGAAGAACAGAGAACTCGTAGATAGAAGAGTGTGTGATACATCACAATCATTCATCAATCGTGCACGTGCACAATGATAT
>CAYGZB010000013.1:10686-13745 GCA_964354325.1 uncultured Candidatus Bathyarchaeia archaeon | reverse complement strand
AGGTTTGTGAAGACAAGCAACATGTCTCGAGCTTAGTGGGACCTATCCGTTCCTAATGAGCGAAGATGTGTAGTCGTTCTTACTTTCGCTATCCTCTCTTGCTTATGGTAGTCGTTTCACATCATACCTTACACGACATCCTATGTGGTGAGATGTGTGATGTTGGAAGGGAAGACGAGAATAATAATGCCTGCCAGAGGCGGAAAGACGGGCATCCTTTACATTCCTGCGGACATTGTCAAGGATTCATCCTTCCCGTTCCAGGCTGATGAAAGAGTCTTGATTCGAATAGAGGGACGTAGACTGATAGTCGAGAGTGACTGAAATGCAGAATCTATCTTACAAACAGGAATTCGCTTTTGGAATGGACTACGGCACAGGGGATTTCAAGTACGGACCGATTTCATGTGGAGAAAGGCCGGAAATTGTCGAGAATCGTGGCTATTTCCCCGAGAAAGAATCAATAATGTACAGGACATTCGAGAGCCCTAAGGAGATAGTTGTTGGAAAAGATGTTCCGCTCTACCTCCAAGCAAGCGAGGACCTTTCATCCAGACTGGTTTATCCAATGAAGAATGGCGTGATCGAGAAGAACGATGCACAGGCATGGAATGTAGTTCGCGAAATCACAAAATACGGGTTTGAGACGTTCAGATCTGCAAATCCAGCGTTCGAAGGATTTTACCTAGTTTCATCGTTGTCGTCACTATCTCCAAAATACATGTACGAGAAGCTCTTCGAGATTTATCGTGAAGTGAACAGGGAACAGAGACTGATCAAGGCAGCAACTGTAATACAACAACCGCTTGCGGTTGCAATCGCCCACAAGACGACAACCTGTGTCGTGATCGAGTCTGGACACGGAAATACGCAGGTTTGTCCAATCTCCCGGTATCCTGTCCGCAACGCAATTGTTGCAATAAATCGGGGAGGAGGAGATGCAAACGCACTGACTGCCGAGATTCTTAAGGACCAAGGATACGGTGATCTGGCAAAAGAAGAGGCAATCGTTAGGAAAGTGAAAGAAAGCATCGGCCTTGTTCCCATAGACTTGGACAAGGCTGTGGCGTTAGCTAGGAAGAACCCTAAGAAATACAGGGCAAAATTCAAACTGCCCGGAACAAGAATATCTGTAGACTTTGAGGAGAATTCATGGACGCGATTCTTGATCGGAGAATACGTCTTCAATCCTAATCATGAGCTTTTCCAAAGCTATTTTTCCAGAGGTTTGGGAAAACCTAGGGATGCGAAGATTGGCGAAGCAACATTCAAGGGCACCTTGGATTTCGGTGATGCGGTTGTTGAAGCGGTCGAACGATGTCCGATAGAACTTCAGCAACATCTCTACAGACAGATACTGCTATCGGGCGGCAACTTCAGCTGGGACCCACCGGACAACCTGAGAGATGCTGCGACTGACTCGACGAACAAGATGCGAATTCTATTGAAGCAGAAGGGCATCACCAATGTAAAGAGTATCATGACAGAATCGCCTCAGTTTTCAGTCTGGCGTGGGTGCATAATCTATGGATACGCAGTTCCAGAGGATTACGAATGGAACTGGGAGCGAATGGAAGGCTGGAACATGCTTGGCAACTGACGCGTCTGTCGTAGAACGTCTCAAGCATTTCTTTTCTTTGAGAGAGGCACATTCTACTGGGACCTGTACCATTGAAGTTCAAGGCAATTGTGTCATGTTCTCATATGACGGCGTTGTTACTGCCGTCAGAATCCTTGAAGAGATTGACCTTTCCCGCAGAAACTCAGTTCTAGAGGCAGTTCTGTCATCAACTTCTCTCACAAATCAAGTCAACCGAGTCTATCTAGCACTCCCAAAACTACTCTCAGCAGCAATAGATGGAAGCATCGTTGAGCAACACGGAATAGGCCTCATGGTCTTCGATGAGACGACCCTTGAGGAGGTAGTGGCTCCGAAACATTTCCAGGCTAAGAATAATTCACCAGCCCTAGTCGGCGAAGAACCTTACAGGATTCTCCATGATGAAATAACGAATCTGAGAGCTAGGATAGACTCTCTTGAAGGTGTAGCGGAATCAATGAGATCAGAGATCGCCCGCCTCAGATCCCTGAAGTGTTCACCTCCACAGATCCGTACGACAAGTATCTCGTCCTCTGCTTCCCTTACGGAGCAAACCCCATCGTTCATGAAGGACAATCCCTGGGTGGAACTACTTTCGAGAAGGGGGCAAGAAGGAGACAGGTATGTCAGCTGAGAAAGTGAACAATCTATCTCATAACGAAATAAGGTCATTAGAGATAGTAGTCGATATGGAGAATTTGTTTGCGCCTGAAACAACCATAGAACAATTTGTGAAGCTTCATGGTATCGGTCCAAAGCCTCCACGATATAGAGTTGTAACTTTAGAGACAGTAGCATGCTCCGAAGACGGTCAACCTGTGTTAGTCGCAGAATGTGGGAAATGCAGAAGGTTCATTCGAAGATACGATGGAAACATCTGTTGCCGGCGCATTAGATATATCGAAAGACAATAATCCAGCTTTTTCCTACAATGCGTTGATAACTGTACAATGGGCAGATGCCTTATGCCTGGAAGTGACAAGTTGAAAGTTGGAGCGCACATGTCAATCGCAGATTCAATCGATCTCTCTATTGACCGGGCAAAAGAAAGAACCTGCGATACATTCCAGATCTTCACTCGAAATCCTCGGGGTTGGAGATTTAAGAAGCTTCAGTCAGATGACATTCAGACATTTAGAAAGAAGATCTCTGTGTCTGGAATCTATCCAGTAGTCGCACATATGCCGTATCTTCCGAACCTAGCCTCACCATCTAGATCTATGCACAAGAGATCCGTCAAAACGTTAGTTTCGGAAATTGGGAGGTGTCAGATGCTTGGAATCTCGTATCTGGTGACGCACCTGGGAAGTCACATGGGAAAAGGAACTGAGATCGGTCACAAACAAATAGTGGAGGCACTAAACGCTGCGCTAGCCGAACCTGCCGCCAACGTCATGATTCTGCTAGAGAATACGGCTGGAACAAGAAACAGTAACGGTTCTTCATTCGAAGAAATTGC
>CAYGZB010000013.1:0-10586 GCA_964354325.1 uncultured Candidatus Bathyarchaeia archaeon | reverse complement strand
TAGAGAATACGGCTGGAACAAGAAACAGTAACGGTTCTTCATTCGAAGAAATTGCTCAGATTCTCGATAGAGTCCAGCTTCAAGAAAGGGTTGGCGTCTGTTTGGATACAAGTCATGCATTTGCCGCTGGCTACGAGTTGAGAACAAAGGGATCACTGGACCTGACTCTTGAAAGATTTGGAAATGTGATTGGAATCGATCGACTCAAGGTCATTCATCTTAATGATTCGAAGAGCGGTTTGGGCTCACATGTTGATAGACACGAACACATTGGGATAGGATACATAGGCGAGAAAGGTTTCAAAGTCATCCTCAATCACTATTTGTTTCAAAAGCTCCCGCTAATACTGGAGACGCCGATCGACAACCGTCGTGACGACTTTGGCAACATAAGAAAAGTCAGACAGTTGGCTTCGTAGAAATTTGTGCTATTATTGCAGATAGGTGCACAACCAAGGATCATAGAGAAATCTAGATGAGTTCGATTTCGATAAAAACATCGTCTGGAGTCTTTATTCTCATCAGTCTCTTGAGAAATCTCTCGTTAGGGTCGACGTCGATTAGTCGTTTATGAATTCTCATCTCCCATCTGTCCCATGTGTTGGTGCCTTCTCCGCATGGGCTCTTCCTTGTTGGCACAACAAGTCTTTTCGTTGGGAGTGGGACTGGTCCGTGTAGTCTTACGCCAGCCTTGTCAGCTATCTTGGTTATCTCGTCGCAGATCGAGTTTAGATCTTTTGGGTCTATGCTTGAGAGTTTTATTCGGGCTTTGTTAACCATTGCAGTTCATTCTCCGCTGTGACGCGACGAGGTAGCCAGTAGAAATAGTAGGGTGTTTAAAAGGTTTGGGATGAAAAAAGGGAGAGGGCTAAGCCTTCTCGGTAATCTGCTTGACAACACCTACGGCGACAGTCATCCCCATGTCTCTTATGGCAAACCGTCCAAGTTGTGGAATCTCTGAGAATGCTTCGACAACTAGGGGAGCTACTGGGCGAATCTTTACTATGGCGCTGTCTCCGGTCTTCAAGAATGCAGGTTTCTCCTCGATAACTTGACCTGATCGGGGGTCGATCTTCTGCACAAGTTCTGTAACAGTCGCGGCCATGGTCGCCGTGTGGGCATGCATGACTGGCGTATAGCCTGCTGCGATGGCTGTGGGATGATATATCACGATTAGTTGTCCAATGAATTCCTTTGCAACTGTTGGCGGAGTGTCAACATGTCCAAGAACGTCGCCTCTATGTATGTCCGTTTTGTTTACTCCTCTTATGTTGAATCCGATGTTGTCTCCAGGTTCTGCCTTTGCGATCCTCACGTGGTGAGTCTCGATAGTCTTGCATTCTCCTTCTACCTTTCCAGGCATGAAGACGACCTTATCACCATCTTTTAGCACTCCAGTCTCAACCCTTCCAACAGGGACTGTTCCGACACCAGTTATCGAGTATACGTCCTGGATTGGAAGTCTTAGTGGTTTGTCAACTGGTTTGGGTGGTTGAGTGAAGTTGTCAAGTGCCTCGTAGATGGTTGGTCCCTTGTACCACGGCATCTTCTCGCTGCGATTGAAGAGGTTGTCTCCTATCCATCCTGAAACTGGAATGAAATTGATCTTCGAAGGATCATAACCTACGGTTTTCAATAGCTCTGAAATTTCTTTCTTGCATTCTTCATATCTCTCTTGAGCATAGTTGACCGAAGCGTCATCCATCTTGGTTACTGCAACCATGATCTGTGGGACTCCCAACGTCTTCGCAAGAAATGCGTGTTCCCTACCCTGGCCTCCTGGTCCAACGGCGACTTCAAACTCTCCCTTCTTTGCTGAGATAACGAGAATTGCACAGTCCGCCTGGCTCGTGCCCGTAATCATGTTCTTTATGAAGTCTTTGTGTCCCGGGGCGTCGATAATAGTGTAGAAGATCTTTGGTGTTTCGAATTTCTGGAATGATAGGTCTATGGTGACGCCTCTCTCTCTTTCTTCCTTGAGGCTGTCGAGAACATATGCGAACTTGAATGTATCCCCAACTCCACCCTTTTCAGATTCCTTAGCATAGTCATCGATTGTTTTCTTGTCGACGAAACCTGCATCGAACATCAAGTGGCCTGTCATTGTGCTCTTTCCGTGGTCAACATGGCCGATGACTATGAGGTTTAGGTGGGGTTTCTGTGAGCTCATTTCTTGTCATTCCTGATTTGATGATTCGTAGTTGTAGAAGACGCGCCAATATTTAAGCTGCACGATGATTCAACTTAGCTCAGCACCCAACGCCTGAAAAAGTTGGGCGGATTGTTGTATTGGTCTACCCAAGGAAAAGGATTCTAGCGAGAAGACAGGGCAATTCTTTCCATTTCATCTTTCTTTCTTATTGCAAAGCTTCTATTGTCTCTAGCTGCGCAGAACATTATCTCGTCGGCCAGAGCTTCATCCACGGTCTTGGGGTTGCTAACTGAAGTCTGTCTTGCTCCATCCGTAATGAACCTGAGAGTTAGATCCAGTCTTCGTTGAGGTGCGATGTCGACTGAGATCGGGTAGACAACACCACCGTACGCTATTCTCGTAACTTCCTCGCAGGGAGCTGCATTCTCAAGTGCCTTCACAAAGACTTCAAGAGGATTCTTTCCAGTCTTGAGGTTGATTATGTCAAACGCGTTTCTAACAATTCCAACGGTTCTTGCTTTCTTGCCACCAGCCTTGCCGTGGCGCATCATGTTATTCGCTAACCGTTCAGCCACGTTCAAAGTAGATTTTCTGAACCTATGATGCTCATGTCGCCCTCCGCTGTGAGGCACCAAGGCGGGCTTGACAGACAGATACTTCTTCAATCCAGGATCCTGGACTGTGATTTCATCACATCGCCATTTTCCAAAGAGTTTGATATCGACGACTTTCTTAGACTCGACTTTCTTAGACTCCTTGCTCAATCGGTTCTCTGCCTCGTTTTGAATTATAGACCTGTAGGGTGGAATCGGGTTTTAATATACGTGTCGATTTTGAACCGGTAAAGGGGAAGAGTTACTGCTAGCCAGTTTTTGTCAAGAACGCAGTAGCGGTGGCGACATCCCCAAACGATTGACATCCCTCCCGGTCGCGGTGTCTCGACAGCTTTCTCTTACCTGTGATCCCGCCAGCGCCTGGGCGTCCACCTTACGACCGCTCTCTTCCGAGCCTCGTCGGGTTCAGTGGCAAAGGAGTAACTTTCTTCCTTCGAAGAAAGCTCTTCTTCCGCTGGCCCGACAGGGCAGGAATTCATTGTTGGCAATCGAGGCCTTCAACCGTTCGGAAACGCCGCTCATCTAGGTTAGCGGGTCCCCGCATGTAGCCGATTTCGGGTGGAGGGAACGGCTGACTCCCCGACCCCTCGCCACCGCCAAATCAGACTGAGAATTGCTTTCAATATATATCTTCCTAGGTTTCTGTTAGGATGTGGGCCGCAGAGTGGAATTCTGCTGACGTGTTGCTAGGCGTCAATTTCTTGAAGTAGCCTGCAAGCTTCGCAAACTTCGGAAGGGGTGGGTTCGCCGCAGGACCTGCATCTCTGTAAGGTGAAGGGTGATTTCGATCTTTTGAGAAGATCGCGGAGTCGTTCTACAGATCTATAGATCGTGAACTTTGTTCCGCCATGTCTCGCCTCAAGTCGATTGAGCATTATTCTGATGTCGTTTCTCAGAGCGGTTGTCGCGTAGGGGCAGGGGACCGTCTGAAATCTGATGCCAGTTGAGTATGCGTACAGTACGACTTCTTTCTCCGGAGACTCAGCTAGTGGTTTCACTCTTGGCAGAAACATGCCTGAAGGATCTTCTAGAGAGGGTTCCGAACGGGATATTCTCGACACGTCTCCGTGGAACACGTTCAGCATATACGTCTGGATTTCATCATCCATGTTGTGTGCAGTCGCAATTTTGTCAGCTTCTATTTCTCGAGCGATCAGGTTGATTGCTTTTCGTCTTAATACGCCACAGTAGGAGCATGGAAAAGAGAGTCTCTTGTTCGAAACCAAGTCATCTAACGTATGTCCGTAGATCTGTTTGAATGAAATGATTCTGTGGTCTATCCCGAGTTCAGAACATTGGTCTTCTGCAATATTGATCGCCTCGTCCCGGTATCCCTCAATCCCTTCATCGACTGTGACAGCTGTAATTCGGGACTTTGGAAATCGCTTTTCAATCTTGCGGAGTATTCTGAGAAGTGTAATGCTGTCTTTGCCTCCGGACAGAGCAACAGCGATGTGATGATCATGATCGAGCATGTGATATCTCGAAATTGTTCTGTGAACTCTATTCTCAAAATTTTTCTTGAAGCATTGATGACAGAAAGCTATTCCTTCGTATTCTCTAAAGTAGAAGGCGTCGGTCTGCTTGCAGATGCTACAGTCCAATAATGGAATCCTTCTAGACCTTTCCTAGGCCGAACCGGAGAAATGAAAGGAGAAGGTTGAGTCCAAGTATGATTATGCAAGCGGCTGTTATCGCGGTTCCGATCTCCTTTGCTTTCTTGATCTTCAGTGTCTTTAGAACTGTATCAGTGAACTTGCCGCCGTCGAGAGGCCCTACGGGAAGCATATTCACTAGACCAACGTTAATGAGGATCATGTTCATCCAGTTCTCGGTCATGTAGACCCGGTAGGGAATGTCTTTTGGTAGCGCTTGAGCCTTGGGCGCGAAGTAGTCAAAGGGAACAATACCGATCAGCGCCTTAGTTGGATATTGGGGGTTGGCTTGGGTTCTTATCGTGAAATCTCCGCGTCCCGTTGTAACAGTGAGTGTACTATTTGGCACTGCATCGTCCATGTACTGTCTGAGTTCTTCAACACCTCTGACCGGGGTTCCATTTAGGTTAAAAATTGTATCCCATTTCTTGATTCCAACATTTTCTGCTGCGCCTCCGGGAACGAGTTCAGTGATTATGACTCCTGAAGATTGAGGATGATAGAGGGGACTGATTGTTAGGGTGAAGTTTGCGAGGAGAAGAAGAACGAGCATTCCAACGGCTATGTTCGTTGAGGCACCCGCTGAGAAGATTCTCAGCTTTGTACTTGGTCTCGATTTCTCAAGTTGTTCCTCGTCAATTTCAACAAAGGCGCCTGGCAGTACCAGCGCCAGAAATACTCCTGATGATTTCAGTGGGATTCTTTCTGCCAGACTTGCGATTCCGTGAGCAAATTCATGGGTGACAATTACAACGATCAAGGAGACGAGCACGTAGGGGAGGCTTTCCAAGCTGATCGTCAAACCGGGAACGAGAATCGTGACTTGAGAAGCTTGGTCAGGTTTCTGCAAGAAGAGATACGCATTTTTCGATAGACTGTAGAAAATGAAGATGATCTGTCCTACAGCTAGGGCTGATGAAATGTTCCATGCGACCAACCAACAGAATCTTCGTTTCTGAGCAATTCTCTCTATGAACCTGTTCAGTGCGGTCGTTTTGTACATCAAGTAGAATGGTTTGGCGATAATTCCCCATCGTTCTGTCTTGAATACTCTAAGCACGGCGAACAGTCCAAACCAGGCAGAGGCAAATATCGCTATGGCTGTGATATTGTCCATCGAATTTCCTCCGACAGAGATACCACCTACCGCATAAACGTTTCCGAATATTTTTGTAACGATTCCTAGGAGTTCTATTCTACTTCGTTCTGGACAGGTGGATTCTTCTTATCGCGGGATTCGTATCCACAAGTTTCTTCATTACGCCTTCGAATGTGTCATCTTTGCCCAGTTCAGTTAGTTGAAAGATTCCAGTTCTACCTATTCGGTCTCTCCTAGTCAGTACTCTGATTCTCTCCTTCACTATGTCGACACTCACGCCAACTTTCTTAGCTACCTGAGCTTCACAGCCTAGAACTGGTGATTCAACATGGCCCTCTGGAGTTGGTTCGATCAAGGTCAGCTTCTTAGTGCATCCAGGAACCCTGGTTTCTTTCTTCAGCAATTCAGTATCGACTACGCCGCCAAACTTGAAGAAATCCAATTCAAGTGAACGTAGACCCAGGAGCGGAAAGGTAACGGAGACCCTCTCTTGTGAATCCAGATAGATGTGCGCTTTAGGAGCGTGACTAGGGGTAGCTTGAGCTATTCTTCTAGAGTAGAGCTCAAACCCATCGATGCCCAGCAGGACCTCAACTCGGTGAGAGGGAACAACATATGGTATGACTACGTCAATGTCGCTGTAGGAGTCAACATCTCCCCTTGCAACGCTGCCGTGAACTATCGACCTGATCTGTCCTTTCTCAAGTGCATTCATTACTTCCAGACTTCTGTTTCTCAGGCTCCGCAACAAGTCCCAGTGTGCCTCATCGTATCTGCTCTGCACTTGATCCCATATTCTTGAGGGTTTTTCAGCTCCACGTTTCTTCTCCATATTACAACGCTCTCGTAGTCGCGAAATCGTTTGTGGAATTTGGATCAGATCAATGCTTTGAGTAACGCAGAAGCGCCGCCATTCCACCGATCGAAACGAGTTTCTTTCCTCCCTCATGCTCGGCGCTTATCAGATGCACTCTGCCGTTTCTGCTTTCCACGTTTCTCATGATTTGCTCAATCCTCTTCCTTCCCTCCTCATCTTCATCCCTGAGTGTCTGATGTGAGATCAGAAGGGTTTCGACTGCACCTGAACTTGCGTCACTCTCAACTTCAGAAAAGCCGTATGATACATCTCCTCTGGAGGCGCCAAGCCTCGCGAAAACCTCCTCCACAACCTCAGTCTCTTTTGCAATTCGAGCGTGTTTAGCGATGCTTCCGATCAAGCCGCATCGAAGTGCCTCGTACACGCCTGACACACCTCCCGAGCTGACACTCTTCACTGAAACGACACGTTCTGCAGTGTTCGGGAAATCATTCTTCAGGTGCTTGAAGAGTCCCTCTTTTGTGAGCGCGGGTCCGACAATTACAATCGTCCCTGTCTTTCCGGTGATGGTTCTTTCCAGTGCCTTACAGACTTCGGTGAAGTATCTTTCAAGAGCTTCTTCTCTCTTCTGAGGTTCACGTTTTCCAGGAAGCTTAGATCTAATCTCAACTTTCACATCTATACCGTACGTTCTCACGGCTGATATGCAACTTTCATCTGAATCTATCGCAACCACTATGATCGGATCTTCTCTAGTTTGCGCCCTTTCGAGCCTTTCTAGCTGATAGTCATACCAGTGTCCCTTTGCTATTGTCAGTTGATCGTCTGACTGCACGCTAATGGTGTGGTATGTTCCTTGTATGTTTAGGTCCTCTGGGGCTTCCTTGACCTTCCCATGAATTCTTAGACGACTCATCTCTTTGTCGAAGAGAACCTTCTCTGCCAGAAGCCACATAGAGACAGCCATCCTTTTGCTTGAAGGGCGTCCAACGCCTTCGGTTTTCACCTCGCGGGTCGTTCGGGCATGAACGAGATCGCCTTTTTCTATAACATTGTAAAGCGCCCATAGATCGTCAAGAGAGTTTGTCACGAGCTTTATTGAACCATGTTTCAAATCCTTCTGGACTATTCTCAAATGTTCTCACTCGATTCCTAGACGTATCTATGCAAGCCGTCACAGCTGCAATCTATTGCGGGCGTCAAAGTTTTATAAGCATCCCTAATAACTTGTCCGGCGTCTGGCGAGACATGAATGAATGCTGAAGAAGAAGACAAGATTGTCGAAGCACTCGAACAGCTGAGGATCAACTATAACCTACGACAGTATAGAGTGTGTTCGTTGATCTGCGAATCCCTCGCAGAGAAGTTTAAGGTCATCGCCGAAGAGAGCATCGAAGTGACAACGGCAGTCCGACAAGGGAAATAGACGGTCTCAGATTCCAGTTTCGTCCAAACAGTCTTCATATTCTTTGAAGTCTTTCATGGAAGTCCATGAGAAGCTTTGTTTTTTCGTTATCTTGGTTTAGACAGAAGACCTTCATTCCTCTATCGTATCGTTCGAAAAGAACTATGCCTTCGTCGACCAAAGGCTTGACAACTCGGGCCACGGTTGTAGGCGAGACTCTGAGGAACTGCGAAAGTGTCGATTGATTGAAAAGACGTTCGCTGTTTGTGAGAAGATGCTCGATAAGCCTTACTTGTGCTTTGGATTGAAAAAGTTGACTTAACCTCGTGATCATTCACTTCTTGGGCCGGCTCGTAATCTTCGTACCCACATGCTTACCTTTGAGTATCTTCAGGATGTTTTCTGGGTCTTCTCCTGACACAATCCATGTCGGGATATGCGATCTTTCTATGATCCTAACCGAAACTGGATCGAGTAGTTCGTAACTTCCGGCCGTCATCTCTTCGCCTGAAATCAAACTCAAGAGCTTGTCTGTCGAGATTTCATCAAACTTCTTGGCTTTAGGATCTTTCTTTGGATCTGCAGTATACACACCGTCAACATTTGTCAAATTGACCAGAACAGAGGCTCCAATGGATTCTGCCGCCAAAGCTGTTACGGCGTTTGTGGAATGTCCTGGTTGCAGTCCTCCCATGACAATGACTTTTCCAGATTCAAAGTAGAGTCTGAGGTCTTCGATAGTTTCTGGAACTTTTGGGTAAGCGTCGTCGCCCATTGATGTGATCAGTAGTCTTGCGTTGAGCCTCGTAACCAATATTCCAATCTGATCGCAGACCGCTTCACTCGCCCCGAGCTTTCTTGCGGCCTCAATGTATCTTCTCGCATTTTTTCCTCCACCAGTGACGACGATGAGTTGGTTTCCCTTTCGCTTCAGTTCAGAAAACAATCCTCCGTACTTCTTGATCTCTTCCACACCCAATTCCAGCGGGAAAGAGAATCCACCTAGCTTGACCGCAATCTTCATCGATCACACCTGAAATCACTATCACTTGGCAGTGAGCTTATATAACTCGCTCTTTCGTTAGCCCACTGCTTCAGGAGAACAATTCTAAGTGTCGTCATCTGATTCCGTTCCAAGGTTCAAGATAAAACGCATTCTTGACCTATTGGCGTCGAAGGAGGGGCGGGGTACTGAGCTCATCTCAATCTATGTGCCCCCAAACAAAAAGATACACGAGGTCATGAACAACCTTCGACAAGAGTACGGCACCGCGTCAAACATCAAGTCCCGGACAACCAGAAAGAATGTTCAGGACTCAATAGAACGTGTCAGCCAGAGACTGAAGCTCTTCAAAAATCCTCCCAAAAACGGGTTGGTAATCTTCTGTGGCGCGATCCCTCAGAACGGCATTGGTAGCGAAAAGATGGAGATGTACGCTCTTGAACCTCCAGAACCGATACACGTCTATTTTTACCGGTGCGACAACAGGTTCCACACGGAACCTCTCCTAGAAATTATGCGAGAAAAAGAGACCTACGGCATACTTGTAGTCGATTCAAATGATTCGGTTCTTGCGACACTTCACGGAAGACGAATGGAAGTCTTGAAAGAGTATCATTCAGGAGTTGGAGGAAAACATAAGACAGGAGGACAATCGGCCAGACGTTTCGAGAGAATCAGAGAACAGGAACTGAACGAGTACTTCAAACGAGTTGGATCGCATGCAAATGGTATCTTCTCTCAGATACCTGACCTACGAGGTATTATTATCGGAGGTCCCGGTGCAACCAAGTACGAGTTCTCTGAAGGAGAATACCTCAACTACATTCTGAAACAGAAGATAATCGGAGTAGTTGACACATCATATGTGGGAGCCAACGGGGTGGAAGAGGTTGTCGCGAAGAGTCCGGAAATCTTGCGCGGGGTACGGTATAGTGATGAAAAGAGAGCTGTTCAGAACTTCCTCTTTCAGATTGGTCATGACACGGGACAAGGCGTGTACGGAGAGACAGAGGTCAGGAAGTATCTCAAACTTGGAATCGTAGATACGCTTTTGCTCTCTGAAAAAGTGAATGTTGTTCATGTTGAAACCAAGTGCAGTTCCTGTGGATACGTAGAAGACAGACTGATGGCAACTCACGAACTTATGACATATGAACAAAGCATGGCTGATGTGCGATGCCCAAAATGTTCCAACAACACACTTGTGATAGAAAAGAGAGATGACCTATTGGACGAGTTGATTGAGCTGGGCGACAAGGCGGGAGCCAAGATAGAAATTGTTTCAGTCGAAACCGAAGAAGGTGTTATGCTTCGAGGATCTTTCGGTGGAATTGCAGCAACTCTCCGATACAAACCGACTTAACACAGTGAATTTGGTACAGATGCTTGGATTCCGGACTTTTTGCTAAATCGTATTCAGTCTGAGAGCCAAACTATTCTGAAGGTGACTGCAGCCTGGCGGTCCATTTTACCAGAGCCTGCAGAAGTTCGCCTATCTTCTCCTTTGTGCTTTCATCTTTTACGTTTCCGTTTTCGTCGAACTTGTCTTGGGCAAAGGTGATCATGACTTCGGGCTGATTGAGGGGAAACATATTCAGAAAGACCAGTGATTGGCGAAGGTGGTACTGGGCCCTGGCGGTACCTACGTTACCTATTGAAGCACCCATGATGCCCACTGGCTTGCCATCGAATGCGTTGTCGCCATAGGGCCTAGACGCAGAATCAATTGCATTCTTCAATACGCCAGAAACTGAGTAGTTGTACTCAGGGGTTACGATTAGAATAGCGTCGGCTTCTCTGATCTTTGCTTTGAAGTCTTTCACCTTCTGCGGTGGATTTCC
>CAYGZB010000012.1:4836-14196 GCA_964354325.1 uncultured Candidatus Bathyarchaeia archaeon | reverse complement strand
CTGCCAATCTGGATAGAATCCCACAACACTTGCCGAGTAGTAGAGTGTGACAATCGACAGCACCAGCATAACTGGGAAAAGCAAGACAGCAATCCACAACCCCCATTTCTTCACGAGAATCGCTCCAGCACCCGCGACTATTGAAAGAACTCCAATTATGTAGAACGGGTAGGCTGCGGGATCGAAAGCTACTGGAAAGGCCAGCGTGTATATTCCCAAAAGGATATAGAATATTGCAGCAATTCGCAACTCAGTTGAACCTTGCATATTTCTTATCAGCACCGTGAACGCCCAAGTTACCCTGATTCATAGTTTAAAGCTTTAGGGCTCCAATTGAATCAGACCAATTGATTCAATGCTCAGCTTTATTTATCTACCTAACAGCCGTTCTAAACTGTAAATCTACTCTTACCAGTTCGTGAGATTTTGACACTTGGACCCAACCTAAGTCTATACGTTTCGCCGCCCACATCATTCTCTGGATTCGCGAAAAGCTTCGAAGAATCCCGCTACGTGGTAATCGGCATACCATACGATATGACAAGTTCCTATCGATCAGGTTCAAGATTTGGACCCGCGGCCTTGAGAGAAGCATCACTAAACATAGAGACTTACAGTCTTCGCTCCCACATCGACCTAGAAGACATCGCGATAGCAGATCTGGGCGACCTTCATCTTGTGTCGAATCCAGCCGACTTAGTCGAAAGGACAAGACTGGTTGTCAAAGATCTAGTTAACGCAAACAAGGTTCCCATCTTGCTTGGGGGCGAACACCTGATCACGCTAGGCGCGATCAAAGCTCTTTCAAAAGATGTGGCCGTAATAGATTTCGATGCACATCTCGATCTTAGAGACCAATACATGGATGAAGAATACTCACATGCAACCTTCATGAAAAGAGCTACCGACATCATGCCACCCAAGAACATATTCTACGTGGGGACCAGGGCAGTTTCAAAAGATGAACTCAACACCGCAAAGAAGCAAGGTGTCACCATGTTTAACGTGAACGATATCCGGAGAATGGGCATAAATCAGGCTGTTGAGAGACTCAAGTCTGGAATTGTCGGTTTCAAGAAAACATATCTCACAGTTGATATCGACGTTTTCGACCCAGCGTATGCACCAGCAGTTGGCAACCCTGAAGCCGACGGTCTCGCGCCTGACACCGTGCTCACAATGGTAAGTGCGATCTGTGATGATCGAATCGCCGGATTGGATCTTGTTGAGATAACTCCCCACTACGACACTGGCATTACAGCAGCCTTGGGAGCAAGAGTAATCTTTGAGGCATTATGCGCGATCGAGAAGTCCAGAGGAGCCACTGGAGTCCAAGCTTAGTAGATTTCTCTACTCATTACCGCTACGAAATATCCATTCGATTCATCGAGATGCGGGTAAAGTCGTCTACATTGGGTTAGGCCACGCATACCCTCCTCTCCTATGTCCGGGTCCACATCAGTCAATCTGAACCTGGGGTCAAGCCTGAGAAACGTTTCAACAACTTCCTCGTTCTCTTCCAATGATATACTGCATGTAGAGTAGACCAGTCTTCCTCCAGGTTTCACACTGTCTCCGCATGCACGCAACATATCTAGTTGAATCTTTGAGAACCTGTCAAAATCAGATGGCCTGGTTCTCCACTTTCCAGATGGAGTCTTACCGAATGTTCCACTGTTGCTGCATGGTGGATCCAGTACGACGAGATCAGCTTGAGCTTTGATCGGAAGAGTCTGACGCGCATCAGCCAACACAGGATGTGCCACGTTCACATTCATCCGCTTCATCTCTCTCTTCCAAAACTCCATCCTCTTCCACGATAGATCGAACGCGTAGATTCCTCCTCGATTACGCATCAACTGAGCTAGGAAACTGGTCTTTGTTCCAGGCGCCGCACAGACATCAAATACAACCTCGCCCGGTTTCGGTTTAGCCGCCAATACTGTCAGACAGCTTGACTTGTCTTGGATCTGGATCTTCCCGTTTCTCGATGACTCAGATGCCGAAAGCCCGCCGCCTGACTTTAACACTCGATACACGTACTTCATCCCCCGGACCTTCTTCAACTCAACGCCAACTCGGTCCAGATCCTTGAGTGTCTTCGACTCTTCTTCAACAAGCGAGTTTATGCGCACGTAAGGAGGTGGCGCCAACATGTTTGCGCGCAAAATCTCTAATGCTTTTCTTCTGCCAAAGACTCTGAGGCAGTAATCAACAAACCAGTCTTCGTGAAATGTCTCAAGGGCGATTTCTTCATTCTCTGAGCTGTCAGTTATTGCATCCGCGAGTTGGAATCCCAGCATTCTTCCAAATGTCACTTCAAGTGGAGCAAGTTCCTGCCAGCCAAGAACCTTTCTTCCAGCTTTAAGCAAGGCAAGGGTCTCGTCCCAACCAGATTTTCTAACCTTAGTCCAGTACGTGTAGATTCGTGCAAAACTACGTGGACCTGCCTTCGATGATTGATATGTTAGAGAAGGATCAGCGAGTGAAAGCAACTTGTCAAGTTGATTCTGTCTGCGTGTGCACTCAAGAACCATCATATGAGACAGTCGAAGTGATTGTGGGTCTTTCATGGAGAGCTGGTTTGAAGCTCTCAGGACGGCCTGCCGTTCGTTCAGCCCTTCAACCTCGATCCAGCTGAGCGCTTCAACCGCCACAGCTACCGCATCCCACAATGACAAATACTGTGCCGTCTCCTGTTTTGGGGTAACGTCTTCTAGAGTTCTCGCACTCTCGTATTATAGGTATCATATGCTTCTTCAGTTTGTTTTCAAACTGTCTTGGAACAACTCTTATCATAGTAAGATGTAATGGCTCTCTGGGTAGTTGCTGAGTGTCGAAGAAACTCGAGGACTTCTTGAATACCGGATCAGTCCCTGAGTCTGCACCATCGATTGTGCGGGAGATACGCAAGCTGGAAAGCTTGCTGGAGACTCCTGAGAATCTGCCAGAATCGTACATAGTGGGAGTCGGTTATGATGGTGAAAAACGTCAAGCCTTTCTAAAACTCTACGAACCGAAGCTTCATCGAATATTTCTTTGGTACGACGATACCGGACACAAACCCTACTGCCTAGCACAGGACCCGATCAGCGCTCTAGAAGCCAATCAGTCAATTGTAAGACACTTGGGGTTTGAAAGGTTTGAACAAGTCAAGAAATATGATGCGCTTCGGGACGAAGAAATCCAGTTGGTCAGGATTGTGGCAAAGGATCCTTTGGCAATCGGCGGCAGAGCATACGGCTCCATAAGAGACATGGTAAAAGCTTGGGAAGCAGACATCAAATACGTAGAGAACTACATCTACGACAGATCAATCTGCCCTGGGATGCCATATCAAGTCAAAAAAGGCAAGCTTGTCCGAGTCGACCACAAGCTTCCAAGCGACATGGTTCACGCTGTTGAGAGTCTTCTGGGCAAGGAATCGGAAGATTACCGAAGGCTGGCACTTGAGTGGATACGACTGCTTGAGTGTCCAGTCCCCGAATTCTACAGAGCCAGTCTGGACATAGAAGTGGCCCAAGACATAGCCACCAGAATGCCCGATCCATCCATGGCTGAACAACCTATCATATGCGTCAGTCTCGCAGATTCCAAAGGAAAAAAACAGGTCTTTCTTCTGAAGAGATTCGGTGTCAATGAAGACGAAGAGAAACTGCCCAAGGACGCTGAGATTCACTACTTTGAGAAGGAAGAGGACCTTATTTCTAGTCTGTTCGTAGCAATTTCATCATATCCAATCATCATAACGTTCAATGGAGACGATTTTGACCTCAGATACCTCTGGAACAGAGCTCAACTGAAAGCCTTCAACAGACAACAAATCCCAGTTGAGATGGGTAGAGAGACCGCCACAACGAAGAATGGAATTCACATCGACCTCTACAAGTTCTTCTTCAACAGGTCGATTCAGATCTATGCCTTCGGCCAAAAATACAGAGAGAACACACTAGACGAAATTGGAACAGCTTTGTTGGGAGCCGGAAAGATACCGATCGAGAAGAGCGTGTCGGAACTCTCGTATGGAGAGCTAGCATCCTACTGCTTGAGAGACGCGGAAATCACTCTAAGCCTCACAGAATTCAAAGAAGACCTTGTAATGAAACTGATCGCAGCACTTTCGAGAATAAGTTTCATGTCGTTTGAGGACGTTTCACGACAAGGTGTCTCAAACTGGATAAGAAGCACACTCTACAACGAGCACAGACGGAGAAACTTTCTAATTCCAAGAGCCGACGACATAATCGCGTTAAAAGGTACAACCTCAACAGAAGCTGTAATCAAAGGAAAAAAGTACAAGGGCGCCATAGTCGTCGAACCCACTCCGGGAATACACTTCAGTGTCGCAGTTCTCGACTTCGCTTCACTATACCCGTCAATAATAAAAGTATGGAACCTAGGGTACGAGACAATACGCTGCCCGCACAAAGATGCAGCATGCAAGGACAACAAGGTTCCCGGCACTCCTCACTGGGTCTGCAAGAAGAATCGGGCACTCGAAAGTCTGCTTATAGGGTCGCTGAGAGACCTGCGAGTAAACTGGTACAAACCCCGGTCAAAAGACAAGACATTGTCCGATGATGTAAGGAGCCTCTACAACGTAATTCAGAACGCGTTGAAAGTAATACTAAACGCATCTTACGGTGTCTTCGGCTCGGACCGGTTCGCGCTCTACTGTCCGCCGGTCGCTGAAGCCACAGCTGCAATTGGAAGATACGCGATAACCAGCACCATAGAGAAGGCTCACTCCACAGGTATGAATGTCGTGTATGGAGATACAGATTCAATCTTTCTTGGAAACCCATCGCCTGAACAACTCAACGAGTTGATAGACTGGTCCAAGACTTTCTTGAAAATGGAACTTGAGGTTGACAAGAGATACCGATATCTTGTGTTGAGTTCTAGAAAAAAGAACTATCTCGGGGTTCTTCCGGACGGTTCAGTAGATATCAAAGGTCTAACGGGGAAGAAGAGGCATATCCCAGAGTTTCTAAAGCGTGTCTTCTATGAAATGATTGAGATTCTGAGTAAGGTCCAGTCGACAGAAGAATTTGAAGAGGCAAAGACGAAGATAAAGGGCATCGTCAAGAACTGCTACCTGATGCTAAGGGATAGGCGTTTCAAACTTGAAGACCTTGCATTCAATGTGATGATCAGCAAGTCACCCAGCGACTACACAAAGACAACTCCACAACACGTCAAAGCTGCAGAGATCTTGTCAGATCACGGGACTGAGGTAAGAGCCGGCGACCTAATCTCCTTTGTAAAAGTATTGGGCGAATCTGGGGTAAAACCTGTTCAGCTGGCGACCGTTGAGGAGGTTGACACTGGAAAGTACATCGAATACTTGGAGTCAACATTTGAACAGGTGTTGGACGCGTTGGGAACTGACTTTCAGGAACTAGCTGGAACGAAGAAACTGGAATCGTTCCTTGGGGACAACTGATTTGAGATCCTAAGCTTATAAGAAATATAGTCTACTCTGTGTGGAGCTTCCAATTCACAATTGAGCTTAGGTTGAGTCGATTTTGATAACTGTAATTGGGTTGAGGAATCTGCCTGCTATCAAAGAAGGAGATGATGTAGGCAGAGAGATTGTTCAGTGCGCTTCAAGACAGGGTGAGGACCTGAGAGAAGAAGATGTCGTGGTGATTGCACAGAAGATTGTCTCAAAGTCTGAAGGAAGAGTGGTTGATCTGAAAGAAATCAACCCTTCTGATTTTGCGCGGGAAGTTGCGCAATCGACGCGACGAAGCCCCAGACATGTCGAAGTGATTCTTAGGGAAACAAGCAGAATGGTTAGGATGCAGAAGTCGCACCTGATAACCCAAACAAAACATGGCTTCATCTGTGCCAACGCGGGCGTAGACAGATCTAACGTTCCAGGAAAATCAAATGTGGTTTTGCTGCCTGAAGACCCTGACAAGTCCGCTCTTCTGATTCGTGATCGAATCTATGAATTGACGAAACGAAATGTCGCCATAATAATCTCTGACACTTTTGGAAGACCGTGGAGACTCGGTTACGTGAACGTCGCAATAGGTGTGGTTGGAATGAAACCCTTGAAAGACTACCGTGGGATCAAAGACATGTACAACCGTACTCTCAATGTAACAATGATGGCTGTCGCCGACGAACTGGCGTCAACAGCAGAGCTCGTGATGAACAAGACTGACAGGATTCCCGTGGCGATAATCAGAGGGTATTCATATCCCAAAGGCGATGGATCTGCGAAAGATCTGATAAGGCCACCTGAACTTGACATGTTCAGCTAACGTGCAGCAGCGTCTGCGAAGACCGGATGATGTGACCATTCTCTCATGACAAAAGGAACTTTACTGCTATTCTCGAACAAATTGATCCTACCGCGATGAGGCTTCATTCGTCTCTAAGCGGAAACTTATTAATTGACGTCCAAAGTACGTTGATAAGATTCTGGAGTCAAGATCGCATGAATATCATCAAACCACCAGTTCCAGTCGAAGTACATAACCTACAGAATTTCGCTAGACTCGCTTTGGGGTTAACAGATGGCTCACAGCTTCTATGGAACCTCTCTAAGGACGGCAAACACATACTCGGCCTATTCACAGCCTACATGTACTGGAACGGGGACATTCCTCTACTCGCATATGTGGTCCATGATGGCAAACCGAAAGCGTTCTTGGCGTACAGAAGTGACGCTCCGAAAGGTGAAGAATGGATTTTCACCGATGACGCGGATGACCCAAAGTACAAGTACGGTTCATTCATAGACGTGAAGGAGACTCCAGCAGCTTTCGAAGAATGCCTGAAAGGCGAGTATCCGTCTGTTCCAAAGCCGATGCTTGCAGAGGTTGAGAGCATCAACTCAATCATGAGAATACTGATTCCGCTTTCCATTCGCGAAGGGACCGTATTCCCGCTGTGGCATTTCATCCGAGAGAAGAAACACGTCTTAGGTACATGTATACCGTTTGAACACTACTACGAAGCCGACGCGCTTCCAGTATTCTTCTACGTCAGATTGGATGAGGCGCCGAAAGCGCCTTTCATAAAGTACATTTCAAGCAAGCCCAAGGGCGAAGACATCACGTTTTCAAACAATACCGTGGACGCCAAGTACTTCTACGCCAAGATCATTGACGTAAAAGATATGCCCATCTTCCCGTAGCCGGGCGAACATCAAGTCCTGAACCTAACGACACTTCATCGAACTACCAGGACCGGCACTTTTGCCATTCGAAAAACAGAATCGCAAACGCTGCCGACCAGTAGGTTTCTGAGTCTGCTCTGACCCCTAGCGCCGACAATGATCAAGTCGAATTGCTTTTCCTCTGCGACTTTCAGAATCTTCTGCGCTGCGTTGCCAAATGTTGTCTCAAGAATCGTATCTGCTTCAACACCCTTCTCTGTCGCCATCCTTTTGGTTCTTTCAAGCACTCTCTCTCCGGCCTGTTGGAATGGTGTTGGGTCCATGGGAAAACCCGGTTCAACAACAGCTGGCAACGTTACTACGTGAACGAAGGTCATTCTAGCCTTCAAAGCTACGGCTAGTTCACAAGCCAAGTCGATTATTTTTTGTCTAGCGGACTCAAGAACCTCCTGTTTTTGACCGGTATCTGGTTCTCTTACGCTGGCAACCGCCACTAGAACATTCTTGAAAACATAACTCAATCGTGATTACCACATATTGAGCATACAATCTCACGTTTTGAGTTTTCCGGTTCGGAATCTAGTCGCCTCTGTAACCCAAACCATAGGCATTGGCTGCTAGAGGAACGAATAGGCTCAGAAATCAAGCGGTGTTCGGCGGTTTCCTCAAGTTTTTAAAATGGATCATTGGGTTAGTAGGCGAACCTGAGGTAGACATGATTGGGAAAGATTCGAGTTGCCATAGTTGGTGTGGGCAATTGCTGTTCATCCCTTGTCCAAGGTGTACGCTATCATGCCAGTTCAAACAAGTATCATCAGAAGAAATCCGTTATGTCAAATATCCTTGTTGGCGGATACGGGGTTGATGACATTGAGTTCGTTGCAGCTCTTGATGTTGATGCAAGGAAGGTTGGCAAGGATCTCTCAGAAGCAATATTTTCCGAACCGAACAACGCTCCAAGATTCTCTGATGTCCCCGAGACCGGGGTGAAAGTCGTAAAGGGCGAAGTGCTGGACGGAGTGGGGGTGTTTGCCAGTTCGAGAGTCTCAATTGATGATTCGGGTCCGGTCGATGCAAAGAAGGTTTTTGAACAGACTGATTCTGATTTGGTGGTCAGTTTCCTTCCAACAGGAGCAAACAAGGCTTCCGAGTATTACGCGAGATCTGCAGTTGAGGCGAAGTGTGGTTTCTTGAATGCCACTCCTGCAGCGATCGCCAGTTCAGCTGATTGGCAAGACAAGTTTGAGAAGGGAGGTGTGCCGGTCGCGGGAGACGACATAATGGACCAATTGGGATCTACAATACTGCACAAGACAGTATTGGAGATGCTGGTTCGAAGGGGTATAGTCATAGATGAGAGTTATCAGTTGGACATTGGCGGAGGAACCGAGTCGCTAAACGCCTTGGAACGCGAAAGAGCGGAAATAAAAAGGAAAGTCAAAAGCCAATCAGTTATGTCAGTAGTTCCATACTCTTTCCCCTTGGTCGCGGGCTCATCGGATTATGTCGACTTCATGGAAAACTCCAGAACGAGTCACTTCTGGATAAAGGGGAAGTACTTCGCAGACATTCCGTTCACAATTGATATTCGACTCAATCTCTTCGACGGCCCCGCTAGCAGTTCCACCGTGATAGATGTGATCCGTGGAATGAAGATAGCTCTAGATCGTGGCGTATCAGGCCCACTTGTAAGTCTCAGCGCGTACGGATTCAAGATTCCGCCCAAGCCCACAACTCCGGAAGAAGCCAGTATTTGGATGAAAGCGTTCATTGAGGGGAAGAGAGACAGGTAGAGTTAGTTGTGGATTAGAAGCTTCGAAACAGTGCAGAGAGTATCTTCATGGTATTTTCAGAACTGATTGAGAAGAGCGCCCGCGAAAAAGGATCGAAGATTGTACTAGCCTTAGACTTGGAGAACCATGAAGAGAGACTGCTTACTCGAGCGATCAAGATACTTCGCTCGGTCCAAGACTACATTTGCGCCGTCAAAGTGAACAGACAACTTGTTCTACCGTTAGGACTATACCCAAACGTTCAGACTCTTGTCAAGGAGGCTCACCGACTCAGGATTCCCACAATAATGGATGCCAAAGTAAATGACGTGGGACACACGAACGAAGCGATTGCCCGAAACTACTTCAAAGTGGGATTCGACGCTATTATCGCCAGCCCATTTGTTGGTTGGAAAGGTGGTCTCGAACCACTCTTCAATCTCGCCAGAGAAA
>CAYGZB010000012.1:0-4736 GCA_964354325.1 uncultured Candidatus Bathyarchaeia archaeon | reverse complement strand
GCCGGGGCAACTTACCTGATCGTTGGACGAAGCATATTCAAATCAAAGAACCCGCGAGACGCCGCCAAAGGCGTTTGTAATGCAGTGAACCAACCCATGTCCATGTGATTTCACGTGGGCTACGTATATCTCTACACCGGTGATGGAGCAGGAAAAACCACAAACGCACTTGGTCTCGCGTTGCGATCTGTGGGACACGGAAACAAAGTTGTAATGATTCAGTTCCTCAAAGGAAGAAAAGACGTGGGAGAATACAAGATACGCAATCGACTTGGTCCAGAGTACGAGATTTACCAGTTTGGCACATCAGAGTTTGTTGATCCCAAGAATCTGAGACCTATAGACTATGAGGAAGCCAGAAAAGGACTTGAACTGGCAAAGACAGTTCTGAAGAAGAAGCCAAATCTCTTGATCCTGGATGAAATCAATCTGGTTTTGGCGGGGGCTCTGGTCAATATGCAAGACATGCTTGATCTTATCAAGGACCTGCCGAAAGAGACTGACATAGTCTTAACGGGAAGGTTGGCACCTCGCGAACTAATTGATGCAGCAGATTTCGTGAACATGGTTGTCGACGTGAAGCACCCCTCAGAAATGGTTACGACCAAGGGGGTCCAGTACTAGGATGTCCGGGCGCCAAAATCGAAAATGATATCTATAGTACTATTCTCTGTAGGGCGAAGAATCCTGTGCAATTTGAAAGAGTGAATTGGTGAAATCTATGACAGAAATCAGGGTTGCAATAGCAGGTGTCGGAAATTGTGCTTCCGCTCTCATTCAAGGTGTTCATTTCTATAGAACAATTGAAAGTGAAGAGTCAGTTCCAGGGCTAATGCACGTCAACTTCGGAGGCTACTATCCACGTGATTTGAGATTTGTCGGTGCTTTCGATGTTGACAAGTCAAAGGTTGGAAAAGACCTGAGCGAGGCAATATTTGTGCCACCCAACAATACAAGAAGATTCGCCGAAGTTCCATTTCAGGGAGTAGAAGTCAGATCTGGCCCCGTCATGGACGGAATTGGGAAATATGTCAAACCGATAATTAACACAACAGACAGTGCCCCAGTCAACGTTAGTGATGAACTGAAAGCAATGAACGCTGACGTACTTGTATCATATCTCCCGGTGGGAAGCGAAGACGCCGTGAGATGGTATGCTGATCAAGCAATAGATGCTGGATGCGCATTCGTAAACTGCATGCCAGTATTCGTCGCATCCGATGAGAAGTGGCAGAAGAAGTTCGCAGCAGCGGGGATCCCAGTCGCGGGAGACGATGTCATGAGTCAGATCGGAGCAACAGTTCTACACAAGTCTTTGGTGAAGATGCTGGTTGACAGAGGAGTCAAGATTGACAAGAGCTACCAGTTGAATATTGGAGGAGACACCGACTTCCTCAATATGTTGGAGGAAGCGCGCCTCGAATCAAAGAGAGTCAGCAAGACCAGTGCAGTACAAGCCATGGTGCCTTACAAAGTGCCTCTTCGTATCGGGCCGAGCGACTATGTGAATTTCCTCCAGAACAAGAAGATCTGTTACATTTGGATTAATGGCCGATACTTCGGCGATAGTCCAGTTAACATTGATGTTAAGCTGGACATTTGGGATGCTCCAAATAGTGGTGGAGTTGTCATCGACGCCATTAGGGCAATCAAGCTGGGAATCGATCGAAAAATCAGTGGGCCACTGACAAGTATCTCCGCTTACGCATTCAAGCATCCACCGGAACAGGCGCCGTACAGCGTGGCCAAACAATGGGTCGAGGAATTCATACAAGGAAAAAGAGAAAGATAGGAAGGTTAAGGCGTCTCAGTGCGCCAAAGTTCTCTCTTCAAAAGATCCCTAACTGCAGACCTAATAGCTGCACTTCGACTCTGATACATACCAGCTTTTATCAATTCGTCGAGACCCTCAAGCAAAGCCTCAGGAAGCTTCACAGTCACCAGCTTCATCCAGAGTATCTCCACAAAGAATGTAACATCCAGATCTGCTTGGAGCAGATTAAGAACTTTCGCTGCAGTCGTGGGTAGCTTCGTTTCGATCAAACATTCTGAACCCTCGTATGTCGCGTCACAACGAATTTTCAGAATTTGATCAGAGGGTTCCATATTTTTCATGTGAAACGTTTTTATGGAGCTAGTTTTCCTAGGGACTCGAAGGTGACGTTCATGGGTGGAGCAAAGAAGAAGAATTTGGCGCAGATGGACAAGCAACAACAAATGGAAACGAAGAAAGTTGAGCCGGCTTCAAAGAAATCCAAGGCAAAAACCATCGCAGAGAAGAAGGTTAGAGGAATCACAGCTCCAGACGTAGGCGACAGTCGATTCCTAACGGAGCTTTCGAAGATGGGCGCGATAACCCCATATGCCCTCGCATCACAGTTCAACGTGAGAATCAGTGTAGCTAAGGATATGCTCGAAGAGTTGGAGAGAAAGAGGCTGGTCCAACCGGTGGGCGGAAATGCCCGACTGAAAATCTACCAAGCTGTAGCGGCCTAACCTTCAAGATTTTTGTTCTTTCTATTACGCCTGGTAGGCGACAAGCTTCTTCACTCAGCATAGAGCTCAGACCGTTACGTCCACGTGAGATCACCTGGTTCTGATAAGCTTGTGATAATCACAACATCGTTTGTAGAAAAAGAGAATTGAACCAAAATGAGCTTAGTATTTCTAGGCTTTCACTACGGATATTCGCTGTCCCTCTTTCACGTTCCTGAACAATTCTAGGTTACTCGTCACGCTGCCTAGGACGTTGACTGGGCTGTAGGGTTGAGTCTTTCCGTGGAATATGCAGATAGCTGACCCGATGGGCCAAAAAGCAATTGTGCCTGTCTCGACTTTGGGTCTAGGCTTCTCTGGTCCCGCCTGAAAGGCAACTTTGAAGTAGACTTCCTCTTTCCACAGGGCAGCCCTCCCATCCAGGGGGAGTCTTCGCAGAAGTCCATCAACAGTTCTAGGAGAGAGGAACCTGGCAAATTCCCCCTGTGCTTCTCCCAGTTGCTCTATCATAAATCGAACATTAATCCTAGATTCGGTGCCCACCATCAAGATACCTCCGGCCTGTCGATCCTTCAATGACGCTGGCTTTGGCTTAGGAGTCTTGAGATATAACATGTTCGTCGGTATCACATTCGGGTCCGATTTGACTAAAGAATGATAAAGTGTTAGTGTTGTAGAAGATTGTCAAGAGTCTAGTGAACAGTCGGCTGGTGTTTCTGACGTTGACTGAAAGAAGAAAAGTCGTCATAATGGGGGCGGCCGGGAGAGACTTTCACAATTTCAACGTGTTCTACCGAGACAACAAGGATTTTGAAGTCGTAGCCTTCACAGCGGCACAGATTCCAGGAATCGGAAGAAGAGTCTATCCCGCGGTCCTTTCTGGCTCAATCTACCCGGATGGAATTCCAATCTGTCTGGAAGATGATCTTTCTGGGATAATTGAAGATAGACATGTTGACGAAGTGGTTTTGGCCTACAGCGACCTTTCGTATCTTGACATAATGCACAAAGCTTCTGTGGTTGTGGAATCTGGTGCAGATTTCAGACTCATGAACCGAAATGCGACAATGTTGAAATCAAAACTCCCAGTTATTTCGGTCTGCGCGGTCAGGACTGGTGCCGGAAAAAGTACGGTAACACGGAGAATCTGTTTTGCAGCTAAGAATCTTGGAAGGAAGTTCTCGGTTGTTCGTCATCCAATGCCGTATGGACAATTAAGCAAACAGATCGTGCAGAAGTTTTCCACATGTAATGACCTCGACAAGAACGATTGTACCATAGAAGAGAGAGAAGAGTATGAACCTCACATTGAAGCTGGAAATACTGTTTACAGTGGGGTAGACTACGGAATGATTTTGACGAAGGCGGAGAAGGATGTTGACATGATTATCTGGGATGGAGGAAACAATGATATTCCATTCTACGCACCCACGATTCATATCGTGGTGGCAGATCCTCATCGAGCGGGCGACGAATTGCTATACTATCCAAGCGAGGTAAACGTGAGGATGGCCGACGCTGTAGTCATAAACAAAGTAGACTCAGCTCGTGCTGATGATGTTAGGACGACTGAAAAGAACCTACGAAGGATCAACGAGAAGGCAATAGTATTCAAAGTATCATCATCAATTTCCGTTGAAAACTCTGAATTGATTAGAGATAAGCGCGTCTTAGTAGTTGAGGATGGCCCAACCGTTACACACGGCAAGATGAGTTCAAGTGTCGGCGCGCTTGCAGCGTCGAAGTACGGAGCCGGAGAGATGGTTGATCCTAGACCCTACGCTGTTGGCTCTGTCAGGAAGATCTACGAAGACTATCCTCACTTGGCGCGGGTTCTACCCGCCACTGGATACGGACATTCGCAGGTTAAAGATCTACGCGAAACGATCAAACGTATAGAATGTGACCTAGTGATTGTTGGGACACCGATCAACCTAAAGAAATTGATCGGGTTCCCACAACCCGCTGTCAGAGTCAGATACGAGATAGAAAGTCCTGAATTTGACTCATGGATCAGAACTCAGATCAGCGGTCCATGATGCCGGATCCTGGCGGAAATACTGTTCCAGCTCCCCGTACAGATTCGGGTGCTCCCGCGCCAGCGCGTGCGGCGTTTGGAAGAAGTGTTCGGCGACGACCGCGAAGAACTCGTCGGGTCCCTCGAGGCCGTAGTCGTCGATCGCGGTGGGCCGGCCCGCGTTCACATTGCGCTCGACCACGCGGTACGCCTCGGAGAAGGC
>CAYGZB010000011.1:0-14235 GCA_964354325.1 uncultured Candidatus Bathyarchaeia archaeon | reverse complement strand
AAAGGTGTTCAATAATTGTCTAAGCAACCTCCGAAAATCTTCGGAACCTTACTCAAGGAAGTCGTGCAAAGTGATCTCTGTACGTTCTGTGGGGCTTGCATGGCTGCGTGTCCCGTGAACGTTATTATTCCAACTGACGAAGAGAAGCCGACCATCAAGGGTATGTGTGTCCTGTGTCAGATGTGCTACTACTCTTGTCCGAGGGTAAAGCTGCCAATCGATGACGTTGAGACCAGAGTCTTTGGTCGCACGAGATCATCGAACGAGAGTGATTTGGGAATTGTTCGGGCATCGTACGTCGGGCGATCCAGCAACGAGCAGATCTTGAACGTTGCCCAAGACGGAGGGGTTGTCACTTCGCTCCTCGCTCACGCTTTGGAAACAGGTCTAGTCAATTGTGCGGTAGGTGCCACAAAGAGTGTGGAAACCCCTTGGAAACCTACCCCCACCCTGATTGAGAGTCGCGATCAACTGCTTGCCTCCGCCGGGACGAAAGTCACAACGAGTGGATCTTTGAATGGAGTGGCGGACGCGTGGGTTGGACATCCAGAATCGAAATTAGCGTTTGTGGGACTTCCATGTCAGATTCAAGGTTTGAGAAGGATACTAACGTCTCCACAGGGTCCTCACAAATACGGTGAGTCTGTGATTTTGGCGATTGGACTGTTCTGCAATAACAGCTATCGGTATGGCAAGTTGGCTCTCGATTATTTGAAAGCACAGAAGAATCTGGACTTGCAGACGATCACAAAGATGCGCCTGGACGCTGCAGGTGACTCCTACAAAGTCTACAAAGGTGGGAAGACGGTGGCCGAATGCTCAGGCAAAGAAATAGAACCATACGTGCTGAGTGCATGTAGCAAGTGCAATGATTTCACATCTGAACTCGCTGACATCTCGGTCGGCGCAAATGGTGCTCCAGACGGATGGTGCACACTACTGGTTCGAACTGAAATCGGAGAAAAACTTGTTGCCAGTGCAATCGAGAAGAACGTCATTGAGACAAAACCTCTCGCAGAAGGCTTGTCAATCGTAAGAGAGATATCTCTGAAGAAGAAGAAAAGGGAAGCTCCCTACATCTCTCACGCAAACTAAGCTTACACTTCTCCAGAAAAAAAATACTAGTGATTCTTCTATCTATTTGAGAAGCATCTGCTTTCGATCGAAACCCGCCAGTTCAAAGTTGTTGGACATAACTACAGCATGAGTTGGGCAAACGTCTTCGCATTGTGCACAGAACGTACAACGGTCGATTCGAAAGATCGGCCTCTTCGGTCTTTTCCCTTCTTCATCATCAATCATCTCAATAGTCTCTGATGGGCATACGCGGAAGCACATGCTGCAGCCTATGCACTTCTGAAGGTCAAATGATGGTTTGCCTCTAAGTCCCTTTGGAATAGGGATGAGTTCTCTTTCTTTGAACGGGTATAGAATAGTGGCTCTCTTTTTGAACAGGTTTCTGTAGACTTCAGGTGTCATGGCCATAACTTCAGTTCCTCCTTGAGTACTGCTTCAGCTGTTCCCAGTCCAACATCCATTCTCTGTCTTTTGATGGCTCCACGAAACGAACGGATCTGTCCATGCAACACATGCACGGATCTATTCCAGCCAGGATCACAGGTATGTCCGCGATCCTCACTTGATAGTCTCCTTTCGAGGTCAACATCTCCACAAGGGCCGAGAGGTTTCCCAGAGTGGGTGCTCGGATCTTGTATCTTTCCGGTTTATCCGTTCCGTTCGACCTGACGTAGTGTATGTCTTCGCCTCTAGGTGCTTCAACACGGCTCACAGCTTCTCCTCGCGGTGGTGTATTTGGCAGCCTCATTCTGATCGGGCCGTCCGGCATATGATCGAGACAATATCGAACCTGATTTATTGCTTCAAACGTTTCGTCCACTCTGACGACGGTTCTACCAAACAAGTCGCATGAGTCATAAGAAATGACATTGAACGGGACTTCGTCGTGGGCGGCGTACGGATCATCACTTCGAACGTCCGATTTGATTCCTGAAGCACGAGCGGTTGGTCCAACCGCTGAATGTTCGACAACTTCCGCGGGTGTTAATCTTCCCACACCAATCAGTCGTTGCAGCAGTGATCTTTCGTCCAATACAACCTTCCTATAATATTTTGTTCGTTCCTCAAGTATGTCCATGCCTTTCCGCAATTTCTGTTCCAGCTCCGGAGTCACGTCCCTTCTGACTCCTCCCACAGTCATAAGTGCGGTTGAAACCCTGTTGCCAGTCATCGCTTCTATGAGATCCATCACGACTTCGCGGTCTCTCCATACAAGCATGAACAACGTGTCAAATCCGACCTCGTGTCCGGCGACGCCAACCCATAGAAGGTGGCTGTGGATTCTGTTGAGCTCTTCTATTATGACTCTGAGGTATTCGGCGCGTCTTGGAATCTCTTTTCCATAGAGGTATTCAACATTCTGGCAGTAGCAGAGCGTGTGGGCGACGTTGCATATACCACAGATTCGTTCCACAAGTGGAATGTTCTGGATGTAAGTCTTCGTTTCAGCTAGTTTCTCAATACCTTTATGTGCGTATCCTATTCGAACCTCGGCCTTTACAACATTCTCTCCATCGACCGTGAATGTGAAACTCTCTGGTTCTTTGAGAGCTGGATGTTGAGGTCCCACAATTATCTGAAAACCATCTGACATGTTATGCGGTCACCTGGGGGGAGGTTTCTTTCGGCGTCTGCCCCATCTCCTTTATCTTTCCCAATAGAGCAGCCACTCCGTTGATGATAGCCTCGGGTTTTGGAGGGCAACCATAGATGTACGCGTCTACCGGGATGACTGAGTCCAGTCCAGGGTAGACTTGATAGGCCCCTCTGTACACACCGGAACTGTTGCAGCAGTTGCCAACTGAAACAACGAATTTCGGGGATGCCATCTGCTCGTAGATTCTGATGATTCTATCTCTGATTTGCATATTCACGGGGCCCGTTACAACCAGAACGTCTGCATGTCTTGGGCTACCCTTTAGGATAGCGCCAAATCGTTCTAGGTCGTAGCGAGGCATTAGTGCTGCGAGAACTTCAATATCGCAGGCGTTGCAGCCACCCGTGTTGAAGTGTACCAGCCAGGGACTTTTTCTCCTGGCCCAATTGACTAATCCCAAACTTCCAGACTCCGGTCAGTGCTGAATCTCACAGCTCTTGACCGGACATAATAAAACTTTTTCGTTTAGAACTTGAAACGTATTCAGGGGAGTAGAAAAACCCCTAATCCGACTCGAGTTGATCTAGATCAAGTTCTATGTCCAGATTTTGATCTTTTCCAACTTCTGGTTCCATATTGTAGATTCCAAAAGGCATCTTTCTATATCCTCCAACATATTGTTGCCAGTAGTCCATTCCAGTCAGGACAAGCGTTACTCGTAATCTGGAATCCATCGATGGGTCTACTCGTGCACCCCATGTGACTGAAGCCTGTGTGGGTAGTATCTCCTCAACCACCTCTGCAACACGTGCCGCTTCAGAATTTGACATCGAGGAATCGCCTGTGACGAATACAAGAGCGCCCGTAGCCCTCTTGTGATCAACTTCCAGAAAGGGGGACTGGAGGGCGTTCCTTACGGCTTCTTCGACTCTGAACATTGAATTTGATTCGCCGATGCCCGCCAAGGCTATTCCACCATTGCGCAAGACATTCTTCACATCGGAGACATCTGTTCTCACATAGCTAGGTGTGGAAAGGGTATCTGAGAGTCCTTTCAACACACTGACTAGAATGTCGTCGGCCATCGGTAGAGCGGAATCTGAGACTAGTCCTGGCATGGCTTCAATTGGTCTGTTGTTGTCGACAACTACTGTGGTGTGACAGGTTCTGCTCATGGATTCAAGTCCTTGCAGGGCGAACATTCGTTCTCGTTTCTCGTTTTCAAACGGCATAGTCAGAATGCCCGTTACGACGGCTCCGCTCTCCTGAGCCATCTTCGCAATTAGGGGGGCAGCCCCGGTGCCGGTGCCTCCACCCATACCTGCGACTATGAAGGCGGCGTCCATATTCCAGAAGACTGGAGCTAGCTTCTCGAGAGATTCTTCAACGGCTTTTCTTCCAATCTCGGGGTCGCCACAGGCTCCTATGCCCTGAGCAACTTCTGTTCCAACAAGCAACTTCTGATGAGCGTGAATCGCATCCAGATGCCTGCGATCCGTATTGACAGCTACGCACTCTGCTCTTGTTGCGCCAGTCTCCATTAGCTTATTCACTAGGTTATTCCCTGCACCACCTACTCCAACAATGACTACCTTTGACAGCGTGGCTGTCAGCAGATCACAGCATACTACACTCTCGAAACCACGATGGGTCGCGGGTGAGGTCTGAGTCATCATATTGCATCACTTGAGAATACAATCGGTAACGGTACGGGATGTACAGGAATAGAGTCGCTAGAGTCTATATACGAATTGGTAATCATATAATCATACAATGGTATTACTATATATGAGAATTATATAAGAGAAAGCCAACGCAAGTTCTTGACAATGACAATCTTCTGTCTATTCTGGTCTGAGACCTTATATATAATGAACACTATTGATGGCGGCGTTGAACGTGCGTGAGAATCAGGTGGATTGAGGGTTTGTGACGTTGCCTTCAAGGTAACGCTGATGGGCTTTGGAGATAAGAACCCAGGTTTTGGTTCCAATCTTGGCGTCCTCCTTGAGTATGACTCTTTTGTAGTTGTTCGTTCTCCCAACAGGTTTCTTTTTCCGAGTTGCTTCTGCAATGACCACTAGTTGGTTTTTTCCGATCATTTGTTGATTTCTTTCCAGGCTAATCCTTGAGCAGATTGTTGTGATGACTTTGGATCGTTCACTCACGATTTCTTTGGAAAGTGGGTCTAGGTCGACCGATAATGTCTTTGGACGTGGCCCGTATTTCGAGATATTAGTGACGTCTGGTCTGGTTCTGTCAACGAGGTTGAGGGTTGATTGAAAGTCATCATTCGTCTCTGTTGGGTAGCCGACGATGATGTCTGTGGATAGCGTGAGGTTGGGAATATTGGAACGCAGAATCTTGATCAGGTCCATAAATTCCTCTGCTTGGTATTGGCGTTTCATGTCTTTGAGGACTCTGTTTGAGCCTGATTGAACTGGAATGTGTAGGAACTTGAAGATCTTCTCACTTTCGAAAATCTGGCAGAGGCTGTCTGTGATAGTCATTGCGAAGTTTGGATTCATCATTCCAAGTCGGATCCTAAAATCGCCATCGATTTGCACAATGTCTTGCAGCAAGTCAACCAGATTTGTGCCGAGGTCTTTTCCATAGGCTCCTGTATCTTGAGCGGTCAACCACACCTCTTTGACACCTTCAGCGATCGCGCCGGTCGCTCGTCTCACTATCGTCTCCTTAGGGAATGAATGGAGTGATCCTCTTGCGAATCTGGTGCAACAGTAGGAACAGTATCCGAGGCATCCTTCGGCGATCTGAATGACTTCTATGAACGGGTTGAGTCGGATCTTCGGTAATGCTGTTTTGATGGGGGGCTTGTCTGAAAAACACTGTATGTTGCCCTTGCTTCTGTTTGCTTGATCTACTATTGATGTGATTCGTGTGATTGACTGGGGATCCAGTACGGCGTGATAGTCGGGGGCAACATGTTCTATGGCTTTAAGGTCTATTTTTGGCAGGCAACCGGAGATGATTAGTGGTTTCTTTGGCATTGAGATGATCCGGTGAAGCATTCGATTCTGGGTGGCTTCTTTGACTGCACAAGTGTTTATGATTAGGATATCAGCATCTGAAGGGTTCTTCACAATTCTATGACCGGCCTGGTTCAGTAGACCAAGCATTATTTCTAGGTCGTGTCTGTTTGAAGTGCATCCGTAATTCTCTACGTAGACTCTCTTGGAATCGACCATCTGGACTTAATGCTCTCACTATACGACTGTTTTCTTATCCTCCCCCAACTGGGGGAATGACCACGAACTGGCATCCGTTTGTGAGCTTTGTTTTCAGACCTTGGAGTGATGTGGCACTCTTGCCGTCTATAAGGAACTGAAGATGATCTCTGGGGGCACCAGTTTTTTCGTCGAAGACATACTCTACAAACTTCGCTCCATATCTGTTTGATAGAACTTCGAGCATATCGGCTACGGTGCAGCTGTCTTCAACCTCAATCGATTCTTCTCTCTTGCCGGCGATCTCTCTGACCGAAGCGAAGTACTTCACTACTACTTTCATTATGCTTCCTCACATTTCTTCTTCATCTGACGTGAGGAAGTTCCGGAATCACAGAGTTCACTGAGAATCTGTTGAAGGAGGCTTGTAGGACTTCCAGTTGAGGCATAGGGTCTTGGGATGTGACGCTTTGACTTCGTCGATCTTTGTGACCGTGGTGTTTTGTGGGGCGCTGAGCACTTTTTCAGGTGTGCTGTACGCTTGTTGACTAATACGTATCATGGAGTTGATGAATCTGTCAAGTTCTTCCTTGCTCTCTGATTCTGTTGGTTCGATCATCAAGGCTTCATGCACTATGAGTGGAAAATAGTTCGTTGGCGCGTGTAGTCCATCGTCAAGTAGACTCTTGGCAACGTTGAGGGCTCTGACACCAGTCTCTTTCGACATCTCTTCCGCACTGATTGCACACTCGTGTTTCCTTGGATTTTCAGGTCCGAAGGGTAACGTGTAGCCTTTGGCTTTCAGGACTTTTCTGCAGATGTAGTTGGCGTTTAGAGTTGAGAGTTCAGCCACTCTCTTCAGGCCTTCGGCGCCCATGGTCAGTATGTACGCATAGTTTCTGAGGAGAACTGAAACGTTTCCGTAGAATCCTTTCATCTTTCCAATCGTGCGAGGCTTGTCATAGTTGAGATGGTATTTCTTTCCGTCGTATTCGATAGTTGGAACTGGAAGGAATTTCTCTAGGCTTTTCACGACGCCTATCGGGCCTGCGCCAGGTCCTCCACCACCGTGAGGCGAAGCCAAGGTCTTATGAGTGTTAAGGTGGACAATGTCAAAGCCCATGTCTCCAGGTCTTGTTTTTCCGAGAATAGCATTTGCGTTAGCACCATCGTAATACACGAGTCCTCCAGCATCGTGAATAATTTTCGAGATTTCGAAAATATTCTTCTCAAAGACCCCGATGGTGTTTGGGTTTGTCACCATCAGTCCCGCAGTCTGAGGCCCCACGGCAGATTTCAAAGCCTCAATGTCTACAGTACCATCATCTGGCTTGGAGGGTATCACGACAACGTTGAATCCTGCCATGGCGCTGCTTGAAGGATTCGTTCCATGAGCTGAATCCGGAACGATTATGTCTTTGCGTTTTTCTAGTTCGCCTTTGTATTTGTGGTAGGCTCGTATGATCATAGTTCCCGCCAGTTCTCCATGTGCTCCTGCGGCGGGCTGAAGCGAGACCCCACTCATTCCCGTTATCTCAGCTATGTATTGTGAAAGATCGTACAGTATCTTGAGTATGCCTTGAACTGTTGTCTCGTCCTGGTATGGGTGAAGACTCTGAAGCTTGTGTGTCGCGGTCACAAAGTCGCAGATCTTGGGATTGTACTTCATCGTGCAGCTTCCAAGAGGATAAATCCCCAAGGTAACACCGTAGGTCTGCTGTGAAAGACGAGTATAGTGCCTGATGACTTCAATTTCTGATACCTCTGGCAGAAGTGGAGGTTTGTCTCTCAAGAGCTTCTTTGGAATAAGTGTAGAAACGGCTCCTGCGACCTTTGTCTCTTCTGCGTCAGGTTTCGGAACTAGGTGTCCAACTTTTCCTGGTGATGATCTTTCGAAGATCGTCTGTTCGTTCCATCTTGCTTGGTGATATGGCATGTTCTTAACCTCTCAATGCTCTTCTCATTCCAGCGGCCAGTTTGTCGATGTCGCTCTTTGAGTGGACTTCGGTGACACAGTATAGTGCTGACTCGCCGAGTTCTGGAAATTCATTTCTTAGGATCTTTCCACCATGAACTCCCTGTTTCAGAAGCCTCTTGTGGATCTCTTTCGCTCTAATCTTGGTTTGGTCAAAATTCACCACGAACTCTTTGAAGTGAGAAGCCTCAAAGGCTGGCGCCTTGATTCCGCGTATCTGACTTAGCCTTTTCATCGCATAATGTGACTTGGTTACCACTGTGGTTCCCAGGTCTTTGATTCCACCTGGTCCGAGGAGCGACATATAGACGGCTGCAGCGGCCGCTAGTAGAGCCTCGTTGCTACAGATGTTCGAGGTGGCTTTCTCGCGTCTAATGTGCTGTTCTCTGGTTGAGAGAGCCATGCAGTAGGCCCTTTGTTTTCCATCTGTTGTTGTCGTCATTCCCATAACTCGTCCTGGCATCTGCCTAAGCAGTTTGTCACCGTTGCATGCGTAGATGCCTAACAGCGGACCGCCATAGTTCACGGCGTTTCCCAGTGGTTGGCCTTCACCAACAACTATGTCGGCTCCATATTCGCCTGGAGGTTTCAGTATACCGAGAGAAATTGGATCAACTCCTACAATAAGCATGGAGCCATTCTTATGGGTCAGGTCTGAGATCTCGTCCATGCTTTCTTCGAGGAAGCCCAAGTATGAGGGCATCTCGATGTAGACGGCTGAAGTCTTGTCGCTTAGTTTCTTCTTTAGATCCTCCAAGACCACTTGGCCAGTCTTCTTGTCTTGTTGAACCTCAATCGCCTTGATGTCTGCTGGTTCCGTGTAGGTCCTCAATGTCATCAATCTCTCAGGATGAATGTAGTGTGTATAGATGATTTCGTTTCTGTGATTCACTCTGACTGCTGCCCTTGCGGCTTCTCCAACCGCACTTGACCAATCATAGAGGGAGCAGTTTGAGATCTCCATCGCGGTTAATTCACACATCATGCTCTGGTACTCGAACAATGCTTGAAGTATACCCTGTGAAGCTTCAGCTTGGTAAGGTGTGTAAGTGGTCAGAAACTCTGAACGGTTTACTATCTCTTCAACCACGGCAGGAACGTAGTGAGGCCAGGTTCCTCCTCCCAGAAAGACGGGGATATCCTGTCCGGAAACGTTGGTCTCAAGCAGTTTCCGGATTCTGTTTCTCACTTCGTACTCGGACATGGTATCTGGCAGTTTCAGCTTTCTCTTCAATCGAACAGAGTCTGGTATGTCCTTGAAGAGATCATCGATACTGTTGATTCCAATATCCGCCATCATTGCTTTTTCTATTGATTCTACACCGGTTGGAAGATACGGATGACCTTTTGCCAACAGAATGCCTCCGAATCATGAAATAGATTGGAAACCTGTTGCCTTATGGCGTGATTTATCCGTTATGGTGTTGGTGCGCTTCTGCTAACTGAGGCTTTAACCGATTTTGCTCTAGCCTTGGGTTCGTTTTGATGGGTGAGACTCAGTGGGTTGGCGTATCTTTTAATAATTTGGAGCGAAACTATCAAGATGGTTGGACAAAGGGTGCGTAAATTGGCGAAGTTTCACAGGCGAGAGGAAATTATCGGGAAAGAAGTCATAGAGTCTGAGGCCAAGAAAGTTGGCATGGTGAAGGATCTTGCCTATTCGTTGGATGGAAAGGTTGCCTTGATCGTTGAACAGGCGGTGGAGAAAGGAAGGATACAGGAGGGGTTCCTCTCCTTTGACAAGATAGAGAAGATAGGCGACGTAGTTCTCATTAAGTCAGTTCAGGATCTTGATGTTGTTCCAGTGGTCGAGAGAACCTGTCCAAACTGCAAGGCAAAGAATCCCGTGGATGTAAAGTTCTGTTTCAAGTGCGGCGTCACACTAGAAGAGTGAAACGAGAAACTCAGACCGGTCTGTTGCTCCATTCCCTGCTAGCGGAGACTGAGTATTTCAGGTCAAACATTGTTTCAGATCACGTCAAGGATGATTGAAGTCTTGGGTCCAAGATCCACTTCCATAATAGAAACCGATTGCAGGATAGACCCGAGCGCCTGCATTTCTGCACAAGTGAGAATGGGCAACAATTGTCGAATAGGGTTTGGATCTAGAATCCTTGGTAGGGTCACAATCGGAGATGACGTTTGGATAGATGCCAACGTAACAATTCAAGGGAACGCAAAGATTGGAGACCGTGTCTATGTCGGACCCAACTGTACAATCGGTCACTTTGACAGAAGAGAGTTGAGAAGATTATTGGTGGGCGGCGAGATGCACTCAGTCGCTCAGGGTCGAAGTGTTGAGATTGGCAACGACTGCACGATTAGACAAGCATGCGTGATCTATTCGTCGGTTAAGGTAGGATCACATGTCGAGTTTGGACACAATGTGATGGTAAGAGAGAAAGTAACCATTGGAGAACGATCACTGATTGGGACAGGGGTCATCATTGACGGGGAGTGCAGGATTGGAAGCGATGTGTCCATCCAAACTGGGGTATACATCTCCAGGCAGTCAAAGGTTGGAAACCGTGTTTTCCTTGGTCCAAGATCTGTTCTCCTAAATGACAAGTACATGATGCTTAAGAAAACAAAGCTTGCGGGACCAGTTGTCGGAGAGGGTTCCGCGATAGGTGGAAACACAACTCTTCTGCCAGGAGTACGTGTAGGAAAGATGGCGGTAGTTGGAGCGGGTTCAGTGGTAACCCACAACGTTCCCGATAGAACCGTCTATGTTGGAGTGCCAGCGAAAAAAATCAAGACAACTCCCAAAGATTGGGAGACGCTGCTTGGCAGAAAGTTTTGAAAGTGGAGAATAGATAAATAGACCTCGTAATGTACTGTAGGCAAACTTTCAGACCGGTGGGCAGAACTTGCGAAGACTACTGGTGATACCAATTCTAGTAATCCTCATAGCAGCTATGGTGGCTCCGATCTATTCAAGCCCAGCCGAATCCTATAGTTTGACCGTGTACCGTAGAGCATTCGTGAACGAGTGGGGTGTAGTCGCCATCAATGATACAGTCACGGTCAAGAATATTGGAACTGAATCGGTCGCTCAAGTCATGATGGGGCTTCCCAGGGAATACGGGGGCGATCTCAAGTATATTTCATCTCACGATCAATATGGAAATGGCGTGGCAGTGGAGAAAGACGCTTCCCCAAGCTCATCGATATATTGGTTGAAATTCAGTTTTCCAAATCCTATCCAACCAGCAACATCGTACAACTTCACTTCAGTTATGGTTGTCGACAATATTATTGAGAATGTTCAGGGCACCTACATCTACAAATTCGCTGACGCTCCAAGCCTTCCAGTCGAGGCTGAGATGTGCGATGTGGCAATCCTGTTACCGACGGGTTCTGCAATTACCACTTCACCAAACTATACTTTCAATCAAGTAGAGATCGGGGGGATGCCATCTCTAGTCCACAAGTTCGAACCGCTCGAGCCTAATAGAGTTCAATTGATGTCGTTCAACTTCACGTCAGTTTCTGTTCAATTTATCAAGGTTAGGTCTGTTGAAAGAGAGATAAGCTTCAACGCAGATGGAAGCGTCCACGTCTCAGATACGTACGATTTGAGGAATCTGGCGGCTAGTATTACGTCTCTTACCATTCAACTTCCCAAAGACGCATATGAAGTGATGGCTTACGATCCTCTCGGAACACTGTGGGACGATTATCAGAAGGGATCTGAAGAGACAACCTCATCAACTTTTGGGGTCGAGGTTTCCCCACGAATTGGAACAATCCGAGTTGACGAGAACTTCGTCTTTACCCTTAAGTATCATCTATCTAGTCGCGAACACGTAAAACAACTCGCATGGTGGGGCCTGTACGATCTGGCATTTGACTTGTTCACGATCCAGTCTTGGACGGTGCAGAAGTTGACCGTCCGTGTAATTATGGATGAAGGGATGAACGTGGAGAACAGTAGTCAGCAGCCAAACTCAACCTATGTTGAGAACGGCAAGAACATTCTACTTTACGAGATTGACGGAGTGACTCCGCTTCACAATCTGACATTCAATGTGAAATACAAGTACCTGAGCTTCTGGGCAGCATTCAGACCCATCACATGGCTGGCCGTCGTCGAAGCGATCGTGGCCGTGTTTCTTGTTGCTTCAAGAGGAAAGAAAACTGTGCCCGTATCCTTAGCTCCGGTTGAGACAATTCGAAGATTCATTGGGCTATACGATGAGCGAATGAACTTAAGACTGGAAACTGAGAAGATAGAAGAAGACATGACGAGAGGCGGAGTTTCAAAGCACGATTATAGGCATAGGAAGAAAGCTATCGACTCGAGACTGGAAGAGATTAACAGGTCACTGACATCGGTCAAGAATGACTTGAGGGCTTTCGCGGGAAGATATGGTGAATCGATTGGGAAGTTGGACAAAGCTGAAGCTGAAATCGACGCTGCGAGAGCAAGTGAATCTCAAGTCAGGACTCAATACAGGTCAGGGAAGATGAACAAGGATGTCTATGAAACCGTTGCAGCTGATTCCAAGAAAAGGATTGGAAAAGCAAGAGAAACCATCGAAAGCATAACCATATCGTTACGCGAAGAAGCACGCTAGACCGAGACTTTTTGCACTCTACTTCATTCGATCAAACGCCTTAGTTCCAACCGTGAACATTACTGCCGCAAATGCCGCAAGTACTCCTAGATCTACATAGAAGGGAAATCGTGAAACACCAAGTATGACGGTTCTTAGGCCGTCTACACCGTAGGTTACGGGGTCTAAGTAGGTTATGATCGAAAGCCAGAAGGGAATGTTGTCGAGTGGAAAGAGTGCTCCGCTGAAGAAGAAGAGAGGGAACACAAGGAAGCTTACAACCATGTTGAAGCCTTCGGGACTTTCCATAAGCGAGCCGATGATCAGGCCGGTGCTGACGAGGCTGAGTGCCAGCAAGAAGATGAACAAAAGGGAAAACAGAAAGCCAATGGGAGTAAGATGGATTCCAAGCGCGAAACTTATCATGAGCATGACGAACGCTTGAATCATAGAATCTGTACATCCTCCAAGAACTTTGCCGACGAATATGGACGTTCTAGAGAGTGGTGCCACTAGAACCGCTTTGAGTATGTCGATCTTCCTGTCCCAGACAATGTAGACTCCATAGAAGACTCCGCTGAAAAGAATAGTCTGGGCTAGAATGCCTGGATAGATGAACAGCTGATAGTTCAGATCTCCAATCTTGATAGATGATCCCAAACCTACTCCAAAAGCGAATAACCAGAGAATGGGCGAGAAGATCGAAGTAACGATTCTCGATCTTTCCCGGGTAAAGACTATGAACTCTCTTAGCCAGAGGGCGTAGATTCCTTCAAATCGGCTCATTTTGATGTCCTCGCTCGCATCACTCTCTCAAACAATCCGCCTTCACCACTCTCCACTCTGATCTCTTTCCCAGTGTACTTGAGAAAAACATCGTTCAAGCTTGCAGATCGGATTTCCACACTGTCGATCTTACCTGCGACATCGAGGATCTCTTTGAGGTTCTGACTCGCATTCCTTACGGTTAGAACGATGTTATTGTCATCAGCCTCGATCTTGCTAACGGACTCGATCGTCCTGAACCTTTCAACATTGGCGGGGTCAGTCTTTAGACAAACAATGTCTCCTCCGACAGACTCCTTCAGGCTCAGGGGTGAGTCCATAACAACAATTCTTCCCTCATCAATTATTGCAATTCTATTGCAGAGTCGATCAGCTTCTTCCATGTAGTGAGTTGTCAGAACGATGGTCATCTCACGTTGCTTGGACATGTCCTCAATGTATTCCCAGATATGTTCACGCGTTTGTGGATCCAATCCCAACGTTGGCTCATCTAGAAAGAGGACTTTTGGAAGATGAAGCAACCCACGTGCAAGTTCAAGTCGTCGCCTCATTCCGCCAGAGTACGTCTTCACAAGGCTGTTCTGTCTTTTCTCGAGACCGACAAGCTGGAGAACCTCGTCAATTCTCTTGTCACGTATCTCTCTTGGAACGCTGTACCACATGGTGTGCAGACGTAGATTCTCTCTGCCTGTAAGGATGTCGTCGACGCTCGGTTCTTGGAACACTATGCCTATGGATTTTCTGACGTTGTGAGGGTCTTTCAGTATGTCATAGCCGTTGATTGTCGCGGTTCCCTCAGTCGGTTTCAGAATTGTGCAGAGCATCGAGATGGTGGTTGTCTTGCCTGCACCATTCGGTCCGAGCAAACCAAAAATTTCGCCTTGCTTGATTTTCATATTGAGGCGGTCTACCGCTTTGGTACCCTTGAAGTGCTTTGTAAGCTCAAATGTTTCTATTGAATTCTGCAATTCACGTGGACTCCGAATCTGCTGTACGGCTACGAGTTAGTCCAACCTATTTGCATTGCTGACAGAAGATTCCATGCTCATGCCT
>CAYGZB010000010.1:0-14322 GCA_964354325.1 uncultured Candidatus Bathyarchaeia archaeon | reverse complement strand
GTGGGATTCTCTCGTGAGCCAGTTTGATCGGTATTCCCTTAGATTTGTAGTATGCGTACGAGATGTAGTAGATAACTGGAGCAATGAGGAACGTTATGATTGTTGTTGCGATATAGTTCAAGTCGATAGTTCCGTAGATCGCTGGATTCACAGATGCAGCGGCTATGTATATCGATATGGGTATCGAGACTGCTGAAGCTATTGATATTATCGGTATTCCGCCCACTTTCTTCTTGGCAAATTCGGGGGCATTATCGAATATGTCTTTTCTCTTCCATGGAAATATTATTCCCGCGATAGCTACGATTATCATTCCAATCCACCAAGCCAACATTGAGTACAGGAACCATTTGAGAGCGGTTGTGTAAATGTAGAGCACATTCTCGATAAAGGCGATCACAAAGATCGCGATTATGGCAGCGTAGGGCGACCTGAAACGTTTGTCAACGAGAGAGAGTGATGCGGGCAGTACCCTGTCGAAAGACCATGCGAACACGTTCCTGACACTCGAAAGGAACAATCCAAGAGCTGCTCCGAAGGCGCCGAAAGAGAACGTAATGCAGAGGAATGGAGGGATCAATGGATTGTCAGTGGCGAATATTGACAGGACGTTTCCAAGAGGTTCAGTCGGGAAATGGTCCCAGTAGTATGGGTTGCGGGCTATATCTAAGTGAGCCAGACTGTTGATGAATACTGCACCGACCGTGACATCATACACCATGTAGAGTGCGAATGCTGTGAAGCCGAAGAGGAAGAGCGCTCCGAATATTGCTATTATGTGAGACCTCGTAACCCCCTTGATCTCCCCGGCAATGTAAGCTGAGTTAGTGTATCCGAGGAAGTTTAGAGTCGTATAGGTTGTTGCGAAACCTGTAATCGCCAAGCCAGTCGGTAGCGCAGCCGCAACGTCCCAGTTGTCCGCTTTTGCCGCATCAATTATGCCTTGGAATGTCACTTGTCCGTTTGTCAAACTGGCCATTCGCTCTGCGAACATTGGAGCACCTGTGAGCATGACTCCGATCCAGACGACCAGCCCAATGTAGCCAAGAATTACAGCGATCCACTCAGCCCTAAACTCCCATTTCGATCCCAGAATCGAAAGAATCGCCATCAACAGGATTATCCCTGTTCCAATGAGAAGTTTCACATGTGGGACATAGATGAAGTCGCTGATTCCAATGAATGCAGGGTTGGCTGTCATTGTTCCATATGTCCAGAAAATTGGGGCGATACCATACTCTGTTATCCAAGACGCAAAAGGACCTGCCCAGCTAAGCAATATCAGTGTGATGTACCAGTTTACCGTGAAGCCGAGTGCTGGATGAAGTACACGTCCCACCCAGATATAGTCTCCACCTGATCTCGGCATGGCAATGGAAAACATAACATACATGACAGCGTTTGGAATCATCATCGCTATAGCAAGCAACGATGAAGTTGGCATATGTACTCCAGGGCCATAGAGACCAACCGCCCAGAGTTGGTAAACCCAAGGCCAGAATATACCTGGAATCAGAATGCACATCACGAGTGCGTCGAATGCACCGACACTTCTAACCAGACCTGATGCTTTCCTGACAAAGATGTCTTGTGTCATGAGAATTTCCTCAAACAAAATGTCTCTCTACAAAATTTAAGACTTTTCATAGAATCTGTTGTTACTTCATTGTTTTCCTCCATTTGACTAAGGTAGTCTTAAATACAGATGCTCAAGATATCAGCGCGAAATTTAATGAATCAACCAGTCAGCGCAAGTTCGGGGCCTTTCTCTGATTTTGTGCAGGAGGCATTGAGGGTAACAGCCTACGCGAAACAGAAAGGGGTAGCTCTGAGAGTCATAGGCGCCGCAGCTCTTCGAATTCATTGTCCCAATCATGTGAGACTGCACAATGCGTTAGGGAGAGAGTTAACAGACCTTGATTTCGTCGGCTACACGAAACAGTCTGAGGATATCGACAGAGTCTTCGAGGAACTAGGGTATGATACGAAACAATACCTTAGTGCGATGATGGATCGTGGTCTAAGATCCAGAAAATTCTTCTACGACAAGAACAACAAAAGAATCTCCGATGTGTTCCTTGACAGACTCGAGATGTGTCACATCGTAGACTTCAGAGGGCGCCTAGAGATAGATTACCCGACTGTATCCTTGACTGACTATTTGTTGGCGAAAATGCAGATAGTCAAGCTTAATGAAAAAGATGTGAAAGATGCAATCGTTCTGCTCATCGAGCATGACATAGGAAGCAAGGACAAAGAAAAAATAGACTCGGACTACATTTCTCGACTGCTATCCGAGGATTGGGGTTTCTACTACACTTTCACAACAAACATCAACAAGATCAGGCAGCGCGTCGAGGAATTCGAGGTCATTTCACCAGAAGAGAAACAGAAGTTGATACAGAATGTTGACTCGCTTCTTGGATCGATCGAGAATCATCCGAAATCATTCAAGTGGAAAATGAGGGCCAGAGTAGGAACAAAACAGAAATGGTATAATGAAGTGGAAGAGGTAGTGAGGTAATAGCACCAGATTCAATACGTTCCATGAGTATATTTGTTCCAGTTTTCGTAGAGTCTTATGCATCTAAATGCAATTCTTGTGGTCATAGCAGTGTCAGATGCATGTTCTCAGCGAGTTCTGCAATGCTATAGGATACTTGAAGGCAGATCCAGTCACGGTACAGCACACAACACTGTTCTTGTCAGGATTGACGTGTGGAAGCGCTGCAACAGAAGCTGCTGAGGCCGGTTCGACAAAGATGCCCTGCTTAGCTAAGCTTCTCGTTGATTCCAAAAGCTCATCATCATCAATTTGACAAAGCTGGCCATCGGTCATTTTGACAGTCTGATCGATCTTTGGTTGTTCCACAGCATAAAATCCTGTTATGCTCGAAGCCACAGCAGAGTGAGGGGCCGTGGCGGCTATCATCTTGGCTCCGCAACCAGCTCTTCTGATTCCCATACCTACCCCAACAAAATGAGTGCCATTATTCGTTGGACAAATCACGTAATCGGGATTCAGATCATTAGCGATCTCTTGTCCGATGTACGAATTTCCTTCCAGCTTCGCTTGGCAGTATCCTGCGCTGGCATTGTAGATTCTCGTTCCCTTAACGTATTCAAGCATGGCGCCCAACGCCTCCAAGTATGCTCCCCTTACTTTGTGGATTTCTGGTTCGAACAGTCTGATCAGCTGCAATTTATCCTCCGAGATATCACCAACAAAAATGTGTGGCCTGAATTGATTCATGTATGCAAATGCTGATATTGAAATAGCTGCGTTTCCCGTACTTGTGCAAGCGAGTTCGTCCACGCTTTTCTTTCTCATATCGAGCATAATCATGGCGCTCTCTCTGTCTTTGTGCACGCCTGTTGGATTGACAATCTCCAGTTTCGCGTACACGCGGCAATGGAACCGCTTACTCTCTGTCGGGAGCTCCGTTATTGGAGTGTTCCAGTTCGGCTCTTGTGTGTAGTCCAATTTGCGGCACCTCAATTGAATCAAGCTCCAATGTGGTTTGAATGTGATACACAATCTTGATCGATAAATAGGCAGTGGTAACTCCATTTGTCATGGGGAGTAGTGAGGCCTTGGAAACTGCATTCCCGAAATCTGACAAAAGCAATCAACTAGATAGCAAACCTGATTCTTTCTGAACTGATCCTCAAACAAAACACCTCGACAACTAGATTTGCAAAATCTGTCCGAATTCGGTCGTTTCTAGTTCCTGCCAGAGAAGATCTTAGATTATTCTGAGAACTTCAAAAAGATGAATCCAAGCATTCAAATAAGAATTGAAATCAAGTCAATATGTGTGAGTTCCTTGGGGCGTCAGAGAGTCGGAGAAATGGATTTCAAGATACTGCAGATGCTGTACAGGAATCCAGAACTAACATATGCGGATATGGCCTCGAAGCTACGGACAACTTCTGTAACCATCCATAACCGTCTTAAGAAAATGAAAGCGGTTGACGCCTACAGGAAATGCATACTTGTCGATCCCAAGATATACGGCAAGAATGTTTCCGCCTATGTGTTCGTTTCAACTGCTCCTGGAAAAGAGAAACAATTGGCTGAAAAGATTGCCAAGAATCGTGAGATACTCAAGGTTAGGGGTACGACTGGAGATTTTGATCTTATCGTCGAGGCTGTTGCCAATAGCATAGACGAACTACAACAATTGGTCATGTCCAAGATCCGGGCGTTGGAGGGTGTTGTGAGAACTCATACCGTCATAACTGTATTTACAGCAAAGGATGAGCTTAGCTACGTGCCGTAGCCTACTTGTACCTGACTAGAACGATGTAGGACGTGGCGCTGATCACGTCTTTCGTCAGTCTTATGCGGTTCAGAACATCCTTCAACTCTTCTATGTTCTTTGAGCTGACTTCAATTAGGATATCGTTGTCTCCGGTTATGTTGTAGATTCTCGCAACATGCCTTTCACGCGCTAGGGACTTCATGAGGATTCGATGATCACCCTTCGCACGCAAAAGAACGAAGGCTTCCATTGGCACTCTCCAATCAGTGGTTGCGCGTTAGCCGTGATAAGCTTTGTTGAGTGAAGAGAATTTTGCGCTTGGTATGAGTTCCCTTTCTGCAATCGATCGTTCGCGTTCCGTCATTCGTAAGGCGCAGAGTGGATCTTCACCCGAGACTTTATTAGGAGTTGACCTGATTAAGCGGTCGTCGTGATATGAAGATGAATTACGATCACTTCGCCGCCTACGGTTTCGACGTGGAATATCCAGATACTTGGAAGATCGAGTTGAACCCCAAGTCAGAACATGCAAAGGGAGATGTAGCTTTCAAGGCTGCTGATGGAACAAAACTGTTTGTTTCATGGGGGCTTCTGGAAACCGTTCAGAAGAAGTATCCTTCACTGGATGAACAGGTTGAAGCGAGCGTTCAGAGAATCAAGAAAGATGGGCAGATAAGTCACCTTGAGGTCCTCGATCGAAAAGAGTTTCAGGTACACGATCATAGAGCCATATACACGCGTCTTTCTGCGACTGTGCGATCACAGTCAATGTTCGGCGGCGGAATGTTCGGCGGAGGCGGCGGAAATGCAGGTACAAGAGAACTGTGGGCGGCGCATATGCGTTGCGAAAGATCCGGAAGATACTTTGTGGTCTACGGATCATCACAGAACGAGAAAACACTAGTGGAGACGAACGAAATATACAATCATCTTCGCGAGTCGTTCAAGTGTCCATGCGATCGTAACAGCAAGCCTTACTACCAGACGGCTAAGTCTCTCTCACCTGAGGAGAAGACTCCTCGATCTTAGCTCGGTTCGGGGATGGAGCCTTCATCATCTCATTAGCCTTTTCCAATATGTCCCTTTCATTTGGATAGGACAGTGCCAGAACGGCTTTGTCGTATGGTAGCCAAGAATACATATCATGTTCTGTCCCGACCGTTGTCTCCACTTGGTCAGTTTCGAATAGGAAGAAGTGAACGGTTTTGTCAAATCTCTTGTCTCGGTAACCAAACTGGTATCTGATTACGCCTATCTTATCAACGAGTTTGAGACTGTTCACACCGGTCTCCTCCCTCACCTCTCGTGTGGCCGCATCAATTTCGCTTTCACCAGGTTCAATCAGGCCTTTAGGTAGACACCAGATGTTTCGACGCTTGAATCCGAGAAGAAGGTAGAAAACCTGTGAACTAGACATGCGAAAGACTACTCCACCAGAAGAAACTAGACGTTCAGGGTTCATTCATTCAATTCCGCCTATTGGTCTCAAATCTGTAGAGTCTTTTTGTAGCTTGTCAGATTCAAGGGACCCGATTCTGTCAACGCAATCACATCTTCAACTCTAACTCCGCCAACTCTTGCATCGTAGAGTCCAGGCTCTATCGTGAAGACATGTCCAACCTTCAAGATATCATCACTATGGAGTGAGAGATATGGTTTTTCGCCAATCGTTAACCCGACGCCGTGTCCAAGCGAATGAACAAAACCAGTCTTCTCAGCTTCCTGATCGCCTTTGTTGAGGTCTCGAATCGTTTTGAAACCATCTCTCGAGAAATGATCACAAACACTATTCATCAGTTTCTCAACTTTGCATCCTTCATGCACAAGATCGAATGCAATTTGCTGAGCTTTCAGTACCGACTCGTACATTCTCCTAATTTCTGTTGAGGGTTCTCCAAAGACGAAGGTTCTTGTCATGTCGTAGCAGTAGCCACCGGCATCCTGCGGAAAAATGTCAAAAACGATCGGTTGACCTACGACAACGGGATCAGAATCTTCGCCTGGATAGTGAGGATCAGCGGATCTCAATCCAGCAGCTATGATGAAATCTTCGGGAGCAATCAGATTTTCTTCTGCTAGATGACGTCTCGTGACAGCCTTGATCATTCCAACGGTTAGCTTGCGTCTTTCAAATGTCAAACGACCTCCATCTTGCTGACAACGCTCCAAGAAATCTGCGGTCTTCCCTACAACTTTCTCGGTCCTTCCCCCAACCTCCATAATTCTATGAATTTCAGATTGTGATTTTGTTTCCATAACGGATTCAAGAGCTGTGGGGTGTCTCTCACCGGTTATCTTATGTCCAAATCCTCGAAGACTCTTTGTTAGATTAAGAAGATCACTCGCATCATTTCTTCCATGCAGCCCGATCTTCCCCTTTATCTTGTGACTTCTTAGAATACGATCCATGAGCAAAGGTGCTGCCAGATCTCTTCCGTGTTTTGCGAGCAGTTTCTCATAACCATATTTCGAGTATGTGACAACATTATTCACAATGCCCTTCGAGGCTTGACCATGGTCAATATTACTTACGACGAGAATCGGGTCCCTCATTCTTTGTTTAAGGAATATCCCACCCCTCGCGAGATTGGCGCCCACCACGTAGCGAAGTTCAGGATTCCCATACGTGCTGCTGCCATAGACTATCATGGCATCGAGCCTGTGTTTGGCCATCACTGCGTCAAGGTCTTGGAGCATGATTAGAGATTTGCGTCTTGAGTATTAAGAGCTTGTATACAATTCGCGCATATTCAGAAGTATCATCGAATAATTGTTTTGATCCAAACAAATCTTATTAGTATGTTGAGCAGAAGGCTCGAAAAAGGCGCAGTCGGATGAATGTCACAGTGTACGGAACTTCCACATGCCTGCATTGTACGGCGGCAAAGGACTTTCTCGCATTGATTGGGATTCCTTTCAAAGAGGTGGATGTCGGGGCGGATCCAGTTGCGGCTCAAGAAATGGTCAATAGAACTGGTCAGAGAAGCGTTCCAGTCATAGATGTCAACGGAACGATTGTCGTCGGTTTCAACAGGAACGCTTTGCTCGACTCACTTAGGGCAAGCGGATTTCTTGTCTAGGTTCTCACATTCGTTTTGAGACCATTACGTTTTTCGTTCCCATAGATATGGCATGCTACGATGTTCGACAATAGAGAGGCCTATTTTCTGAAGAAGCACTTGTGTGGAAAAGGAAGTTGACGCTTTTCGTAATCATGATATCAAATACGTAGAAATCAACACAATTCTTTTTAGTAAGCGTAGATAATGTAGCGTAATCCGTTACTGAATAGTGTGATGCTAGATGTTTAGTGGTTGCTACACGGCTATACTCACGCCAATGAAGGACTCGACAGTTGACTATGAAGGACTAAGCAAGCTTTTGGATTTTCAGATTCATTCAGGAGCGAGCGGGATTGTTGCAGTTGGAACTACAGGTGAATCTCCAACCCTCAGTTGGACGGAACATGTGACAATAATTCAGCGAAGCATCGACCATTCCAGTGAGAGGTTTCTCGTCATAGCTGGAACAGGCAGCAACAACACAGCGGAAGCTTTTGAAGCAACGAAGAAGAGCTCAGATTTGGGAGCCAAAGCAGCTCTCCTGATAGATCCCTACTACAACGGTCCAAGTTCGGTTGAGATTAGAAGAGAATACTATGAGCCGATCGTGAAACGTTTTCCTGAGATGCAATTCATTCCATATGTGATTCCGGGACGCACAGGAACGCAACTTATGCCTCAAGATCTTGCGATACTTCATACCGCTTGTGGGAACGTCAACGCCGTGAAAGAGGCTACAGGAGATTTTGAGAATGCTAAATTGACACGCAGACTATGTGGAGATCGTTTCGAAATACTTTCGGGAGACGACGATCGAACTTACGAGATGATGACGACAGCTGAGATAGGTGCCTGCGGTGTCATATCGGTCGTGTCGAATCTTGTACCAAATACTGTGCAAGAGATGTGCAAATCCATCATGGAAGGCCAGTTCGACAAGGCCGGCAGATTGGCTGACGCTTTAAAACCCCTGTTCCAGACCGTTACCGTGAAGACTGATGAGAGTACTTCGTATGGTTCGGTTCCCTGCAAAGCGAGAAACCCTCTGCCATGCAAGACGTTGATGAGCATATTGGGCATGCCATCTGGGCGTTGTAGAGCTCCGTTGGGAAAGATGACACGTAAAGGCGTACAATTCCTACTCGACAAGGCGCGAACTGTTCAAAAGAATAGCCCCGAGATTCTTAGACCAATAGAGAAGTTCTTCGATGTGGACCTTCAGGAGAGGCTGCACAATGATCGATATTGGAGAGACCTCTGCTACGACTCCTATTAGAATATGTGTCCTAGGCGCCGACGGTCGGATGGGAAGCACCATCATCAAAGAGGCGGCTACCAAGCACTTTGAAGTGGTTGGTGCCGTCACAATCCCAGGTAGTGAGAACTCGGGTAAGACTCTTGGTAGTCTAGGGCTGTCACCTGCAGAGCTTAGAATTGTTCCCCAACAAGAGCTGAGTCAAGCCCTCAAAGATGCTGAAATCTATGTATCATTCACGACCCCATCAGCTGAACTAGAGAACATCCCTGTAGCAGTTCAAATGGGAAAAAAAGTCGTGATGGGAACAACTGGATTTACACAGGAACAAATGCGTACTATTACCCAGACTCTGACGGGTAAAGTCCCCGCGGTTGTATCCCCGAACTTCTCCATCGGTGTGAACATACTCTTCAAGATGCTCGAAACCTGCAGGCTATTTCCCGAAGGCTACGACTTCAGCGTGGTTGAGGCACACCATTCAGGAAAAGCTGATGCGCCAAGCGGAACCGCGAAGAAGATCGGCGACATACTGTCGTCAATTAGAGGCTACTCGGAGAGAGTCTACGGAAGAGAAGGTTTGTCAAAGAGGCTTCAAGGACAGTTGGAGTTGCTTTCCGTTAGAGCTGGAGGAATTCCAGGAGTACACGATGTCATCATCGCAGGTCAACATGAAATGATCAGAATAGAGCACATCGCATTCTCAAGAAGCGGGTTGGCCCAAGGGGCGCTACACGCAGCTGAATGGTTGCACAAGCAGTCCAAGCCGCTGGTCTATTCCATGCAGGATGTTCTAGGATAACAAACGTGAATTTGCTTAACGGAGATTGCATAGATGCACCACACAACACTATTTCGAAGCGGACTCCTCGAAAGAAGAGAAGGAGCACTCAATCTAGAGAAAGTTCCGTTGGTCGAACTCGCCTCCAAATTTGGGACGCCCCTCTTTATCTTGAGCGAAACTCGAATTCGTGAGAACTACAACAGACTCTACAAAGCCTTCCACGACCGATACGAAAAGGTAAGGATCTATTACGCAGCTAAAGCGAACACTGGCCTTTCAGTTCTTGCCATTATGCGTGAAGAAGGCGCCTATCTTGACGTTGTTTCCCCCGGCGAACTATATCTCGCATTGAAGACAGGTTTCATCCCAGAAAGACTTCTCTACACTGGAGTTAGCGTCAGCGATGAAGACATGCAGTACGCTCTGAAGTCAAACGTCACAATCAATGTAGACTCTCTTTCCCAGATGGAACATCTTCTGAAAATGAGCCATCCATCCTTGGTTTCTGTAAGAGTCAATCCCGAGGTTGGTGCAGGACATCACGAGCACTGTGTTACGGGTTCGAGAGACTCAAAATTTGGCCTGCTGCGGAAGGATGTGGTCAAGGCCTATAGAATGGCCAAAGAAGCAGGCATAGAAAGATTCGGGATCCAGATGCACATAGGATCCGGCATCTTGAACATAGAACCATACTCTCAAGCGATGAGCTCCTTCTTCGCTACTGCTGGAAACGTGTCAAAAGAGATTGGAATCGGGTTCGAGTTCATGGACTTGGGAGGAGGCTTCGGAGTCCCATATAGACCTGAAGAGCATGAGCTGGACATCGAACAGGCAACATCTCGTCTAGTCATGGATTTCAAGAAACAGCTTGCAGAGCATCAACTTGGAGAACCAGTTCTGTGCGTCGAACCTGGAAGATATGTTGTGAGTGACGCAGGTATACTCATCACACGAGTCAACTCTATCAAGAAGACACCATTCAAGGAGTTCGTCAACATTGATGCAGGTTTCAACACTCTGATCAGACCGGCAATGTATGGATCATATCATGAAGTTCTACTAGCGAATACCACTAGGCCTGGAACGGGGCGAGTGTGTGATGTCGTAGGTCCATTGTGCGAATCTGGAGACTTCATAGCAAGAGATCGAAGGCTTGAGGAAGTCAGACAAGGAGACATGTTGGCAGTGTTGAATGTAGGTGCGTACGGTTTCGTCATGAGCTCCCAATACAATTCCAGACCGAGACCCGCTGAGATATTGGTGAAGAATGGTAGGTACACGCTTGTCAGGGAAAGAGAGGACTTCGAAACACTTCTGAAGGGTCAGAGAATGGCGGAATGGCTGCAATAGTCTAGATTCACCGACACGATTTTTCAAGATAGATCTATTAAATTGAGCTATGAAGTAACGGACACGCACGGTCGATTTCGAATGAGATTCTGGAAGATGCATGGTCTAGGAAACGACTACGTGGTTATCGACGATAGGCAGAAGAGAATAGATGAGAAGGAGATTCAGGAGCTCGCCAAAAGACTCTGCAGAAGAGGATTCTCTGTTGGCGCTGATGGAGTACTGTTGGTTCGCAACTCAAAGACGGCTGACATCAAGATGAGAATTTTCAACTCTGATGGAAGCGAAGCTGAGATGTGTGGTAATGGAGTGAGATGTATCGCTAAGTACTGTTACGATAACAAAATAGTTGACAAGAAGACCATCGACGTGGAAACAAATGCCGGAATCAGGAGATTGGTGATTCTCACAGGTGGAAGAAGTGTTGCCAATGTACGAGCTGATATGGGCATGCCTTCATTCAAACGCAAAGATCTACCAATGATCGGTGAAGGTGAATGTATCGACGAGCCGATCAATGTGGGAGACGAAGAACTTAGAATTACCTGCGTCTCCATGGGAAACCCTCACTGCGTCTTGTTCGTGTCAGATCTCGAATCGCATCCTATACGAGAAACTGGACCTTTGCTTGAGAAACATTCAAGTTTCCCAAAGGGAACAAACGTCGAATTTGTCAGGATCCAGAACTCACAAGAGATTGCCGTGAGAACATGGGAACGTGGAGTCGGAGAGACCTCGGCATGTGGAACTGGGGCATGTGCAAGTGTAGCAGCCGCGAACAGACTCGGCAAGACTGGAAACAGAGTTCAGGTCAATCTGTCAGGTGGAGTTCTATTCGTGGAACTCGGAAAAACTGTCACTCTGGAAGGCGAAGTCGAGAAAGTCTTCGAAGGACAACTGTTTCAAGATGACTAGAATGGCTTATGTAAAGGCTCAGAGACTTCAACGTCTTCCACCATACCTCTTCAGTGAAATGGAGAAGGCGGCACTCGAGAAAAAGCGACAAGGAGTCGACCTTATCTCTTTTGGCATCGGCGACCCAGATCTGCATACACCGGACTTCATTCTTGAAACGCTCAAAGAGGAAGCGTCGAACCCCAAGAATCACAACTACTCGTTCAGCCAAGGAGAACCAGAGTTCAGAAAGTCCGTTGCAGAATGGTACAGGAAGCGATTCAAAGTTGACTTGGACCCGAACAAAGAGGTTGTTGCTCTAATTGGGTCAAAAGAGGGAATAGCAAACCTTGCAAGGGCCTTCATCAACCCCGGAGACAAAGTACTTGTCCCTGATCCCGCTTATCCGGTCTACACCAATGGTGCAACCTTACTATGTGATGGTGAACCGGTTGTAATGCCCCTGCTTGAGGAAAACAACTTCAAGCCTGAACTGGGCAAAAAGACCGCGCAGGGAGCGAAGATCATTTTCTTAAACTATCCAAACAATCCCACGGCCGCTGCTGTCGAAAAATCATTCTTAGAAGAGTTGGTTGAGTTCACGCAAAGGAATCACATGATTCTATGTTACGACAATGCATATTCTGAGATTTCCTTCGACGGTTATTCTCCACCGAGCCTGATGCAAATTGAGGGTTCAAGAGAAATTGGAATAGAGATTCATTCCTGCTCAAAGACTTTCAACATGACAGGAGACAGAATTGGATTTGCTGTTGGAAATGAAAACGTCATATCCGGGCTCACTCAGGTGAAGACTCAGATTGATTCAGGGCCATCTGTATACGTGCAGAGAGCTGCGATCAGAGCGTTAACAAGCTACACGGAGAATGGACCGCCGGAATGCGTTAAGAGAAATGTTGCAACGTTCCAAGAAAGGCGGAACGTATTGGTCGAGGGGTTGCGGTCTCTGGGACTGAAGTGTCAGTTACCTAAGGCTACATTTTATGTTTGGGCGAATTGCGGATCAGATTCAATGGCATTTGCGAGGAGACTTCTTGAAAGGGGTATCATGGTGACACCCGGAATCGGATTCGGCAAGTACGGAGAAGGATACATTCGATGTGCGTTCACTATCTCCGTCGAAAGAATAAGAGAGGCATGCGAAAGGATGGCCAGTATTGTATAGGCTGTGAAAAGAGACTCACTCTCCGACTTCACCAATACCTCAGTACCATCATCGTATTTGTGCGACTGGTTCCATCTAGCGTCCTTGTCTTTTCTATGCAGTTGTTCAGGGCCGGGGTATCTGAGGCAGAAAGAAGTGCAACAATGTCAAATTCTCCCGTGACCTCAAAAACCTTCTGAACACCCTCGATCTTCATCATCGCCTTTGAAATTTGCGATGTAGGAATAGAAGGATTGGCAGACACCAACATAACAGCTGCTGGTCCCTCTTGAACCGTATCGACGGTGAACCTCTTTATGATACCCGACTCCACGAGTTTCTTCACTCTTCTCCGGATAGCTCCCTCAGACATTCTCAGCGCCTTTCCAATCTCTAGGTACGAACTCCTGGCGTCACGTTTCAGAATCTCCAAGATTCTCCTGTCGATTTCGTCTGGCAAGTCTCTCACCGTTCATAGTCTAGAAAAGAACGAGATAATAATGTTGACCTGACATTATTACTCTTGAATAGGAGAGCTCGGGAATGAGATTGCTGATTGTTGACAAACTGCCTGATACCAACGTTCGGAAACTACGTGACATCGTGGATGAAGTAGATTACCGGCCAGACTTGTCAGCGGATGATTTGGCCAAACATACCCCCGGAGCGAATATTCTGCTGGTTAGAGGTACCAAACTATCAGCTGATGTAATCGCAAAAGCTGACAAACTGGAACTGATTGTTCGATCTGGATCTGGCACCGAGAACATAAATTTGGAGGCAGCGTCAGCTCGAGGCATCTATGTGACGAACTGCCCCGACAAAAACGCTGTGGCAGTAGCCGAGTTGACGATGGGTCTTTTGATCGCGTTGGACAGGCGAATCCCAGACCAGGTTATGGCTCTTCGCGAAGGCGTGTGGAACAAAGAGCGATTTGCAGAAGCTGATGGTCTCAAGGGCAAGGTTTTCGGTGTAGTTGGAGTGGGGGCGGTTGGCAAAGAGGTCATTAGAAGAGCCAAGGCATTTGAGATGTCAGTGGTTGCGTGGTCAAGATCGCTTACGGATGAGATTGCCTGCCAACTGGAGGTCCTGCGCGCTGTCACCATTGAAGAACTTGTGAGTCAATCTGATATTGTATCTCTGCACGTAGCCTATACTCCTGAGACTGAGCATCTTTTTTCCGCTGAGCTCATATCCAAACTGAAGCCGGGAACTGTTCTTCTCAACACGTCAAGGGGTCCAGTGGTAGATACGATTGCGCTTGCCGAAGCGTTGAAGACCGGCAAGGTTCGTGCCGGCCTGGACGTATATGAAAATGAACCGGAAGAAGGAAAGGGGAAATTCATTGATGCGCTTGTGAACGTGCCTAACTGGGTTGGCACTCATCATATCGGCGCCTCGACTGCTCAAGCTCAAAGAGCAACGGCCGACGAGGCCACGCGAATCATCGATGTCTATGTCAAGACTGGAAAAGTTGAGAATTGCGTGAACTTCGCAAAAAGAACACCAGCCCTCTATGAGTTGATCATACGCCATTACGATCGCAT
>CAYGZB010000009.1:4957-14446 GCA_964354325.1 uncultured Candidatus Bathyarchaeia archaeon | reverse complement strand
TTCTCAAACAATGTCTTTTCTGGTTGCGGAGATGAATGGTATTATCTGTGTTTGAAGATCTTTCGATCTAAGTCGAGTCTCAGTTTCCTTGCTCGATTCAGTAGACTCACAGGGCCCCCAGAGGCTTGCGTCTTTCCCATTCTTATCGAATCAATAATGTCATCAACTGACGGCGATTCGGTGTCAACCAAAGTAAACGCATTTCCGATGGTTTCTGGCAAGTGAGAATCACTCCCACCAGTCACAGGCAGATTTGCGTGACGCGCAAATCCTTCAGCAAACCACTTCGAGAGAACAAAGAATGGTGCCGACGCATTAACCGTTTCCACGGCATCTACTCTCTTCAAGAGTCTTTTCGGTCTAAGACTCGATCTCAACATATCGTATGGATGTGGTAGAACCGCTATGCCACCTTGGGCATGTATCGTTTCCACAGTCTCGTCCGCTGACATATTTCTCTTTACAGGCGTGTTCACGTCAAGCGCAAGAAGATGGCCGTGTTTTGTGCTGATCTCCATTCCGGGAACCACGATCATTCCTTCAACGCGAAACCTTGAGAGTATATTGTGATCAGTGACCGCAACGCCATCAAGCCCATGTTTCGTTACCATTCCCAAGAGGTCTTGGGGTGTAGTGTGACTGTCGCCGGAATATGTCGTGTGAACATGAAGATCCAGTTTGAGGATCATATTATACGTCTCCAGTTCTCAGCTGTTTTCGAATTGTCACGAAGAATAGGTATATGTGGAGAACGGCTATCTATGCGGTTGACTAGTCCTCATCTTTTGAATCTCGTTCACACTGACCTTCCGAAAGAGGGGCTCTGGATTACCAATCTTGTGTCCCGCGTGAATCAAATGTACTCCAATGTTTTCCCACATGCCAGCTACTGTTCTATTCTCCAATCCCAGCTGATTTAGGATCTTTTCAGACGTGCGTGGCATGAACGGTGCCAGAAGAAGCGCTATTGCGTATACAAGTTGAACAGACACGTAGAGCGTCGTGGCTGCCTTCTTCTCATCGCTCTTTATCAAATGCCATGGCTCACGTGTGCTCATGTACTGGTTTCCGTTCCTCGCCAACTCAACAATTGACGATAAGGCCTCTCTCAGACGGAAATTCTCGAGAAACTCTCCAACCCGATTCGGCGCCTGCTTGATTTCGTTCATCATACGACTGTCTGTATCGTCATAGATCCCCTGGCCCGGAACCTCGCCTCCATATCTCGTAGATATGAATGTCAATGTTCGATTGATGAAGTTGCCAATCGCATCATTGAGCCCGGAATTGACTAGGCTCTCAAACTCCTGCCAAGTGAAGTTCGCGTCTTTGGTTTCAGGCCTCATCGCCATTAGAATGAATCTCCAGTACTCAGCATCTGCAATCTTCAACGCCTCGTCCACCCAGACTCCGACCCTTCTACTCTTTGAGAATTTCTGCGACTCGTACAGAATGAATTCAGTCGAAGAAACTTGCCATGGGAGAACATAATCGTCTCCAGACGCCATCAACAATGCGGGGAATATTATTGTGTGGAATGGAATATTGTCTTTTCCAATGAAATGCACGTTCTTGGTTGATTTGTCGAACCAGAACTTCTTCCACTCTTCGGGTTTTCCATTCTTTTCCGCCCATTCGACCACTGCCGACACGTAACCTAACACGGCTTCTATCCAAACATAGATTGTCTTGTCTTCTGCTCCCGGGAACGGCGCGGGGATTCCCCATTTGTTGTCTCTTGTTAGAGCCCGGGCTTTCAGACCTTCTTCTAGCCATCTCATGGAGAAGTTTCGAGCGTTGCTGGGGAATTGAGTGCTTGCCTCAAGGTAGGTTCTGAGCTTACCCTCAAGTTTCGGTAGGTCAAAAAACCAGTGTTTGGATGACTTTGTTTCGGGCTTAGTTCCGCAGACAACACATTTTGCGTTTTTCAGTTCGAGCGCTTCGAGGACTCGCCCGCAACTTTCACATTGATCTCCTCTTGCACCAATGTATCCACAGAAGGGGCATTCTCCTTCAACAAACCTGTCTGGAAGAAACCGTTCGCATTTCTTGCAGTAGAATAGTTCAGTTGTCTGCTCGAAGATGTATCCATTCGAATACATTTTGTTACACACATCTTGAACAACTCTTACATGAGTTGGATTCTCAGTCCTTGTGTAATTGGTCAGTTTGACATCATATTTGTCTAACAGTTCGCATATAGCTTTGTGATATTTGTCTGTCAGTTGCTTAGGGGGTATTCCTGTTCTTACCGCTTCGACTTCAATTGGAGTTCCATGTTCATCTGATCCACTTACAGAAACATATTCATCGCCTTTCATGGTCAAATACCTTGAGAACACGTCTGCGGATAGTAGTTGAATGAACGTTCCGAGATGAGGAATAGTATTCACGTATGGCCAAGCGGAACATACAATCCATTTTCTCTTCTGTGGCAAACAACAATCACTTTTGGTCAGTGATGAGGCTGTAAGATCTGTGGGGCATTCAAAAAAGTTTCCGCATTGCTTGCCTTGGGATTTCGCTTCAAGAACACTTTTAACCAAGCCTGGCTCGTCATATAACGAAGTTGGCATTAGTCTGATGAGTGAAGATTATTCCCGCCTTCTCGATAAGGCAATGGAAAAAGTTCCGAAAAAAGTTTCCTCAGGCGAGAGGTTTGAGATCCCGACGCCCGAGATGCATACTACAGGCGGACGAACTACAATCTACAATTTTGGAGAGATTAGCGGCCGCCTCAACAGAGATGGTCATCATCTTGTTAAGTTCCTCACGAAGGAGATGGGTACGGCGGGAACGCTCAGCGGAGGACGTGCGGTTTTTCAAGGACGGTTCAACAAAATCTCGATTCGACGTTTGCTGGAGATATACAGCCATAAGTACGTGATATGCTCGATATGTGGCAGACCTGATACCAAGATGCAAAAAGATGGAAGATTTCTGTTTCTCGTATGCGACGCCTGTGGTGCAAAATCATCGGTTCTGTCCGCTTAGAGAGAGGCAGACGGATGAAGAGCGTATACATCAAGATTTTCCGAGACAAGAGGTGCTTCTTGGTTGCTGCATGTGACAGTGAGCTGATTGGGAAGACTTTTCGTGAAGGAAAACTGAAGCTTGAAGTCGCAAGAGACTTTTACGGTGGCACGCTTACCAGTCTTGAAGAAACCGTTAGGATCTTGGACAAGGCGGATGTCGCAAATCTAGTGGGTTCGTGTATTGTAGATGCGGCGATCAAGGAAGGTTTGGTGAGCGCCGATGCAATAATCTCGATTGCGGGAGTTCCTCACGTTCAGATAATGAAGCTATGAGAAACCTATGTGTTCTAGTTGGCTTCTACAACCGTGATGGATAGTGTTGAGTAGTCGCGTATGATTAGACTGTAATCATTAAGTATTACAGTATTGCTCAAAAGTAACCTTCTATCAAACAACTCCATAAGCGAGTATATTTGTGAAGCTTTCGTCAAAGGAAGTGACTGTGATTCCTACGATGGCAGTTGCTTCGGCTGTCAGCCATATGGCAATTGGTCCGTTGGTGAATAGAGCTTTTCATGTGCCAGGACCCACCTTAGCTGGTTTAGTTATCATGGTGCCGCTTTTGGTGGCTGGTGCCATTACTTTCAGAAGAGGGGTCATCTTGCTGACAAGTACGTTGAATGGTGTGATATTGTCAGCGTTTGTTCCAATAGGCTTCTTGGCAATTCCCATCTATGCCATCGTAGGGGCGACCCTTGAGCTGTTCTGCTTGAGATCGTTCACAATTCTGTTTCGGCCCTTGTGCTCGTTTCTTGCAGGAGGTATTGCTAATGGGATTAGCGTCTTGTTGATTGCAGCTATCGCATTAGGCATAAGAAACCCCGTTATCTTGTTTATGGCGGTCGGAGCAGGATTCCTAAGTGGCGCATTCGGCGGGATACTAGCCTCGGCTATATCAACTCGAATTAGAGATGTTCCCTGGAAAAGCTAACAACGTATCAGAACGTGGGCGGAGAACAAGATTCACATCAAAGACGTCGATAGATTTGTGAAATGAATTTGTAACCAGCCTGAGCAAACTCTGAGAATGTCCGTTATAGCCTTTCGATGGTGTTTTATGCAGCGCTAATTTTCCAGCATATTCTTAAGTGCATACCATCCCGTATATTGGCTAAAGTTTCAGATCTGGTATCGATAAATGGGAAAGAAGAAAGTCCTCAGCGAACAGACTCTAAGAGAGATGGTTTTGCCTGGTCAGGGACAAATGTTTGGTGTCGTGTCCCAGATGCTGGGCTATGATAGGCTGCTTGTCAAATGTACAGACGGCCATGAAAGGACCTGTAGAATAAGGGGAAAGATGAAACGACGTGTTTGGATCAAGGTTAATGATATTGTGTTAGTGGCTCCTTGGGACTTCCAGTTTGAAAGCAGAGGAGACGTTCTTTGGAGGTATACGGAGGGGCAGTCTAACATGCTGAGGAAACAGGGGCACCTGAATATTGCCTGAGGAGAATTGCAGGTGGCGATCCTCGGAGATAAGGAAGAGAGCAAGATTGGACTTAGAGATCGACGCTATGTCGTCGAACGGTTGATGAGAGAGAAAAGAAGCGAAGAGATGGAAGTTCTCGAAGAGGTCTTTGACAGACCGACCTTAATGATTGTTTATCAGATGCTCAACAGAGGAGAACTTTCGAAAGTCTGTGGAGTTGTCAAATCAGGAAAAGAGTCGCGCGTCTACTGGGGAAAAGATGCAAGAAACAGAGATGTAGCGCTGAAAATATACCTCACGACATCAGCCGAATTCAAGAAAGGTATGCTCACCTACATTGAGGGTGATCCAAGATTTACCAGACACAAACGCGACACACGATCCTTGATTTACATCTGGGCCCAAAAAGAGTTCAAGAACCTTGAACTTGCCAATTCAGTCGGAGTCAGGGTACCAAAACCTAAGAAAGTTCAAGGAAACGTACTTCTCATGGAGTTCATCGGAGCAAAAGGCCAACCTGCTCCACTTCTGAACGAGGCAAGACTCACTGCGCCCACAAGGATATACAAGCAGGTTCTGCGGGAGATCGAGAAGCTCTATCGAAAGGCAAGGCTGGTTCACGCCGATCTAAGCGAATACAACATAATGATTCTCAGGGACAAACCAGTCGTTTTCGATCTCTCTCAATCCGTACCACTTGAACATCCGATGGCTGAATTCTTCTTGAAAAGAGATATTCTGAACATCGCCACGTACTTCGCAGCTCTTGGTGTGAAAGTCATACCATATTTGGAATTCTATGACCGGATTGTGAGAGGAATTGACTGAAGTGACCGCGCTGATCTCGAAGGACAGAGTTGGCGTATTGATCGGTGAAGAGGGGCACGTGAAAGATCGAATAGAAAGCAGTCTGCACGTGACACTGAACGTGAACAGCGACAGTGGAATTGTGGTGATTCAAGCTGATCCCGATGTCAATCCTCTGTCAGTTCTTCGCGCAAAAGACGTTGTGACGGCCATAGCAAGAGGATTTCCGCCAGAGAAAGCTTTCCAATTGTTTGATGAAGACATAATGCTTGAAGTCTTAAGTCTAAGAGATATCTTCGGAAAAAGTGAGAGCGATATCCAAAGAGTCAAGGGAAGAGTTATTGGACGGGAAGGAAAATCTCGAAGGAACATCGAAGAGATAACTCAAGCGCAACTCTCAGTCTTCGGGCACACAATCGGGATTATTGGCAACTATGATGCTTTGTCCCTGGCAAGAGAGGGCGTGGAGATGCTGATCAAAGGGAGACAACATGCTACGGTCTATGAACATTTGAAGAATCGAAGACGTGAAATAAAGAGAAAAGAAAAGGTTGAGCTTTGGGAGAAAACTCCTGAGGCCTCGAGAAGATAGGACGTCGAGATTCCAAACGGTGAAAGCTGAAGCAAGATGACAGAAGTCTTCCAAGAAATAAGCCCTGCCGATTTTTTCTATCGTAACAGAGATCTCGCAGGTTTTACAAACCCATCAAGAGCAATCTACACAACGCTTCGAGAGCTCATCGAGAACTCACTTGACGCATGTGAAGTCAGTGGAATCACTCCAGACATCTACGTGAGGATGTCATATGCTATGGAGCCCGTTGAAGGCCCTGGAGTCTACAACGTAAGAATTGAAGATAACGGGTTAGGGCTACCCGAAGATGTCATACCGTCTGCGTTTGGCCAGATCCTGTTTGGCTCAAAATACAAGCTTAGACAGACAAGAGGAACATTCGGCCTAGGCGGAAAGATGGCTATACTCTACGGACAGATAACGACCCACACGGCTGTCAAGGTGATCTCGAGTGTAAAGAGAGGCAAGATCTACGAGTACCATCTAATGATGGATATCCAGAAGAACAGACCAGTGGTTCTCAAAAGAAAGGTTCACAAAAACAAGAATAGATGGCATGGCACGATCCTGGAGTTTTCAACTGAAGCGGACTATACGCATGCCATGTCGAAGATCCTCGATTACTTCAAGCAAACTGCCACAGTTGCACCGAATGCCAATTTGACGTTTGTCGATCCTCGGGGGAGACTGTACAGGTATGACAGAGCTACCACGGTCATGAGTAAACCCCCCCAAGAAACCACTTGTCACCCACACGGAGTTGACGTGGAGACACTCAAGAGACTGATAGAGCAGACAAATTCAAAACATATTTTGGATTTCATGAAGAAACATTTTCAGAGAGTGGGAAACACCACAGCAAAGAAGTTCCTAGAATATGCAGGTCTCAACCCCAAGAAGACCCCTAAGAAACTGTCCACTGATGAGATTGTTCAACTGGCAAGTGCAATGAAAAGCTTCGACCAATTCCTACCACCAGATGCCAGTTGCCTCTCCCCTCTTGGAGAAACATTGCTGAAGACGGGAATACAGAAAGAATTCAATCCGGAGTTCATTGAAGTATACCAACGAAAGCCGGCTGCTTACTCAGGATTTCCATTCATCATTGAAGTTGGACTAGCCTGCGGAGGTGGAATACCCAACACGGGCAAGCCAATACTGTACCGATTTGCAAACAAGATTCCCCTTCTCTTTGATGAGGCCAGTGACGTTTCATACAAGGTTGTGAACGACCAAGTGGACTGGAGACACTACAAGGTCTATCCTGATACGCCCTTGGCGGTGTTTGTCCACTTATGCAGCACAAAAATCCCTTACAAAACTGTTGGGAAAGAATTCATTGCTGATAGACCTGAGGTCGAACGTGAAATACTGAACGCCATCCGAGAAGTCGCCCGGAGACTCTCAATATTCCTTTCAAAGAAAGCATCGCATGAGAAACAGAAGAAGCGATTGGATGTATTCTCAAAGTACCTCCCCAAAATTGCTTTATTCTCTGCAAAGCTGGCCCACAGAAAAAAGGAACCGAACGTAGGTCCGCTTCTTAAGAGTGTGTTAACATATGAAACAGAAACAGAAGAAGGAAGTAGTGAAGGAGAAGAAGGAGAAGGTTCTAGGTAGTCTTACCGACCTCGGAACCCGAATGTACGATCAAATCAACAGACGACAGTTTCCATGGATAAAGATGCCCAGCAGATCAACGAACAACATACTTTACGACGATAAGACCAGGCAGTACATTCTCGGAGATAAGAACGTCAAGAGAAGTTCCAGAAACATACGCCACCTACGTCCACTCACTCAACTTGTTTGGACTGCATCTTTTGCAGATGAACTTACCCGCCAGAGGAAGACGAGTACGCTTAGGGATGTTTTCTATTCGGCACAAGCCTACGAAATGGATTTTGTAGACCAACCTGAGAGCGACAACATAATTACTGACCTGGAGACGGTTGTTGGATTTCCGAGGGAAGATTTCAACATATTCCCCGAAGAGAGAAGCGCCATCTTTGGGAATTTGACAATACAGTATACAATCCCTGGCTACGAGGGAAAGAAATTGAATCTGGCAAGTCATCCAGATGGCATGATGATTGGCCCAGCCTTGACAAACGCTGAATTTGTGGACTGCAAAGCTAACAAGATAATAGCGATAGAGAAAGGTGCACTTTTCACACGATTCGTAGAAGAGAGAGTTCACGATCGATTCAAGGCCATCCTAATTCAGACAGCGGGACAAGCGCCACGAGGAACAAGAGCCTTCATCAGAAGATTGAGCCAAGAACTCAAGTTACCGGTAATAATATTCACTGACGGAGACCCCTGGGGAATGCACATCGCCATGGTTATCATAGGCGGATCCGCGAATGCCGCTCACCTGCGAGATTTGAATACCCCAGATGCTAAATGGGCCGGCGTTTGGGCCACAGACATAGTAGACTACAAACTCCCAAGTTCCAAATTGACTGACCTAGACGTAAAGAGGCTATACGAACTCCAGAAGGACCCTAGGTACCATGGAAAACTGTGGAAACGTGAGATTGAGACTTTTCTCAAGATCAGAAAGAAAGCGGAACAAGAAGCTTTCAGCAGATATGGTCTAACCTACATAGTTGACGAGTATCTTCCGGCCAAGCTGGAGGCCGCAGAGGACCTGTAGTTCCATACCTGCGACGAGCTAATTCACTTGTTTGAATCCGCAAACACAGCAGTACACATCCTCAGATGATGTCTCTGTTCCACAATTCGCGCAACGCTTCCCGGAATCCAATCCGGTTTGAAGTGGATACTTTGAGAGTTGCGGGGGAACGTACCATACGAACTCTGAAGATAATGACTTGAAATCCATGCACCCCGAACAATACCATTTCTGATTTTCATTGGAGAACGTGACTGGCTTCCCACATCTGGCACAAGATAGTCGCGGACCCGTAACATCAAACCGTCTTTGGACCAGCCATTTGCTGAAGGGAGAAGACAATTCTGCTTTCTTCATCAAATGCCGTAGAAACACGCCCATTGAGATCATAAGGAGGACCATTAGATACAGGTTCCATGGTACAGGGATCGCGAAGATGGTAAAGTCGTATAGACCGTGAAGCACCGTGGCGACAACAAGACCTTTCAGTGTAAGTCTCGTGCCTCTTGTTGGAGTAAGCTTTGCCAATCCGACATAGTAACCCATGATTCCTCCAAGTAACGCGTGGCCGGGCACTGAAGTTATAGCTCTAATAAGAGTAACCCCTAATCCTCGAGTCAACGCGTATAGAACATTTTCGAGAGTCGCAAATCCCAAAGAAGCGGCGGCCGTGTATACTATTCCGTCCATGACTTCATTGAAAGCGCCTGACTTGAATGCCGACAGCTTCACGGAAAGCAATTTGACGCCTTCTTCCACCAAGCCAACAACCAGTAGAACGTGTAGGAACAGGATTGGAAGATCATCCGTTTGTGGGATAATCGTTCCGCCCAAGAGTTCAAGAGGAAAAGCTAGGATCGGAGACAAGAGGCCATAGACAAAAGTCTTTGCCACTAGTCTTTTGGGTTCCTTTTCATATTTGTCCCGATTGTAAAAAAACCATAGAAGGAATAGACTCGGGGCCACCGCCAACGCAATGACTTCCAGCATGTGACTGCCCCTTTTT
>CAYGZB010000009.1:0-4857 GCA_964354325.1 uncultured Candidatus Bathyarchaeia archaeon | reverse complement strand
GGATCTCTTCGGAAAGTGACTTTCATGTTTGAGAGGAATATGTTCATACCTTCTCTCAATGATGTCGGAGCATGAGCCATTCCCCTGATGCCTGCTTCTCCATCAAATATCATGAGACGATCCGCAACAAAATCCTGCGCGACTATGTCATGTTCAACAACAAAAGCGAAAGCCTTCTTACTCTCAGTAGTCTTTCTGATCGCTTTCGCCACTGCAAGCCTCTCTTCAACATCCAGATATGCGCTTGGCTCATCAAGCAAATAGATCAATGCCTCCTTTGCCAGACAAGCAGCGATGGCAACTCTCTGAAGTTCCCCGCCGCTAAGGTCTTTCACATCTCTTTCCATGTAGTCTTTCAGCCCCAGCGGCTTGACGAGTTCATTCTGGAAACTCTCGCTCTCGAATTTGTCACCAGCCACATCTCTCAGAAGCATCTGAACTGATCCCGCGTATTGCGCAGATATGTACTGAGGTTTGTAGCCAATGGCCATCTCTTTCCATTGCGGCGCATCTCCGACCTGAGGTTTCTCAATTCCAGCGAGAAGTTTGATGAAAGTGGTTTTGCCTATTCCGTTCGGTCCTAGAACTCCCACAACTTCCCCTTTCCTCACTTCTCCTGGTTCAACTGACAAGTTGAAATTGCCCAAGGACAATCTCATTTCGTGCCAGTCAAGACTCCAGACCTCTGTTCCCAACACTTCTCGTGGAGGTCTAAGGTGGAATCTTATCGGCTCTGGTCTGAATCGCATGTTCTCATCTGGAATGAAACCGTCAAGATAGAGATTGATTCCCACTCGGACACCGTGGACATGAGACACAATACCGTAGACTCCAGGCTGACCATAAAGTAGGCTAACTTGATCTGACAGATAGTCGAGCATCGCGAGGTCGTGTTCAGCCAGAAAAACTGTCTTGTTGTCTTCAATAAGCGTCCTTATTGCCATAGATGCACGCATACGTTGGTCAACATCTAGGTGGCTTGAAGGTTCATCAAAGATGTATACGTCAGCCTCTCGTGAAATCGCTGCGATCAGCGCGACTCTTTGAAGCTCCCCACCGCTCAAGACCGTGATCTTTCTGTCCAGAACATTTCGAAGCTGAAGCTGATCAATCAACCATTCAGTTTTTCCCCGTTCGTCAACTTTCTTCAAAATGTCGGATACTTTTCTATTTGCACCGGCGGGTATGCGGTCAACGTATTGGGGCTTGTGAACAACTCTAAGATTTTTTTCGCCAATTTTTCGAAAATAGTCCTGTAAAGTCGATCCTCTATAGTACTTTGCGATCTCCTGCCAAGAAGGAGGCGAATCAAAAAGGCCTAGGTTTGGCTTGAGATCGCCTGATAGAATTCGAAGAGCGGTAGTTTTTCCGATTCCATTTCTCCCTATCAGGCCAGTTATGGTTCCTGGCTGAGGCAATGGCAAGCGAAAGAGTTTGAAAGCGTTTTGACCGTACCTATGGCTGCATTCCCCATCCAATTCTCCAGGAAGATTGACGATCGATATGGCTTGAAAGGGACATTTCTTGATGCAGATCCCACATCCCGAACATAGGGATTCAACGATAACAGGCTTCACTTCTCCCTTTTCGAATCGTATTGCTTCTATTCGGTTCCTTACTTCAGGACAGAACCTAATGCACACTGTTCCACAATCATTGGGTTTGCATCGCTCTCTATCGAGAACCGCCAGTCTAGCCATCGTGTACCAATCCAAGAATGCGTGCAGAATGAAAAAGAAGATTCTCTAAGATGTCAGAAAAGAAACTCGAGCGGAGCTACCACTCTTCTTCCTCTGCTCCCTCTTCTTCACTCCACTCCTCATCTTCGCCCCAGTCTTCTTCGCCTTGTTCCCAGCTTTGTTCTTCCAACACGCGAAATCCTCCGAAGTACATGGCTATGTCTTCGCGCAGGCTAAAACTATTTAAGCTTTTGCAAATCTCGCGTAATCAAGTGATTTTCTCTTGACTCGCTGGAAGATGCTGCACCAGTCTATTTGTGTCAAAGATATTTCCCAGTTTAGAGAAAGTAGTTTGCGTACGTGAGACAATAGAGCAGAAAAGGAGTTCTCCAATGCTTGTCTTGAAAGCAGATCAGCGATCAATTGCCAGAGCGGCCAAAGTGGTGTCCAAAGGTGGGATTGTGGTGTATCCAACAGATACTGTCTACGGTGTAGGATGCAGTCCATTCAACGAGAACTCGGTAAAGAGGATAGTTGAGGCGAAACAAAGGAAGAGAGATCCATTTCCCATACTGGGATCGTCGAAACATCATCTCGAACGGATTGCCTGGTTCACTGGAAAGGAAAATGTGATTGCGTCCAAGTTTTGGCCTGGCCCGCTAACTCTGGTCTTGCGAAAGAAGCTCCTCCTTCCAAGAATGGTTACTTTCGGACTTCCGACCGTTGGAGTGAGAGTTCCAAATTGCGATGTAGCCCTCAGGTTGATTGAGTTGTCTGGAGGCCTGCTAGTAGGAACCAGCGCAAATTTGAGCGGTATGAAGGCATGTACGTCGGCCTTAGATGCTGCACACCAAATCGGAGAGAAAGTCGATTTGATACTTGACGGAGGAGAGACGACTCTCAAAATGGAATCAACCATAGTTCGAATGGTTGACGACAAGATAGAGTTGCTCAGACGTGGAGCGGTGTCTGAGACTGAGATCAGGTCGGCCCTCTAACTCAAGATGAGGGGTTTTCGGGCAATAGAGACTTTAAACGATGCAACTGTGAAGCTTGTCTGCTGATGATGATTAAGATGCTGGAGGATTTCAATCTCTTAGTATCAACTTCACGCAGAAACGAGAGAAACGCGTGCAGCGAAATCTGGTATCTGATCGGAGAGATTGGTGATAGAAGCTCTGAGGCAGCAACCACGGGGATAATTGGATTAACAGTAGCAAAGACAGCGCTTGACCCAAAAGATGTAGTTAGAAAGCTGAGGGAAATCCTTCGACAGAAACCTTGGGAAGTTAAATATATACTGAAAGTTGTTCCTATTGAACATCTCACCTCGGCAACAATCAAAGATATAGCTGAAGTTGCAGCAGAACTTGCTAAGAATATTGGTGAAGACGAGACTTTTCGGGTGACGGTTGAGAAAAGAAGATCGAACTTGTCCTCACACGAAATAATAGATGCGATAGCCAAGAAAGTGGAGAGAAAGGTAAACCTAGATAACCCACGCAAGATAATTCTCGTGGAGGTTGTGGGAGAGAAGGCGGGTGTATCTCTTCTGGAACCCGATGACGTTCTCTCTATGGAGAAGGAGAGACGAACGCTCTAGATCATCGTTGGAAGCAGCGCCATTCTTTCGATTATGAGTTTCTGGATTGTTTCTTCAATTGGAGTTCTCTTCTCAGTCATTGCCTTGAGTTCTTTCTCAGAGATCTTAAATGTTGAGAGCAACTCATTGATTTTCCCCTTGTCAAATCCATCCAGAAGGGCATCGTCACTTCGGTATTCTGCGAGTGACGAAAGTCTCTCTACAAAGAATCTTATCGATTGCTCATTTCCTCCCATCGCCACGATTGCTATGTTCTGAGTCTCCTTGTCAACGCCCATCCTCTTGATTGCTTCTGAGATTTGCTTCTGAGCTGATGCGTAAAGAAGGAACTCCATCGCTAAAGTCCTTGAAATGTTAGTTCCTTTCGCGAAAGCGTTGAGTGAGTTGAGAATTGCGAAGTAAAGATGCTTTCTCCCAGCAACCTTGTCCAGGTTTACAAGCTGGACATCTAGATCTGTTGATACATTTCTGAGATTCTGAAGAAGGCCTTCGGCTTCAATCGGTTCATCAACGTGAAATGGATGTATTAGGAAATACTTGCCGTATTCCTCGAACTTGGAGATTTCGGTCAATTGAAGTCATCCAGCTCATTACGATTACTGGCGCAGATTGTCTTCTGATACCACGAAGAAAGCTTAATAGAAAAACGACAATGAAAACTGTTCGGACGGGTAGAATATGGATTTTCTAATCCCCAGTTGGGATGAAATCTACGCCATGTGCATAGAATTGGCCGACCAGATCAAGACCAGTGGATTCAAACCGGACTTAATAGTGGCGGTTGCCCGAGGGGGTTGGGTTCCCGGAAGGATAATGTCGGATCTTCTTGGCAACTCAAGCGTTGCGAGCATGAGGGTGGAATTCTACAAAGATGTTGCTGAAACAAACAAGAAACCCATCATATCCCAAGGGGTATCGGCCCCCGTAGCAGGCAAAAACATTCTTGTGGTTGATGATGTTGCTGACACTGGTGAAAGCCTAAGGACTGTCAAGGAATACCTGACGAATCTTCGTGTGAACGAGATTAAGATCGCAACTCTTCACTACAAGCCCAAGAGTGTGTTGAAACCCGACTTTTTCGTTGGCAAGACTGACGCCTGGATTGTCTACCCACACGAAAGACATGAATTCGTGAAGACCATGACGAAAAGACTACGAAAAGATGGAATGTCACTTGAACAAGTCAAGAAAGAAATGGGAAGCATTGGATTGGACAGACGAGTGACCGATAGATTCGTCGAAGAAACTTGGGATTCTAGCTAGCTCTGCAGAAATTCATATGAAATGGCGTTCTTTGAGATTGTAGAAAAGAAAATACGTATGATAGTCTTTCAGCACACACAATTAGTTACATTTTAGACCTTTCATCCATTGCTTTCTCTATTCTTTCCTTATTGTCCCAATTGGGGTCCAAATGTGACTGATCTAAGCGTGACCATTTGGAAGGTGAAACCCAACGTCTGCGACAGAATGGACATTCATGCCAGTTTGTTAGACTCTGTGTGCCTCCGCACGAAGATACTTCATGACATGTGGGACAAGTGTGAAGAGCAGACGCTATAGAGCGTTCGTAGG
>CAYGZB010000008.1:4274-15384 GCA_964354325.1 uncultured Candidatus Bathyarchaeia archaeon | reverse complement strand
GGTACCCTGGAATAGTCGACGTATCCATTGAGAATGCTCACTTCTTTGGAAAACCGGTTGACGTCGTGAAGGTAGTGTGCAACAATGCAGCGAAAGTCTCAGATTATGCCAACTCGATCGTGAAGTGGGGTTTCTCTAGGTTCCTATTATTTGAGACATGGTCATGATCTTGACGTTTACCGGACGTTTTGCCACTTCAGAAATACGATCTCCTATTACCAGTTTTATCTTTCTCTCTTCAGCTATGTCCAGCAACCTCTGAGTTATGACTCCGTCGAACAGCAGAGTATCAGCTCCTTCGATCTTTGAAAGTTTTTCTGTCAACTCTCCGACTGGGACTCTTGATATCTCGTTTGCGTTTTCGCCAAAGGTTATGGCTTCAAGTGTACCTCGCAGACGACGTGCAGCCTCTACAATGCCGTTTGGAAGGACCACGGAAGGCGTCGGGGGTATCGCGGGTCGGGCTGGAGACGGTTTCTCAGTTTTGATCTGTTCTATCGGGACTTTGTCTCTGAGACTCTTCATAATCTCTTTAGGAGTTAATTCTTCAACTTCTTTTCCGGGGGTAGCTCTAGCTACATAGTCAAGTTCAAGAACTTGCATCAGTTCCTTCAAGATGAGATCTCCGGCTCTATCTCCGTCTAGAAAAGCTGTGACTTCTCTGTTCTTACACATCTCTATGACAGTCTTGGGGATGTTCGTCCCTTCAAGTGCAATCGTATTCTTGATCCCAACTTTCAGAAGAACGATTATGTCAGCTCTTCCTTCTACTATGATAATTGAACTGCTCGTTTGGACCTCGGGTCCACCTGGAAGCAGTTCAGGACCGATAGGTACCACTTCACCGGACCTTATTGAGTCCGAAACTTCTTTCACGACTTCTTCAGTACTCGGGCTTCCTTCGATAACCCATTTTTTCAGAATGTCCTTGGCTTTTGCCATTACGACTTTTCGCTTGTCTTCTCTGACGTCTCCGACTCGTTCAAGGGTTATTCTTGATTCGCATGGACCTATTCTGTCAACGCTCTCAATGGCTGCTGCGATGATTGCTGTTGAAACCTTGTCAAGGCTGGATGGAATAGTGATAGTTCCGTTGGTCTTGTCTTGTTTCGATTCTAGTTCAATCTCTATTCTGCCGATTCTGCCGCTCTTTTGGAGTTCCCTCAGGTCTAAGTCTTGACCGAAAAGACCTTCTGTTTGCCCGAAGATTGCGCCTATTACGTCCGGTTTTTCTACGACTCCATCAACTGCAAATTTTGCTTGAATAACATACTTTGAAGTAGAACTACGCTTGTCTTCGTTTGCCATAAGTAACGAACCTCCTCATTCAATTGGCTCGAACTCCCAGTCTCTAGATTCCAGGTTCTCCTAGGAGCTTTCCGTCAAAGAAACCCGTCAAATCTGTAAACCAGGTAATCTTGAACGTCCGCTTGTTATTTTGGAGGGCACTTTTAAAGATTTGGCCTGAACGCGTAATGAAAGAATTTCTAGGCAACGACGATTTGCCTAAGCCTTTCCATATAATCCGCCAGTTCTTCCACACTCCTGACCTCTGATCGGCAGAGGGCTCTAAACTGTTTCCGAAAAGAGTCATCAGCCTTGATTCTGTTGCTTGTGAGCTCCTTGAGAAGCTGCAGAGAAAGTTGCTTTCCTTCCCAGTCAAAATCGGTCAGTACTATGGCTTCGCGAGACGGTTTCACTCTTTCAATGAAATCGAAGAATCCTACGCCGGCTGATTTCATGCACAGAATGTTTCCTTCTATGCCTAGGCGCCTTAGGGAACGTTCGTCTTTTCTTCCTTCAACAATTATTGGCATTCCACGTTTGGATTTGGCAATTAGTTTCTGGATAAGTCGTTCCATTCGTTCGTATATTCTCTCATGTGCAGAAGGCAAAGGTTCTATCTCGTAACCTCGATTGCCATCATCTTCTTCAGCATCTCAGGGTGCTCAGTGAAGTGTTTCCTGACTCCCGCGAGGGCTAAAGAGAGACCGTTGGCAACACTGTTTTTCATGTCGAGTGGGTGAACCTCACCCTTCGAGTATGCGATTTCAAGCTCTTGGTATGTCCGAAATGTTATGGGGCCTCCGTATTTTGTAGGCCTTCCAATTTCTAAACGATTCATCATGGGAAATACTGCATATTTCGCAATTTCTAGTACGGGATTGGATTTCACGTCTTTGGGAGGACAGAATGCGCTTCCAATCTTGGTCTTGATATCTTCAGGAGAATCGTGGACGAAGATACACTTGCTAGGCATGCTCTTTGACATCTTGGTCTTGATTTCCTTGTCCGTTTCCGTGTTCTCGTCAAATGCTCCTTCCGTCCTGCATTCTGGCTCTGACAGACCCATCAGGAGGTGCGTATGAACACAAGTGGGTTTCTTCATGTTCAATTTCTCGGATGTATCTCTAGCTAGCATGTGAGCTTTTCTCTGATCTACGCCGCCGCAGGCTACATCGAGTTTAAGCTGGAAAATGTCGGCTGCTTGCATACATGGATAGAAGACGCTTGCTGATTCCATGTCGCTGGAGTCCATTGATCTGCCCATTATGGGGAGAGCCCGCCAGATTCTCTGAACGGAAGTACTCTTTGCTATCCTGATGACCTTTTCCCAGTATGATATGTCTCGCGCAATGTCAGATGCCCACAGGTAGTTGACTCTTTGACCTCGAATTCCGAGTCCTTCGAAACATTGTTTGAAGTATTCTCCACAGAGCCTTATGCTGTCCATGTTGCCTCCGAGTTTATTGTTGATCCATGAATGCCAATCTGCGAGAAATATCGTAAAGTCGAAGCCGGCGTCTACCATATCCTTGATCTTGCTACCGCAGATCAGCCCCATGCCGATATGCATGATTCTGGATGAATCCTATTTGGAGATCATTGTCCAGAGCATTCGAAGCCCCAGTAGGCTCTCGGCTTTGAGGTTGTCTCGAGTACAGATCGGAGTTCCTCTCGAGTAACCACCTCGTCGCAGTTGCGGACGACGAGCGAAACTTTCTCTTCTAGATCCATGTTATTCACGTCAGAGTAAGAATCGAAATCAGATACTCCTAGACTTAAGAGTTTGCCATAGTGGCCAATCGACCAAACATACAGTGAGACCCTAGGATTCGGCGCTGTCGCCTACATCACTAACACCCAACCTCATTGGATGCGGCGACGCCGCTCTAGGTTGGGCTCTCTCAGAGGTAGGCTTTTCCTATGCCGCCTAGACAATTCACAAGTGAATTCAATATATTTTCAGCAAACTGTTAATTGTCCGTTCTCGTTCACTCGTAATGCTCTGTATTGAGGGAATGCCGTATCTAACATTTTTGATTCTATGATGGGTGCATCACTACATCTAGGGGGGCAAGACGTTGGATAAACGTGAGCTTAGCCAGAGGTCCCATAGGAGCCTGAGACCCCTGGCTTCTGGTGTCTGATGCTTAGGTGAGACGAATACTAGAGAGTATTTCGTTCGCCGAACGTTTGAAAGTCTAGTTTGGTTCCGCGTAGGCGCTCTTCAACACCGGCCAACGTTGGTCTTTCTTGCAGTTTCTTACTGACAAAAGCGCTCAGGCCGAAGAGACCTACCGTTGCGATGATTCCAGCAATTGTGCTCTTTCTCATTCTTTCTTATCTCCTCCTTTGCTTTAGCCAGAGGCCCCTAGGCAGAAGAGGATACCGCTGAGACCTCTGGCGTCTGGGGAGTTGGGCTTCTGATTTCTATGTCTAACAAACAATGAGAATATGACGTGAGGTATATAACTGTTTCAGTTATGGTACTATGATGTATCATGTCCGCCCAGGAGAAGAGATGAACCTGAGACCTCTGGCTTTTCCGTCTGGACTTTTGCGGTATTCTAGGCGTCTTGGATGAATGTGCTACTCACAGCAATCGCTTCAGTAGCCAATTCGGCGCAAGTCGCCGTGTCTACCTTACTACTCTTCTTCGAGGCTTTCTTCTTCAACTTGGAATTCTTCTTCACTTAGTTCATCTTCCTCAAGGCTCAAAAGTCTCACCTGTTTGATGGCTAATAATCAACAGATTTTGCAGTTAAGCCTCGACTAGTCACAAAAGTTACCGACTTTTTGAGTTGTAGATTTGTCTGGAAGTTATGATCATCCAACCGGGAAAACGGATGGGGAGGTGCTAGAAAGAATGAGTGAAAATAGTGATTCTGAAGGTAGACCTCCGGCTCACGAAGTGGTCTTGGACCTTGGAAGTGAAGCTAGGTTAATCTCGCGAATCAAAGCGGCAATCAAAGAGCCATCATCTGAAACATCCACAACACCAGAGCTGAGCGAATCAGAACTTGAGGCTTTAGCGGACGTACTTCTCCACTCTCGCCAATGCCAATAACCCCTCTATTTGACTCCGAAATTGTGTTGGGAATACATTTCACACACACAAACACAAACCCCGGTTCACGGAATCAACGTAGCCCTAGTAGTGGTTCGATGTTCTCCACCTGATCCAAAATCTGTTTTTGCATTCCCTTCAATTCCATCACTGGGGCAAATGCATTGATCTCTCGCGTCAGGGTATTCTTGAAGACTTCCGCGTCTCCGAACTCCAGTTTCTTGTTTGCAGAGAGTACGCCAAACTCCTTTTTCAACCTGTAAAATGTGCTCTCATTTTCTGGGATCTCTCCCCTGATCGCACAGTTTATGATCGGTCCTTTTATCTCACGGAGTTGGTTCCACAGTCTAGGATCTACCTCCTGAAGTCTCCTTTCCAACAGATTCTGACTGTGGTCCATCCATCCGTCAAAGCTTTCGTTATAGTGGTATAACAGTCTCTGTAGTTGTTCAAACCCTGACTGTAATCGCATCGGAATCTGAGCTAACCTGAACCTTTCATACTTCAACAGGTTCACGTAGCGCCGCATTTCGACACGTCTTTCGAAGTGTTTAGCTTTCTCTTCAACATCCTTGAGGTCAAGATATAGAGGGTTGTAAACTATCTCCTTCAATTCCCCGGTTTCCGATTTCCTCTTCGACTCATCTCTGTGCTTGTCCACAATAATAGTCGCCACAAAGATGATGACTACCACAACGATAGCCATTACCTGCAACCATTTCACCTTAGACCGCTGGGGAGACACTAAACCCGTTTGCTCTTGCGTATCTTCATGTCGACGGTGAAGATCATATCTTCAGTCTTGGCCTGAGTAAGTGCTTGACATCAAGCTCGAAAGCTGAGACAGGCACCTCAAGTCCCCACGCTTCTAGAACTGCGGGATGCACTTCGCCAATGATCCCTGCCTCTGCATTATCGATAAGGATTCTTCCAGCCCTGCCCTGTATGAAACTGGCGTGATCCGTTTCTTCTATTTTGGCTTCGAAACCAAGATTCGACGTTAACGATTTCAATACGGATGCTATCTTGGAGAAGCTTGTGTTAGTGTCTGCGTCCACGCCAGTCAGCTTGAGATGGTCCAACGCATAGTTCTCTACGCCTTTGTCGGGGGCTACGCAGTAACCAACCTCAAAGATTCTTTGGGGATATTCAACGTGAGTGTTGCAGCTCAGCAACTCCATGAGGCTTGGCAGCAACCAGCTTCGGAGGCAAGTGTGTGTGATCATGCGAGGGTTAGATAGCTCTACGAAGTCCTTCGGTTTCATGTTCATTTTTGTAAAGATCTTTTCTGGATTAGTTAGATCGTAAGTCAACGCTTCTTGGAATCCATATCCGATCATCAGTTCCCTGATCAAACTTGAGAATCTCGTCTGATCCAATTCTCCTCCCGGTGTAGCATGTTCAGGCCACGCAGGTTCTATCCTGTTGTAGTCGTAAGCGATGGCAACATCTTCGACCAAGTCGATTGGGTGCATTATGTCAAGACGGTAGCATGGGATCGCAATCTCCAACACACCACCCTTGCCAAGAGCTGCACGATAACCTGCTTTTTCAAGAAGTCTCTTGACTCTTCTCTTAGTCAGGTCCATGCCGAGAATCTGTTGAATGTACTCGATTGATAGTGAGATTCTTCGAGGTTTCAAGTTTGGCGTTGCGAGTTTTCGCTTCTTGCCATAGGGATAGTTGATAATACTTGAATGAATGGTTCCTTTCCTGTCTGCCAAGCATACGGCCAGAATAGTGAGTGTGTCCAGGACTGTATTCTCAACGGTTCCGGTTACTTCTATTAGGACGTTTTTCGTGTCACCTGTGATTCTTCCAAGATCATTCGAGTTGATGATTGGAGGAAATGAGAGGACTTTGCCTTCTGAGTCCTTCAGAATCGGCCAATAGTCATGTTTCTTCACTATCTCACCAAACTCCAAGCCTTTGGGGTGCTTCTCGAGTATTTCTTCGAGAGTCATCTTTTCTTCATAACCGAGTGGGACAAATGATGTTTCATTCGGTTTTGATACTCCGTACATTAGTGGAGGTTTGATTAGGTCGAACTCGTAGAGGCCTATCGATGTCCGTTTCCTCTTGCGTCCATAAGTCTGGTCCAGTTTGTCCTGAAGATGCATCAAACCCTTTATGCTTGTATCATTGAGGTCGACGTTCCTTATCACAGCGCATCCGATATACGGACGAACATTCTCCAGATGCTTGTCAACATTGACGACGACGCCTGAGGGAGATCTCACAACATAGTTCTTCAGGCCTTTCTCGATTTCCAAAAAACTTCTTAGAGCTCGTGCTATTCCTTCAGCACTCCAGAGATCGGGGTGGATACTATCCTTTATTTCGATCCTTACTTCGTCTCCGAGTCGTTGTTTCACTTCTCCCTTCACGTAGGCAAGAATTTCGTTCAATTCTTCAATTGTCTTAGGGAGTTCTCTCCCAACCAGTGACTGGAGATCGGTGAAGTTCAGTTCTATCGTTGGCATTACTGTACCTCCTTCCTTCTCAGCCAGTTCAGATCTTGGGTGAATAGGTCGCGGATGTCGTCGATCTGGTTCTTCATCATGAACAGTCTATCGACGCCGAGCCCCCAAGCTAAGACTGGAACTTTGACTCCCAAGGGTTGTGTTAGTTCTGGTCTGAATATTCCTGATCCGCCGAACTCTAGCCAGCCATAGCCTTCCTTGTAGGCGGCTAGCTCTACGCTGGGCTCTGTGAAGGGGAAATAGTCAGGTCGAAACTTGACTCTGTCGGCTCCAGCAAGTTCGATTGCGAATCTTTCAAGAATGCCTAGAAGGTTGCGGAGTGTTAGGTTCTCTCCGACAACGATGCCTTCGACTTGATTGAATTCGGTTAGATGCGTCCTGTCGGTTACCTCAGGTCGGAAACATCTTGCTATCGAGAAGTATTTCCCTGGAACAAGCAGACTCTTGCTTATGAGCGTCCTTGCGCTTATTGCAGTTCCATGACTTCTCAGAACTAGGCGTGCAGATTCTTGCTTCGAGAACTGGTAGTTCCAGCCTGTCGAACCGGTCTTCCAGCCGTTCTCATGTGTTTCTTTGATATTCTCAAGATAGTCCTGGTACTGGTTCAGGTTTCCATATTCTGGATTCTTGACGAAGTATATGTCATGAATCTCTCTTGCGGGGTGATCTTGAGGCATGAAGAGGCTGTCGCAGTTGAAGAACATCATCTCAACAATGGGTCCGACCATTTCTTGAAAGCCCAACGAGACAAGCTTCGACCTCAATTCATCAAGAAAACGGTTGTAGGGCTGCTTCTTGCCCGGCCAGACCTCCGCGACTTGAGCAGTTATATTGTATTCTCGAAGTCTTGCCTCTCGCCACTTTCCACTAGTGATCAGTTCAGGTGTCAGCACACTAGTCTCTGATGAGACTTGAACTCCTTTCTCAATCGTCTTCCAGCCTTCATTCGTGAGTTCAACCCATCTATCACTTCTTCTACTTTCCTCAATCAGCCTTCTTTTCTTAAGCTCCATAACGATCGTTTGGGCCTCAGATGCAACTCTCTCGAGGACAAGTTCGCTTTTGTCTCGAACAAGACGTAAGACTGAATCTGCGGTTGATTTAGTCGGTTCTTTCTGGACATCAATGTATACGTCTTCGCCGATCTTTGTCACTTTGCCAAGTTTCTTCTTCTGGATCCATCCCAAAACGACAGGGATCATTGCTTCTGATAGTTCCAGTTTTCCCGCTGCTTCTCTGATCGAGATTCTTCCTCCGGATTGAAACGAGAGGAGAACGAGTCTTTCTTCGGGAAGCCCATGATCTGCATATGCCTTTCCTTCGTTAGATAATTTGAGAATATGAATGGATTCTTCTCGGAGTGTTAGAAGACCATTCTGGGATAATGAGAGTATGGCCCTCGATATGGCAGATTCATCGAGACCAGTGGATTCAGCAAGTTTATCGACCTTGACGCTGCCTTTGAGCTTCTCGAGCGCAAGGAGTATTCTAACTTCATTTTCTCTGAGTTGCTCCAATGAGGTCACCGTCAATCAGTCTAGATTCAATATTGTCGTTCACATTGCCCCTAGTGCTTTTAAGTTTGAGCGTTCGTTGAGATCATCTACAAACGATCATCGCAAAGTGTTGTTATCTAATCTTAGGTGATGTTGCAGAAAATGCAAACTTCAGATCGTTCTTCTCTAGACTCTCGTAGTATCCTCTTGGAACATTCTCCAGTATGTCAATGCGATAGAAATGGAGATTTCTCTATGCTGAAGGTCTCGACACGACAAGAAAGAGCTGAGAAAACCGGTGAAGACATTAGATTAGAAAAGAAGAGAGATTTTTCCCGAGGGGTGTTGATTTACTTCTATCCAGTTGTGGCTTGGGGTTTTTCTCCACAGCGTTCCAGGAGCCTGTTCCAGTCGTTGTTGACTTGCTGTTGAATCATTTCGATTCTCGATTGAAATTCTGGTTTGAACAAGTGGCGGAATCTTCCTTGAAGTTTCATGTATTCTGATACTGGTATTGGTTTTCCAATCTTCATTGTCAGCTTGTATTTGCCGTTGATTATCTCGTATAGAGGAAACATGCACGTTTGAACGCCTAGTTTCGCGAGTTTTATCGAGTCTGCAGGATTCGATCGCCATCCAAGTGGACAAGGCGCAAATACATGGACGACTGCTGGGCCTTCAACTTCTATGGCTCTTTTCATCTTGTCGATGTAGTCACCTGGGAAACCTATCGAAGCGGTGGCCACATATTCTATGTCATGTGCTGCGCATATCGCTGCGAGGTTCTTCTTTCTTTCCTGCTTGCCCGGGATTACTTTTCCAGCTGGGCTTGTCGTAGTGGCGGCTCCGGTTGGAGTAGCTCCTGATCTCTGTATTCCAGTATTCATGTAGGCTTCATTGTCATAGCATACGTATACGAAGTCGTGACCTCTTTCCAAGGCGCCTGACAGAGCCTGAATTCCTATGTCGAATGTTCCCCCGTCCCCTCCTACGGCTATGATATCTACTTTTGTCTTTCTGTAGCCTTTTCTCTGTAGTACCTTGTAGGCAGCTTCAAGTCCACTTGCTGTGGCGGCCGTGTTTTCGAAGAGCGAGTGTACCCAAGGAACTCGCCAGGCCGTGTAGGGGTAGATTGTAGTTGAGACTTCGACACATCCAGTCGCATTGGTGATTACGGTTGGGCCTCTGAAGGCTTTGGTCATCATGCGCATTGAGATTGATGGGCCGCATCCAGCGCAGAGTCTATGTCCTGGGGCGTACAGCTCTTCTGTTGAAAGTTCTCTTAGTGCAACCATTATTCTCTCACCCCAACGAATTTTATTCGGTCTCTAACAACTCCTGTACGAGCAATCTGGTCTGCTTCATCGAACATGATCCGAATATCATCTGAGGAAATGTCTCTTCCTCCCAGACCACACATCGCGTTGAAAATCTTGGGTTTGCTTTCGCAGTCCTGAAGGATCGAAGCAACGTCGCTGCACAGTGGTCCGTAAGGAGCGCCGAAACTCATTGCTCTATCTATGACTGCAAGTGCCTTCAAGTCGCATATGGCTGAAGTGAGTTCCTCTGATGGGAAAGGTCTGTACAGCCAAAGCTTTACCGCACCTACCTTTCTTCCCTTCTCCCTCAGCTGCCTGACAACTGACCTGACAGTTCCCGCGGTGCTTCCCATGGAGAGTATTGCGGTTTCGGCATCATCCATGTCGAAAGTCTCGATTATTCCATATTTTCTTTGACTTGTCTTCTCATATTCTTTGGTGACTTTGACTAGGACTTCCGGAACTTTTCTCATCGCTTCTTCCTGCAATCGCTTCACTTCGTAGTAGTAGTCTGGCATTGCGAAAGCTCCTACGGTGTTCGGGTTCTCTGGCTCGACTTTGAACACTGGTTTTCGGGGAGGCAAGAACTCTTTCACTTGACCGTCGCTCAGTAGGTTAAGGTCCTCCATGGCATGGGAGACGGTAAAACCGTCCAAGTTCACGCTGGCAGGAAGTGAGATCTCAGGATCTTCAGCTATCTTTAGTGCTTGAAGAGTCCAGTCGTATGCCTCTTGTGGATTCTCGACGTATATCTGGATCCAGCCACAATCTCTTGACCCCATCATGTCTGAATGGTCTCCATGAATGTTGATTGGGGCGGAGAGAGCTCGATTCGCAACCATCATTACGATGGGGCATCGAAGACTGGAAGCCACGTAGAGAACCTCGTGCATTAACGCGAGGCCTTGGCTTGCGGTCGAGGTCATAACTCGAGCACCGGTCACGCTGGCGCCAACACAGGCTGACATTGCTGAATGTTCTGATTCTACGCATACGAATTCAGTGTCCACCTCGCCATTCGCCACGTATTCACTGAATCTTTCAACCATTATCGTCTGAGGAGTGATTGGGTAAGCAGCGACCACGTCGACGTTAGCCTGTTTCGCTGCGTAGGCTACAGCCTCGTTTCCTCCCATTCCAGCCAGTTCTTGGGGTCTTACGGTTATGCCCTCGCCTTGATAGGGAATTATTACTTCGTTGTATTCTTCTCTTCTTTTGTAGAACATCTCAATCATTCTCCATGGAAATTGCTTTCACAGGACATTCCACTGCGCAGATTGCGCATCCCTTGCAATGTGCATAGTCTATGGTGACGCCTTTCTCGTCTCTGATAATCGCAACATCTGGACAGAAGATCCAACAAATCCAACATTTGATGCATTTCTTCTGATCGATCACCGGCTTCTTTGCAACTCTCCAGTCTCCAGTCCTGTACTCTGCTGAAGATCCCGGTTCGAAAAT
>CAYGZB010000008.1:0-4174 GCA_964354325.1 uncultured Candidatus Bathyarchaeia archaeon | reverse complement strand
TCCAAGTTCCTTCGTGAGCTCTTTTCCCGATCTGTCTGAGTTGATCAATAATGTTCCCCCTTCTTTCAATCCATCTGTGACATTGACGATCTTGAGTAGTGATGAATCCAGAACAGCGACCACGTTTGGATTGTTTATTCGACCGTGAACCTCTATCGGCGCGTCAGAGATTCTGGTGAACCCAGTCATAGGAGCACCTATACGTTCAGGCCCAAATTCTGGAAAGGATTGAATGTGTTTCTTCTCAAGAAGTCCAGCATAGGCAAGCAGTCTGCTGACGGTTATAATGCCCTGACCTGCTCTGCCATGCCATCGGATTTCATACATCACTTTATGTTTCACCTGTCAGATCACCAGAACGTTCGCGATTCCGCGTCAACCCGCGTCCGCATTCGGTCATCTGACAAATGAAGAAATTCGGAGAAAAACCCTAGGTGCGAACGTAACCCCGAAAGACTCCTAAAAAGCTTACGGAACACGTAAACTGCAAAAGATTCACGATATCAGCTGCTGAATCGAATTGCTCCGAGAAATCTTTAAGTTAAGACTTCAACGCTACTTTCAAAATCTCATAGGTAAATCCAGAAGAGGGTTTCGCAGATTCGAGTTGTATGTTTCAAGAGAAGATAGACTTGGCAAACGAGAATATGATCGTAACTCCATGGGTAGTATCGGGAGAAATAGATTACGACAAGTTGATTCAACAGTTCGGAACGGAACCGATAACCGAAGCTCTTCTTGAGAGAATAAAGAAACACACTGGTGACCTTCATCTTCAGCTGAGAAGAAGGATCTTCTTTTCCCACCGGGACCTGAACTGGATTCTTGATATGTACGAGAAGGGCGAACGTTTCTATTTGTACACCGGAAGAGGCCCTTCAGGTGGCGTGCATATCGGGCACGTTGTTCCTTGGCTTTTCACCAAGTACCTGCAGGACAAATTTGGTGCGAAACTCTACTTTCAACTGACTGATGACGAGAAATTCTTCATAACTCCTGAAATGAGCAAAGAGAAGGCTCTGAGCCTATCCTACGAGAACGCTTTGGATGTCATAGCTATAGGATTCGACCCTAAGAAGACGAAACTCATTTCAGATATGAAGAATGCGAAAGTGATGTATAATATTGCGATTGATGTCGCTAAGCATGTGACAGCATCAACTGCCAAGGCAGTTTTCGGATTTACTGACAGCTCCAATATTGGTATAATCTTCTTTCCGTCAATGCAGGCTGCTCCGTGCTTTGTAGAATCAGTGTTTGAGAAGAAGAACGTGCCCTGCCTCATTCCCGCCGCCATAGACCAAGATCCATATTGGAGAATTGCACGAGACGTGGCTCCCAAACTCGGATACTACAAGCCAGCCCAGATACATTCCAGATTCTTGCCGGGACTGGGAAAGGGCGGGAAGATGTCATCTTCGATGCCGGAGACGTGCATCTTCACGGTTGACAGTCCCAAAGTAGCTGAAAAGAAGATTATGAACGCGTTCACCGGAGGACGGTCCACGGTTGAAGAACAGAGGAAGCTTGGAGCTGACCCATCGATATGTACAGTCTACGATTATGAACGATTGATGTTTGAACCTGACGATAAGAAATTGATTGAACTAGAACGCCTGTGTAAGACAGGGCAGATCCTGTGCGGAGAATGCAAGCAGATACTCGCAGAACGCGTGAAAAAATTCCTGATCGAGCATCAGAAAAGAAGAGAAAAAGCAAAAGATCTGGTTGAGAGCTACTTCCTACAATCATGATCTTCTTCATGGTCCGTTTGCTGAGAGAGTTCGATCGACTTGTCCGTTGATCCTCTAGAGTCATATCGAAAGGCTGGACGAATCATAGCACAACTTCGAGATCAGATACCAGCAATGGTTTCTGAGAACATGAAAGTCTTAGATCTATGCGAGAAGGTTGAAAACACTATTGTCAAGATGGGCGGCAATTTAGCTTTCCCGTGCAATATCGGGATAGGAAATGTCGCAGCCCACTACACATCTCCCCTGAAAGACCTCTCAACAATACCAAGCAGGTCAATTGTTAAGGTGGACTTTGGAGCCGAGGTTTCAGGATATATCGCCGACAGCGCGATCACCGTATCCTTCAATCCCGAGTATCAATCAATGATCGTCGCCGCTGAGGAGGCGTTGAAGGTCGCCGTTGAGAACGTCCGATCAGGCGCTAAGGCACGTGAGATAGGCAGGGCGATTGAAAGAACCATTGCCAAATACGGTCACAAACCCATACGAAACCTGACCGGACACAAGATAGAAAGATACTCGCTACACACTGGAAAAGCCATCCCAAACGTCTACGAGATTAATGGCGCGATACTGGAAGAAGGCGAAGTCTACGCGATTGAGCCATTCGTCACTTCTATCGATGCGGATGGAACGGTAGAGAATGGTGGAGGCCCATACATACACAGACTTCACAAAGAGAAAGGCGCAAAGAGCAATGAAGCGAAACGCCTCATTGACCATATCGCAAAGAATTACCGAACCTTGCCATTCGCCTATAGGTGGCTTGAAAAATCCTACCCTGCAGAGAGTCTTCAGAATACGATGCGTGAATTGCTGTCCCTAAGATGCGTGGCTTCATATCCGGTTCTGGTTGAATCAAGTGGAAAGCCAGTGGCACAGGCTGAACATACAGTCATCGTCGGGAAGCAGGGATGCGAAGTCATAACAGCTTAGACATTTGCAAGAACATTATTCTACTTTGTTTCCCATGATGCTAGTCTCTTGAACAATCACACGCAATTACTGAAGATCATCATTAGCATATACAAGAGAAGCTGTCTGAGTGACTGGCTAGGTGTGTCTTCTTGTTTCCCGCAAATCAAGTAGAACTTGGACTCTTGCTCAGTCCAAACAGTCCATGTCCGCCTTTTGGAGGTTCTTCCGCGTAGACAGTGGTTATGTACATCATTCCGTCGCACTGCTGGCATTTTCCAACCTGTCTGTTAACGTAGTCACCTACACCAAAGTTTCTCACTATCTTGAATCCGCATTTCTCGCATATCACGGTGGTCAGTACGCGGAGGATGGATCTTTGGATCGCGACTAGCCGTTTCCTCATGTGGAGGAACGATGAGATTGACAGAACCATTCCGACGCCGGCTGCGAACAATCCGTAGTAGAAATTCATCGTGTCGCCTTTTTCGTAGTAGCCTACGGCCGAGTAGAGTACGTAGAGTGAATATGCGAAGACGAGTGCGCTGAAGAGTACTACCATGTAGGCATATGTTCTTGGTGTGCGAGACATTCTTTTCACCTATTGTGCTACGCCCATCGTGTTACCGATTCCTGCGACTATCACGACGTCTCCTTCCTTGCTCTGCTCAAGAATCAGACTCTTGATCCTCGCAAGAGTCGGGTCTACTGCGTCAGATATGCTCTTCTTCATTGGGAGAATCGCTTCTTGGATGCTCTGCTTGACTATCATGGCGTATACTGGAATCTTGAACTTATGAGCCTCTTCCTCAATCTTGAAACGTTCAGTGCCTATTCCACCTATGGCGGCGCCTATGCCTTCACCAATCTGGCCACTCTCTTCACCCTCGAATTTCAGTGCTGCGTCAAGCATGATGATCATTGATACTTTTCCTTCTTGTTCTTCCACGATTCTTCTGATTGCGTCGCCAGGTTTCCCGACGTTTCCTCCGGGCCCCTCTGCTTTCGTGAGGAAGACTTTCCTGCCCTCAATCAGGGTTTCAGCGACAACCATGTCTTTCTCGACTTTTCGCTTCTCTTTATCCTTCATGAGTCTGGAGACTACTAGCGGTCCGATTCCATCGCCGATAGGTTGTCCTTGCGAGAAAGCTTTGCAGGCGCCTACAAGGGCATCGGCTTCTTGCATCACCAGTGGAAGAATCATTTGTAGTTGTAGGATTATGTAGAAGCTGGAAGTCTTCTTGCCTAGGAGATAGAAGTGTCTGATAATTCGGAAGATTGTGTTGAGAGCGAGTGCGCCTTCAACAAGGTTTTCTAGATTGTTAACCTGAGAATCGTCTGCCGCAGGTGATATGCTTTTCACATCGTCCTTGAATTTTGTATCTCTCACGTCCAGCAAATGATCAAATTTCCATACGATCCCCGCTGGATCCATGTCGACTGGCGAGATCAAGAACTGTTCTAGAAGCCTGTTGAGGGTCGTTGCTGGATCTAGGGCGGGT
>CAYGZB010000007.1:16631-18490 GCA_964354325.1 uncultured Candidatus Bathyarchaeia archaeon | reverse complement strand
ACAGACAAGCTCGCTGTTAGAATCGTGACAACTGAATATGCTGTTCAGCACTCGGTTGAATTCAAATCAAGAAGTCGATCTAAGGAGTTGATCACATGTTCCTATCCCAATACGGTCTTTTGCGCGCATGTCAGGACTGATCATATCATACACGACGAGAGCCAACCATTTATATAATGTAACAACGAGAGGCTAACCAGCGTAGCGGAGTAGATAATCCTCAGTCATTGTGGAGGTTGTTGTTTGTCAAAACGTTTAGCTGCAATCGTTTCTGCAGGACTTTCTAAGTTTGGAAAACGCGATGGCTTGTACGCCAGGGAATTGTTCGCCGAAGCTTCACGTGAATGCTTCGAGGATTCCAGGAACCTTCGGCCAAGCAGAGACATAGAAGCGTTGTATGTTGGGCAGATGTGCGAGTCATACGAACATCAAGCGCATATGGCTCCTTTGATGTCAGACTGGGCGGGCCTCGGTCACATACCCGCAGTTCGTGTCGAGAACGCTTGTTCATCTTCGGGCTGCGCGTTGAGATGTGGAATAATGGCAATCATGTCTGGGATGCATGATGTGGTCATGGTAGGTGGCGTCGAAAAGATGACACACCTTTCCACGCAAAAGAATGTCGAGTATCTGGCCATGGCGTCAGATTTTCAATTCGAACAAAGAAATGGAATGAATTTTCCCGCATTGTACGCTCTTATGGCCGTAGCGCACATGCACAAACATGGAACGACTGAGAAACAAATGGCGATGGTAGCCGTAAAAAACCACAAGAACGGTGCTCTGAATCCTAAGGCGCACATGCAGAAAGAGATAACCCTTGAAAACGTTCTGTCATCAAAACCTGTGGCCTGGCCACTGAAACTCTATGATTGTTCACTTATTACAGACGGGGCGAGCTGCATGATCCTTACCAAACCATCAATAGCCAAGAAATTCACTGACGATCCCGTGTATGTGACGGGTTCAGCTCAAGCGAACGACAAGTTGAATCTCTTCGAGCGAGATGACTTGACAAGCATAAAGGCCACACAACTTGCGTCTCGAAAGGCCTACAAAATGGCCGGCGTCAGACCATCTGGAATCGACGTGGCCGAGGTTCATGACTGCTTCACCATCGCCGAGATAATTGCTTATGAAGACTTGGGATTCTGCAAGAAAGGCGAGGGAGGAAAACTCATCGAACAAGATGAGACGTCACTGCAGGGCAGGATACCCGTCAACACAAGCGGAGGACTGAAATCAAAAGGCCACCCTGTGGGGGCCACGGGTGTGGCTCAAGCCTGTGAAGTTTACTATCAACTCACAGGACGCGCAGGAAAACGCCAAATTCCAGATGCCAAAGTCGGACTTACGCATAACATAGGCGGGTCTGGAGCGACAGCCGTGGTAAACATCTACTCGAAAAGATAGGAGGAAGAGAATTTGACTACGCAACCTCAAAACCAAGATCTGTTCCAAAGAGATACCAAAGGGAAAGTTGTTCCCACGATTGAAAACTTCTATCGGTTCTGCGCAGAGAAGAAACTGATGGGCGTCAAATGCGGAAAGTGCAATGCAGTCTTCGCAATCCCAAGAACTGTCTGTCCCAAATGTCATTCAGCTGGCATGGAATGGGTTCAACTGAAAGGCACTGGGAAGCTTCTCAGTTATTCAATTGTGTATGTTTCAACTCCGGAATTTCAGGGTCAGACACCTTACACGGTTGGAATCGTCGAACTTGATGAAGGAGCTCGACTCTCAGGAATAGTCCGAAACGTGAACAACGACGACTTGAAAATAGGTATGAACCTAGTTGTCAATTTTGAGGATACAACCTCACAAGAATGGCCGCAATGGCCACGGTACTTCTTCAGAAA
>CAYGZB010000007.1:14357-16531 GCA_964354325.1 uncultured Candidatus Bathyarchaeia archaeon | reverse complement strand
ATATCACGCTTTTTGGCGTATTCCTAATAGAATATTTCCTCCATCAAAGTATTAATATTGGAATACGCGGTTTTCTCGGAAAAATGGAGGTTTGAGATACGACAGAAGAGCGAGGATCCGAGAAGCTGAGATCCTACGAAGAGATAAACACGAAGATCAAGAATGGGGACGCAGTAGTCATGTCGGCTGATGAATTTTCCCGATATGCAAAAGATCACGGAGTCAGCGTGGCAGCAAAAGAAGTAGACGTTGTCACCACGGGGACTTTCGGAGCCATGTGTAGCTCTGGAGCGTTTCTGAATTTTGGACATTCTGAACCTCCGATCAAGATGCTTCATTGTCTGTTGAACGACGTACCTGCTTATCGCGGGTTAGCTGCAGTAGACGCCTACATTGGAGCTACCGCGATGAGCGAAACGTTAGGATTCGAATATGGCGGAGGCCATGTCATTGAAGATCTGGTCAGCCACCGCGAGATCCAGCTGCGTGGCGACGCATATGGGACCGATTGCTACCCGAGAAAGAGTATTGAGACAACAATCACAATCGACGATTTGAACCAAGCCATTCTTCTTAATCCGAGAAATGGGTACGAACGATACAACGCAGCTACGAATGGAACTGACAAAGCGATCTACACGTACATGGGCACTCTTCTTCCCAGGTATGGCAACGTTACTTTCTCAGGCGCTGGCGAGCTTAGCCCGCTCTACAAAGATAAGGACTTCGAGACGATAGGTATTGGAACGCGAATCTTTCTTGGCGGAGGCATCGGTTACATAGTCGGCGAGGGAACTCAGCATTTTCCCCAACAGCAATTTGCCACGGTGATGGTTCACGGCGATTTGAAACAGATGACTTCCAAATACTTGAGGGGGGCAACATTCTACAAGTATGGTACTACACTTTATGTTGGTCTGGGAATTCCAATCCCAATAATAAACCAAAGAGTCGCGGAATCGGCAGCGCTCTCTGACGATCAGATAATGACGAATATTCTGGATTATGGTGTTCCTTCGCGTACAAGGCCCGTGATCCGCAAGGTATCATATGAGGAGCTGAAATCTGGTAAAGTCGCTATCAACGATAAGGATGTTCGCACTTCACCTCTTTCAAGTTTCAAATATGCAAAAGAGATTGCTCAAACACTCAAGGACTGGATTCAAGAGAACCGGTTCTCTATCACGAAGGCTGTTGAACTGATTCCAAACCATAGAGAATTCCGTCCCCTTGAGATACGAAAGTCCTAGGAGGTAGAACAAATGAAACTAAGACTAACTTACAGACATACAGAAACCAATCGACCGATACTGGCAAGCGCGATCATAAAGTCGGGCATCCCAATCAACATTCTGGAGGCGCAGGTGAAACCTGAGCTGGGCACGTTGGTCGTTGACGTACCAGTTGACAACCGTAAGTTGAAGGAAATAATTGCGGCTTTCGAGGCAGAAGGAGTCAAGGTGCAAGAAATCATTTCAACACTGAGTTTTGACATGGAGAATTGCACCTCATGCGGTGCTTGCGTATCCCCTTGTCCTACCGGAGCCATAATTCAGAAACAAGATTGGACCATCGAGTTTGACGACAAGAAATGTATCAGATGCAAGGTATGTGTGGATGCCTGCCCTGTGAGAGTAATAAGCATCTCATAGTAGCTCGAGCCAGTCAAGTTCGGATCTGTTACCATGTACAAAACCAGAAGGAGAATCAAACAGTCCAACGTGCTAGTAATGAGCGATAGGCCAGACGCCATTGACGTTGCTTTCAAATCCATTATGCGCAATAGAGAAGCCCTTGAAACCTACATTAAGAACCATCGTGCATTCGAACTTGCACTTGACCCACTGACTGTTGATTTCGATGCACCACGAGTAGTTCAACTCGCTGCCGGAGCAGCCGAAATTGCCGGCGTCGGACCGATGGCTGCAATTCCCGGAGCTCTTGCAGAACTGGCTGTTGAGGCTATGCTTTCAACAAAATCTACGGTAAATCTGGTAGAGAACGGTGGAGAGATTTCTGGAGCTTCTATCTCCCCGATAACAGTCGGAGTTTATGCTGGACAATCAGCATTCTCCGGACGCGTAGGCTTTCGCCTCTCCCCACTGGATTTCCCCATAGGAATAGCAACGAGTTCCGCAACGGTCAGTCATGCCATCAACTTCGGGTTCGCGGAT
>CAYGZB010000007.1:1504-14257 GCA_964354325.1 uncultured Candidatus Bathyarchaeia archaeon | reverse complement strand
AATAGCAACGAGTTCCGCAACGGTCAGTCATGCCATCAACTTCGGGTTCGCGGATTCCGCAGTCATAGTTGCCGACACCGCATCAGTTGCTGATGCTGTTGCCAAGGCTGCGTGCAATGCAGTTCTTGGTGACGATATTGAAGCATCGGTTCAATCTGGGCTCGAGATGGTTGAGAAGATTGGGCACGTAAGAGGGGCTCTGATCATACGTGGGAGTCACATAGGTATGTTGGGAAAACTGCCGAGACTCGTTCAAATAGATGGCGGAGCTGACAAAGTCCTGGCCGCTGGCCTCCACAATGTCGTCACGCCTACGGCAACGATACTCTAGACAAGAATTCATAGGCTTCAAGCTTTTGCAGGGAGGCTAGACACAAACATTAACCTCCTTGCAGTAGGCAACGCTCTGCACCCAATCTTAAGTGACGGTAGTTTCGACTTTGCCACTGGTATGCAGAGTCTTCTGGACAGCTCGATTCATCCGTCTCATTGAAGAGCCGAAAATCATATGTTCACTTAGGCACCTAACAGTAGAGGGGTGGTTTGATGCCGGAAGAGGAGATTGGCTTGATTTCTAACTTCTTCTCGAAGATTAGTGTGGCCGCTATTCAAATAACCTCTGGTGAACTTAGAGTCGGTGACACGATAAGAATCAAAGGTTCGACAACAGACCTCACTCAACAGATTGACACAATGGAGATAGATCGGAAGCCTGTTCAAAGCGCTGCAGCAGGCGCATCTGTAGGAGTCAGGACCAAAGACAGAGTTCGACCCAACGACGTTGTTTACAGGGTTACACCATAATAGGGGGACTCCCCAATCACGTCGGAGCCCAAGCTTAGATCTTGGACAGCTTCTTCTGGGTCCATACATACTATACTTGAATGAGTTGAGTTGTTTGCCCGTGACCTGATTGAAACACGAATGGACGACCAGACCTTAGTCTCCACCATTCTGATTGCACTAATATTCATACTCTAATTGCGCCTTAGAAGATACTTGAGAAGCTCTATGCTAAACAGCGTAACAAGGGTTAGCGCTATCGCTAATTCAAATCCATTTGCATTGGGATAGACTATTCCGAAGGCATTCTGAACTGCGGGCACCATCATTAACCCCAGCGCGAGAACGATTTCCCAGATTACCGCGAGAACAAGAAGCTTGTGTGGTCTTACTTCGAGAAGGGTGTATTTCAACGATCTGCAGTTCAGAGCGAGTATCAGTTCAAAGAATATGAATATTAGAAACACATTTGTTCGTGCTACGTCCGTTCCCTGTGGTAGCGACCATAGATATGCCCACAGAACCAGAGGGACCTCAATCACCACTGCTCGTAACAGGAAGAACTTCACATCCCTCGTGAAAATTGTTTCTTTCGGGTGACGGGGCGGTCGATTCATTATGTCCGGGTCAGGCGGTCCAATTCCCAAGGCTATTGCGGGCAGTCCATCTGTGGCGAGGTTGACGTAGAGAATGGCTGCAGGAAGAAGGGGAAGAGGAAAACCAATCAGTACAATACTGGAGAGGACCACGATCTCGACGAGGTTTGCTTGAAGCAAGTATGTCAAATACTTCTTTATGTTGTCGTAAATCCATCGGCCCATCTCAACGGCCTTTACGATTGTCGCAAAATTGTCGTCGGTGAGCACCATGCTCGCTGCTTCCTTGCTCACTTCCGTTCCAGTGATACCCATCGCAATGCCGATGTCTGCATGTCTCAATGCCGGTGCGTCATTCACACCATCTCCAGTCATGGCTACTACATGTCCCTTTGCCTTCCACGCTTTGACAATCTTCAGCTTATGTTCAGGAGCAACCCTCGCGTAGACAGTCACATTCTCAACGATTCTCTCGAGTTCTTCATCTCGCATCTTCTCCAGTTCTGCTCCGATAAGCGCGATGTCTCCTTCTTTGAAGATGCCTATTTCCTTGGCGACCGCAATAGCCGTAAGCTTGTGGTCACCGGTTATCATTACTGTCTTTATCTTGACTTTCTTGCAGGCTTCAACGGCATCAAGGACTTCTTCTCTGGGTGGATCGATCATTCCAACGAGTCCCAAGAAAGTCAGGTTGGTCTCGAGATTGTTGTCATCAAGAGACTCGTTGCCAGGCAATTCTTTGTATGCGACTGCTAGAACCCTCAGCGCGTTACTTGCCATCTGCGTGTTTGCCTCAAGTATGCCTTTCTTTTGTTGATCATTGAGTGGTTCTATTCCAGCAACACTAGCAAAGCTAGTGCAGCGTTCAATGATGACTTCTGGAGCACCTTTTGCGCAGGCAAGTTTCCCTTGCTCAGGCGCCGAATGAACTGTTGTCATACGTTTCCTTTCTGAACTAAACGGGAGTTCATACATGCGTGGATACCGTTCGTTCAATTCGCTCTTTTCGATTCCACTCTTCCTTGCGACAACCACGAATGCACCCTCAGTGGGATCTCCACGAACAGTCCATTTCCCTTCAGATTGAATAAGATCTGCATCATTACAGAGAGCGCATGCTTTCATGAAACTGGAGAATCCTCGACTTTCTGCCACACTTTTGCCTGAGTCGAATTCTCCTTTGGGATCATAACCTACACCAGTCACGTTGATCATCAGGTTCGAGAAGTGCAACTGCCGAACCGTCATCTCTCCCTTAGTCAATGTTCCAGTCTTGTCAGTACAGATGACGGTTGTGCAGCCGAGGGTCTCTACAGATGCCATCTTCTTTACCAATGCATTTCTCTTGGCCATTCTGCGCATGCCTATTGCGAGGCTTCCAGTCACAATTGCTGGAAGAGCCTCCGGAACCGCCGCCACGGCCAGTGCAACGCCGAAAAGAAGCATCTCCAACGCAAAGCCCACTCCAATAGAGCCGTCCGTGAGAAATCTCCTCCCGATTCCGATACCCGTAACCGCCGACGCCACGATAAGACAGAGATAGCTAAGCCATTTTCCAATTTCTCCCATTCTTAGTTCCAGAGGTGTCTTCTCCACCGCAATCTCCGTCACTTGCTTGGCGATCTTTCCAAACTCCGTGTTCGTTCCAGTCGCAACTACTGCGGCTAGACCCTTTCCATAAGTGACCTCCGTGCCAGAGAACACAACGTTTGACCTGTCAGCTAGAGAAGAACTGCTTGGAACGGTGTCTGTAGCTTTGTCCACCGGTGTTGACTCACCCGTCAGAGAAGCTTCGTTAAGCTGTAACCTAGTGGTCTCAACCAACCGTGCGTCAGCGGGCACCTTATCTCCTGCCTTAAGAGCTATGATGTCTCCCGGCACAACCTCCCTTGCAGGAACGTCAATCTCTTTTCCTTCTCTGAGAACGGAAGCTGTGGGGCTAAGCATGCTCCGGAGTGCTTCAATTGCTTTCTCGGAACGATACTCTTGGGTGAATCCCAGCACAGCGCTTATGACAACTATTATGACGATTACGACCGCATCGATGATCTCGCCCAAAGCTAACGATAATGAAGTTGCTACAAGAAGCACAATCATGAGGAGACTCTTGAACTGTTGAATGAGGATTCTCGCAGGCGATATTCCTCTTTCGACCTTGAGTTCGTTTGATCCGTACTGTTCCAGACGGGTCTTGGCTTCCTGTGAATCCAACCCCCGTGTGACTGACTTCAGGACTCTGAGAACTTCATCAGTTTCCATGGAATGCCAAGTCTGTGTCTCTGAACTCGCCGCCAACAGTCGATTCACCTGCGAATTGTTAAGAAGACCTATCGATACAAGGGGTCATATTTTACCATTAACGAGTCTTTCTGTATCATATGGAATGGATCAGGTCGTCTGTAATGGTTGGAATTCATTGTTACCATCATTTCCAAATCTGACCGTAGTTGATGTGGTCGTCACATATGGAGCCTACGCTTTCGTCCTCATTTCCCTAGCGTCTGGCCACTCGCTTGCGTCGGGTGTGCGATTTTGCAGGCTTAGGTTTAGATTTCGGCCGTCGAATCGCGAGTAACAAGACAGAAACCGCGATCACAGCAATTACAGCAATGATGACGTAGATTGCTGTGTTGGGTGAATTGGGCGGCAAGGCTGTTGTTGAAACACTAGGCTCCATATAACTGGAGGTTTCAATTGAAGATTCTTTTGTGGTTGTGCTAGTCGACCTTACTTGAGATTCTTCTGTGATTGTGCTTGTCGACCCTACTTGGATTGATATACGTTTTAGGTCAACGATAACCATCTCAATTGGCCTTACCCAATTCACCATGATGGCTAGGTTCCATGTGCCCTGTTTTGCAGGCGCTCTAAGTTGTACTTGAACAGTAGTGGTTGCGTTCTCAACTACTGTTTCTATGTACTGTTCGGATAGGCTAAGCTCGCTGTCCGCATCGCGGACTCCAAGAAATATCTTTGTTTCGATAGGACTAACCCAAGTTCCTTCAGAATCCCAACTTATTGTAACAGCGATGGCAAACTCTTCAGCGGGCTTAACATGTTGCGGGTGAGTAACTTCGAGAATCTCAATACTTGCAGAGGCAGGTCCTGCAAGCAATGAAACCAAACAAACTGCAAAGATGATCCAGATAGATAGAAATCTTTTCCTCATTAGGAGTCAGCTTTCTATTCCTATCAGATACGTGGTTTCTACCTTTCGGCGGTCTTAGCGTCTGTACCTAACCTTTGGCCGTGTAGGTCTTCAAGAGTCTTTCGAGAAGAATAAGATCCACCCCAATTTGAGGAGGAAACAATGCTTGGCCCGTGGAATAGATGTATGATGAAATAAGATGTTAGATTGTTGGGCAAAAAGCCAAGAACATCATTTAGTCGCGCGTAGTCTCCTGTCGCATTTTGACCTAGCTTGATTAGCTATTCTTTATTGAACACAAAAGAACCTGACAGCAATATGGTCTGCAAATGACACGAATGTGAACCTTGGATCTGATGCGAATCCTTTAATATCCAACTGAATGTCTAGGTCGAAAACACAAACGTGGTCGACGTGGAGAGAGCATCTGCCCGCGGCATGTCGCATGATCAGGCGATTTGCTGGGAAAGGGACAACATCGTCTTTTTGACCAGATCTCTGGATGTGCCCCACTTCTTGGAAGATGCTGCACGCGGTATCCTGGAGGATACACATTGAACGAAGAGATGCTCGTATGGGCCGTAGTCCTCCCCATGATAGGATCCTTAGTAGTTGTCCTATTGGATAGAACATCGTATCGTGTGAAAGCCCTTTTTTCGCTGGGAGTCGCGGCGGCTACATTTATTCTTCTCCTGATAGTAGCTGCAACTGTCTCGTTCAATCAGATCCTACAAATCAGATCTGGGCTGCTTGCAGAGTTTGGTATAAGTCTAATATTGAATGCTGATGCTTTGGCTACATTCTTCGGTGTCATAGTCTCATTTTTCGGAATGATATCTATACTGTATTCATACGGCGATATGATGCATGAAGACGGAGCCACAAGATACTACGCTTTGATGTTGCTGTTCATGTCTTCTATGATTGGTCTGGTTATGGCAGGCAACTTTCTTGTCCTCTATGCTTTCTGGGAGTTGGTTGGATTATGCTCATTCAGCCTCATCGGCTTCTACCGCGAGAAGGTGGAGGCAAGCAAAGCCTCTTTCCAAGCATTTTCCATTACAAGAACCTTAGGAGTCTGTGTGCTGATTGGTGCTGTTATCTTGTTCAGAATTACCGGGAGTTTTGACATTCCAGTAGTGTTCCAGAGAATTCAAACATCGGCTCCTACTAACATCGTGTTTGTCGTACTCGTTCTTTTTCTGCTGGCAGCTATGGCGAAGTCAGTCCAAGTACCTTTCCACGTCTGGCTGCCGAATGCCACAGTAGCGCCTTCTGCAGTTACATCATATCTACACGCTGCGGCAATGGTCAAAGCTGGTGTATACCTTGTGGCAAGGACATATGGTATGATTGCACCGTCAATCATTATCACTCGTTATCATTCAATGTCACTTATTGTGGGAGAGGAAGGGTATTCCCTCACCATCGCGACAATCGGGGTGATAACTCTAACAATGTGTACGGCTGCTGCATGGATGCAGATCGACATAAAGAAAGTCTTGGCATACCATACCTGCGGACAGATAGGCTACATGTTTTTGGGCCTCGGCATAGGAACTGGACTAGGTGTCACGGGGGCTCTCTTTCATCTCCTGAATCACGCCATGTTCAAGGGGTTGCTCTTCTTGGGCGCGGGTAGCCTCATATACACAACGGGCACCAAGAACCTCGACCAAATGGGCGGTTTGGCGCGAAAGATGCCTTTGACAGCCGCCGCCATGCTGATCGGTTCCCTTTCAATCATTGGAATTCCGCCGTTCAATGGATTCGCAAGCAAACTGATAATCTATGAAGCTGCTCTAGGACGAGGCATGCAAACGGTGGGAATCTTAGGTTTTGTCTACTCTGTCTATTGTGCTTTGGCGCTGTTTACAAGTGCTCTCACGTTGGCTTCATTCATCAAAGTCATGAATGGAGCGTTTCTCGGCAGAATGCCACAGAAGTTCAAGGATGTCAGAGATCCACCTTTGTCTATGAAGATACCAATGGTTGTTCTAGCAGGCCTTTGCGTGGCCTTCGGCATATACCCACAGGGAATACTCCGCATGTTTGTAAACCCCGCCGTAGCAGCCGTAACTGGAGAATCAATATTCACTCTAAACAATTCTGTTACAAACTTAGGCTTTCAAACTGGAATCGGGTTCTATCAGGCAACTGCCTTGACGATAACGATTCTGGGAAGCATATCATTCGGCGCACTACTTTACAAAGCGTCTTCCAGGACCGTGTTAACTCAGTCTCCGGGCGACAAATACGGAGTTTTCTTGGGAGGGGAATCTGCGACTCCCTACTTAGATATTGAACAAACAAGGGTGGGAACGGGAGCATTCACTCATGCAGCACGAACCACGTTCGGCGAACCACATAGTGCAAGATGGATTAGTCGAACGGAGGAAACTATGTACGAGTTTTCACGTGGACTTGAAAAAATCTCATACAGACTCAGCTCGAAAGTTCTGAGTGCCAAAGGGTTCGTGGTCGCCTCCATTATCATATTTGGATCTGGCTCCATCAACCCATCCTACCCGGGAATGCTTCTGATGATTCTTGGTACATTCATGGCGTTGTCACAGAAAGATTTGAAACGACTTCTCACATGTGCTTTTGTAGCACAGATCGGTTGGATCGGAGCAAACATTGGATATGGCACTGCAGAGACAACTCATCTAGTCCTTCACATACTCAATTTCGCATCCTTTGCATTGCTGCTGACAATCTCTTCATGGGAAGTTGTGCGGAAGATGGGGACATCCAACATGATGCAACTTAGAGGACTTTCAGCCAAGATGCCGATCGCCGCTGCAGCATTCCTTGTTGGTGGCATGTCCATGTCAGGTGTTCCTCCATTTGGAGGATGGATTGACGAGGTATTCGTCGTAAGATCAGCTTTGCAGACTACTTACCAGATTAATCGATTCGAATTCTTGGTCATTCAAGTTGCTGCAAGCATCCTCACCTTTGCATACATGCTCAGAGCGTACAACCAAATCTTCGGTGGCTTCAATCCGGTTCTATTTGGTGAGATTTCAGAAAGACAGCACGAACTGAAGGGCGTGGCGCTGGGGAAGTCATTTCTGATGATTGCCCTAATAATCCTTGCATTGCTGATCGGAGTTGCGCCTCAGTTCTTTCTTTCAATCATAACTCAGATGATTAACATTCCATTTTTGTAAACAAATTGCAAAACATGTTTGAAACAAAACCAAGACTGTGATATGAAATGTCGACAGACGTATTGCACATTGCAGCATCCTATGTCATTGCGCCAATCTACGCTTTCGTATTGGGGGCGTTGTTCTACTGGGCTTTCAGGAAGATACGTGCCAGGCTTCAGGCGAGAAGAGGACCTCCTTGGTATCAGACTTTTGCGGACATAGTGAAACTATTCTCAAAGGAGACTGTGATACCTGAGATTGCAAACAAGACGGTTTTCATTCTAGCACCTTTGCTTGCTCTAAGTGGATACGTTGGGGCGTTGCTTCAGATCCCTCTTGGCAACCTTCATCCTCCCCTGCCGGGCGACCTAATTGTCGTGTTGATATTCTTGGTCGTTCCCGGCGTCGCGCTGGTACTCGGCGGCATGGCTTCTGGGTCACCATATGGGACTATTGGATCCAGCAGAGAAACCGCGCTCCTTGTGGTGGGTGAGATTGCGTTTGTAGTTTCAGCTCTTGTTGCGGGCATCCAATTCAGGTCCATGAACATCATGGAGATAGTGCAAGGTCAGCAACAATTCGGGCCTTTGGCATATCACTATCCTTTCGCTACGGCGGCATTCTTGATGGGAGCTCTTGTAAAGCTCGGCCGTAAGCCCTTTGACATTCCTGACGCTGAGGTGGAGATCATTGCCGGACCGTACACAGAGTACTCGGGGCCTCTACTTGGCATCTTTGAGATATCCAACGCTCTAAGATGGTTCATGCTCCCAGCGCTCACAGCTAATCTCTTCTTCGCAGGAGGACTCGGCAACCCCGTCATATTCCTCTTGATCTGCGTTGCTTTGGTCGTGTTGATCTCGTTCATTGACGCTCTAAACGCAAGATACCGCATAGATCAAGCCTTCGAGTTCATCTTGACCTGGGCAACACTACTGGCAATCATCGACATAATTAGAGCCACAACCGGTTGGGCTCTCTGGTAGACACATATGACACGTCCTTGCCATCAATGTGGGGGATCAGTGCTTGCGTTGAGCTTGATCTTACCATAGCATTTTAAAAGGTATATTGTACAGTGTTAGTGACATTAGTGTAGGTGCGTGGTTTTGAACTCAAGATGGCCAGTTGTATTATTGCTCATTCTCATTACAAGCATATCCATCGTTGGTGTTGTTCCCATAGCCGGTGCACAAGATTTTCCTCATGTAGAAGCGAGTAAGACTGTAACCCCTACCCGCGTAGATAATAATGCGGTGCTCGAGGTCGTTATTCATCTTAGAGGTGCTGGAGGCAAAGTAGCAACACCTGTTGATGTTGTCTTGATTTTTGATAAATCTGGAAGTATGACGGGAAAGAAGATTGCCGACGCAAAGGTGGCTGCCAAGACCTTTCTTGACTTCAATGACGAGAGAGACCGTGTAGCCCTAGTAACTTTCAGCAGTACTGTCAAGAATGTCAGCGAACTCATCCCCATGACCACCGCCAACAAGGATTTGCTCGAATCAAAGATAGATTCTCTGACAGCTTCCGGGAGCACGAACATGTATGCTGCCATGGTCTCCGCGAACAACATGTTACTCAAGGAGCCAAGATCAGGAATTCCCAAGGTTGTAGTTCTACTTACAGATGGAATCCACAATTGGCCCAAGATCCGTCCTGACAGCGATTTTCAAGATTTGGCGAACCAAGCCAAGGGTAAAGACATAATGTACTTCACGGTAGGACTGGGTACTGATGCAGAGGAGGAACGCTTGAAGATGATTGCAGAAACGACGGGTGGAGACTACTATTTTGCAGCGACGTCTGATCAATTGAAGGCTATTTACGAGGATATCGGAGGTAGACTTGCTTTCGCTGGCACGAACATAAATGTAACCGAGAGAGTGCCATCTTACTTAGTGTACAATGATGATGCTACAAAGACACCGATCAAGTCCACGGATAATGGCGATGTGATTCTGGTATGGTACGCAGGTCAGTTAATGATCGGTGAAGAATGGGAAGTCAGGTATACAGCGCGTGCAACCAGAGCAGTTGATGCCAATCCAAATGTTGTACAATGCAAAGTAGAGTACATGACAAGCGAGTCGGCATTTGCCATACTGAACTTAACGCCGGGCATAGTCTTTCATGATATAGTCTTGACCGCCTTCAAAGCTACTCCAAACATCGTTGAGAAGGAGAAATCGATCAGATTTGACATGACCGTCAAGAATCTCGGAAACCATAGAGACTCCATCGACTTGATGACGAGTATTCCAGGATCAACTCTGGACACTAGAACAATAGCCCTTGACCCCGGACAATCGTTGAATGTAAGCTTCGAATGGAATACAGGCGATATCGCTGCAGGAAAATACTTGGTGACAGCTGAAATAGACCCCAACAACAAAATATGGGAAAGCAACAGGACAGACAACAAGGCCGAAACCACCATTGAGATAATCAACGCGGCCTCAGGCGGAATACTACTTGTGATAATCTTCACAATAATTGCAGTTGCGGTTGCGGGGACCGCAGTGGGTCTAAAGTCCGGGCGGTGGCCCATGAAATATGCCTGTCGCTGTTGTCGGACTCCTCTAAAATATTCTAAGGCCGCAAGACAATGGTACTGTCCCAGATGCGGAAAACCCTACGTCTACAAGCCCTACCAATAAGCGGCGAATTCCTCTAATGCGTGGAGGAAATAAGTGAGGGAACTCGGACTATCTTCGAATCCTTATCACTACCAAGGCAAGTAAGGCAACGGCCACTAACAGCAGAAGTATTAGAAGACTTCCATTCCTTTCCCAGATGACTAGGTTTGCGTTCATCCTCGCGAATGGATCGCGTGATGATAGCATTCGAAACAAAGTTGTCGCTTCATCTCTCTTGAATACCCCGTTATCAACACGAATTTCGCCAGTTATGCTCTTTTCGAATCTGTGCTTTCGAATCCAGAATGGGTTTGAGTACCTACTTGTCAACCACAGATCGAATTCTTCCTGGGCTGTTCCCAATGATCAGACCTACCTGGCTTGCACCGTCATGTAGTAGAGGTTTACGACTCCGCCTGTCGCGACCAGTATTCCGAAGTTCAGTTGCCCCGTGGGCGAACTCCAATAATAGACTTCAGTGACTCCGTATTTCTGGCAGTAATCACGAATAAAGCTGCTGATCGCATTCTCGACATTTGCCCAGTCTGCCTCATCTACATACGTAGTGTTTGTGACTTGAATCTCAACATTCGCGTTTATCGCCGTCGGGGAAACAAGAGAGTACCCGTTGGTCGTGAAAAGAGACTTCACTCTGTTTTCGCGTTCTGGGTAGCCCACCTGTGTTGGTGTACCTCCAGATAGTGCGTAATATGCATCGGACGAATCGGCTCCAACTGCAACTTTGGTTCCCGTTGCTGCATCGACAACTGCAACAAATGCCATCTTTGTAATCACGGCGTTCTGAACCTCTGTATTGATGTACACTGGGATGAAGTAATACAGGCTGTTTCCTATCAAGTACAGTAGGATGTTTCCCAGTCTGTAGTTCGGCAGAAGGGTCAACTGTTGACGTACGTATTCGTCTGTCTCCAGAGCTTGAAGCGCAGCTGAAGGTCCGATCGGTTGCGTTGTTGAATTAGATATCCTATAAAGAAGTATGTTTCCCAGTCGTTCGCCTCCATAAGCTATGTAGAGTCCTGCGAGGTTTCTTCCGGGAGAAGCCTGGTATTCCACCAGTTGCAGACCTACAAAGTCAGCACGATTCTCTGTCATCGTCAATATGTAAAGGACCTCTGTGGCTTCAGGTCGTTCATAGAAGTCCGAGCCAGAGCGCCAGACGAACGGATCTCCCACATGGAATCGGAAATCTACATCGAGTTGTCCTGGGATCTCATGAGTTCCAAGTAAGTCTTCAGGATAACGCATTTGAGGCACAAGCCAATCCGGCAACGGCTTCCATGTGGAGTAGTAGTTGCTATAGAAACTTGTCAAGAAACCATCCGGTTCACTGACATTGTATGGGTACATTTGCCCATCTTCAACGTCAACAAGGACGACCCCGAAAAATCTCAGATAGCTACTCGCGGAAAACCCGGAGTGTATTGGATAGTCCACATAAACTTGCACAAGATAGTAGGTCCTGTCTCCATCCGTCACAAGATAAGTTGCTCGATCAGCTCTCAGTCCATCGATCAGTACACTCTCCACCCTTGTATGAACGTCCCGTATGTGTAGCATCATCATATCGTCTTGTGGTGGCGTGAAAGCAAATCCGACTTGACCTTCTTTGAGAAGGAACCACAAGGTCCTCTTCCAGCCGGAAAGAGTGTAGTCAGGTTCTCCCGTGTACGAAGCATTTCCAATCTCTTCAAAACCTTTCACACGAACATAGACGTCATCAGGAAACTCTTCACCATAATAGATCGATGGCTCAGACTTAACTCCGAAAGCCTTCTGGACCGGCACAAATTCGCCATTGTGACTGTCTATCAAAATTATCCTAGCAGCGTGGGTGTAGATCAGATGATGGCTTATCCAGTCCTCGGCTGGATAGTTAATTGTTGTAGGAGCGGCCCAATACTCGTGGCCATTGAGATAGAGTATGTGTGACTCGCTCAGCGTCATCCAGTTTACGCCTATCTGGTTCTTCATCTTCGTGTAAGATGCATCATGATCCCATTGCCTCACTAACGATACTATTCTGCTCGTGTTTCCCGCAGGAAGTTCTGAGATAGGCGCACTTACCACATTCTCCAGACCGGCCACGTATCGAGTTACTTGGATCTCCTTCATGGTCATAGGTTTCCATTCATAGTCCGTCCAGTTGTTGTTCCAGTTCAGTGAGTACCCCACTACGAAACCAAGATTCACAATCAAAGTAAGGAAAAGAAGGAAGCCCATGACGTAAACCACCCAACGTTTTCGACGGGACATGCCAATCGTCCGGCTAATAATTCCGAAATGGAATGAAACGCCGATCACAATGAAACTAGCAAAAACGATGACGGCTATCAGGTAGTTGTTGGGAGTAGCAACGTTCATCGTCCAGTATGGTGCGCCTATGATTACACCAAGAACTATGAGCGCCA
>CAYGZB010000007.1:0-1404 GCA_964354325.1 uncultured Candidatus Bathyarchaeia archaeon | reverse complement strand
AATAAGATCGACGCAAGAATTGCGTAAATTAGACGGTACTGAACTTCCATTGTTGGAATCAGGGACACAAGTTCCGTTCCAGAAACTGGCACCAGCGGAAGCAGGAACACCTTCAACACATGTGCCCAGTCTCCCAGGCCATTTTGAAGCATTGTCACAATAATAGTCAGGTTTCCGAATCCAGGCACTCCATTTGCTGATGCAATCACAGAAAAAGCGATGGCCCATTTGGCAATCTGCCATGTAAGCCACACAAGCCTTCCTGGACCAAGCGAAACAACCTCTTCTTCTCCCCTTACCCGTGCGAATGCCCTTCCAAGCGCAGTCAATGATTCAAAGAGGTGACTCCGTCGTGGAATCGGGTTGACAAACAATAGCGCTAGAATTGCAGCGACAATGAAAGTATTATTGTGATAGAAGTTTACTTGGAACCAGTCAAGGCCCATCTTTGAAGCATACATGAACTGGAGAACTGCCCAGTCCAAATACACGGAGAGCCCGTACACAATCACTCCCGCGAATACCATGGCAGCTATTATCCAGCCAAGCATTCCCACCAGAACCGGGGGTCTTCCAGATGATTCCGAATAGCCCATGAGATATCTCAACGGAGAGTAGTCTAACTCAAGTATATCAAGTTGGGCCTTGATAATTACGTACTGAGATTGAACATTTACTGAAAACCCTGAAACCCTGAAAAAGAGTAGAGTGTTCTTTGGAAAGCTAGAATCTACTCATACACCCAGAATCTCAGGCAGTTCTTTCACACTGGGAACCACGGTGGAACCCAGTTTTTCCACCTGCTCCTTCCCCCACGATCCTGTAAGAACTCCAACAAAGCCTATTCCAGCGTTCTTAGCACAGAGTGAATCGATTGGATGATCGCCTACCATGACAACACTATTTGATCCCACTCTCATTCTTTCCATAAGCCAGTAAACTTGACTTGGATCGGGTTTTGGTTTTTCTCCATCGTCCCTTGCCGCGACCTCGTCAATTAGGTCGAATAGCCCAGTTGTCTTCAGTGTCTGGTCAGCATACTTTCGGCAGCTTCTCGTCAAGATTCCTATTTTCATACCAGCGCCCTTCAACCGCTTGATGGTCTGAAATGCCCCGTCAATGACTTCTGCGTTCGAGACACACTTCATCTCAACACCCGTCATTATTTCGTTGAGATCCTGCAAGAGGCTAGGTACCTTCTCTCTTAGTCCACGTTCCTCCATGAATTTGACCGCTTGGAGAGTCATTTCATATGTTGACTTGGCTAGATCGGGCTGAATGGATAGATTCTGCTTCAGGTAGTTGACTATTCCAGTTCTCATTTCCATGAAATCAATATGTGATCTTATGAGCGTGTGATCAAGATCGAATATTACAGCCTTCAACGGCATAGACCAAGATTCA
>CAYGZB010000006.1:0-24757 GCA_964354325.1 uncultured Candidatus Bathyarchaeia archaeon | reverse complement strand
TCTTACGTCTTATTCTAGCTAGACCCACACTGGCTGGAACATCGAGATAGAAAACGATGTCTGGTTTCACTGCGAAATCGTTAATCGTCTTTATCCAGTTCATGTTAACGCCTTGAGCCCCTTGGTAAGCCAACGAAGAATGCAGATAGCGATCACAGACTACTATCTTTCCACTTTCAAGGCTGGGCAAGATCTCGGCCTGCAAATGTTGATACCGGTCTGCCGCGAAGAGTAACGCCTCAACCATCGGATGGATTTTCTCTGTCATGAGCATCGTCTGAATGAATTTGCCTACGTGACTCTCAGATGGTTCCCAAGTACGTACCGCGTTGAATCCTCGAGCCTGCAACCCATCTGTAAGAAGCTTCGAGTGCAGACTCTTTCCGCATCCGTCAATGCCGTCAAGTACCACAAATGCACCTTTCGATCTCTGGGACATCAGTCTCAATCCAGCGTATCAATCACTAATACCATGATCCAATAATTATACTCGTTCATAGTTCAAAACAGGTTCATGCACGAACCGCGGTGCCAATCAACTCATCTCAGCAGAAGTGTTATACTAAACAGGCACCAGATAGTCTAGCATAGCCTCGAGATATTCCAAACATCTCCTGCAGATTCTCGGATGTAATGGATGTATGAAAGGAAAAGCTCCACGCGCCAATGCCTATTGGGGTTTCATAAAAGATCCCTTGTATGGTTACATTCGCTTAACGGACACAGAGAGACGCTTGATCGACACGGAACCAGTCCAAAGACTGAGGAGAATAAGACAGCTCACAGGTGCAGAATACGTTTACCCAGCTGCAAATCACACTAGGTTCGAACACTCTCTGGGAACCATGTACCTCGCTGGCATATTGGCCGAGAATCTACCAGTCAGTCTATCCAAAGACGATGTGGAACAGCTGAAGATAGCCGCGTTGCTTCACGATGTTGGACATGGACCATTCTCACATGTCTTCGATCAGTTCCTGATCAGATACCACAAGAAAACGCATGAGGATATGACGCCATGGATAATAGGCAATTCTAGAATCAAAGAAATCCTTCAAGATGATGGTTTCAATCCGGCTGATGTGGCCAAATTATCTGTGGCAAAACTGCGTGACAATCAGAGGCCCTACTTCGACCAAGTAATCTCAAGCACGGTCGATGTCGACAAGATGGATTTCCTTCCCCGGGATTCATATCATACAGGAGCAGGCTATGGCCAGGCGGACGTTTTTAGGCTCATATACACGATGGGCGTGTATGATGGAAACCTAGCTGTAGATCTGACAGCTCTTCCCACACTCGAGACGTTTCTTCTGGCAAGACTAGAGTCTTTCAAGACGATATATTTCCACCGTGCCTCCCGTGCAGTCCAGATAATGCTGGTTAAGGCTTTGGAGGAAGCCAAAGACGAAATTGGGGTCACTGAATTCAAGTCTTCTGAAGACTACATCAGACTAGACGACTACTCTGCGTGGTCGATACTGAAGAAACATGATAACCTGGGAATCGTTCGAGACATTGAGACTCGTCATCTTCTGAAATGCGCGTTCGAAAAGACATTCTACACAAGAGACGAGACGGTTACCAGCCTGTTCACCAATGAAGCGGTCCGCCACCAGATAGAGACGGAGATAGCCCAACGCGCCAATCTAGATCCTAACAAAGTCGTAATAGATGTTCCGTCGCTTCCCTCGGTGCCCTACTCTCACTCTATAGGAACTGAACCGATGGACGTGCCCATTTTCGACGAATCAAGAACAGGAGAAAAAATACCTAAGAAACTTACTGAAGTCTCAAGGGTAATTGACGTTCTTCGTGTTTTCATGAACATAATCCGAGTATACACAGATGAGGCAAACAGAGACAGAGTAGAGAAATCCTCAAGGGAAGTCTTGGAAAATCTCCCAGCAGAAACAAAGATGTCATACTAATGCACGAGCCTGTCAACACGAGGTTATCTAGTGTTGTTGGGTTTTCGACCTCTTCAGAAGTAGATCTTCAAACAGCTTAGAGAATGACCGCAAAGCTTCTCCTTCTGGAAGACTAGTGCGCACTGAGACTATACTCATTTTGCCAAAGGCTGCCGAGACTCTTTCTGCCAATGATCTACTGACGAGTAAGAAACGACCTCCCAGGAGAACAGATGAGGTTTGAGCTCTAAGCTCCCCCAATCCTGGCAGTGCGACAGCCAACGTGCCGAGATCAATCTTACCTTCATAGAAAAAGGCAACCACCGCGTTATCCATTTCGAGTAGGCTGATCCTAAGCAAAGCATCATCACGCTTCAACTCCACTACTTCAAAACTCAACTTTAGGTACCAAGTTCAAATCCGAAAGCAGCCTATTAAGACAACCTCAGTCACGATGGAAGCTAGGATCATGAAGCTGGTATTGATCTCAGACATACACTCCAACTACGATGCCCTCAGCGCAGCATCCAAAGACATGCACGATTACGATTTTCTAGTTTGTCTGGGTGATCTGGTCGGATACGGCCCCCAGCCAAACGAGGTAGTTCAGGAAATACGTCAAATGAACCCACAGATCATCATCGCCGGAAATCATGACTACGCAACAGTCACTGGAGACACATCGAATTTCGTAGCCCATGCCTCGAGGGCTATTGAATGGACACGCCGCAGGTTGACGCCACAAAATTGTTCGTACCTATCCAGACTTCCCCACCATTCAACGTGGAGTGTAGATGATTTTACAATCGCCTGTTTTCACGGCAGCCCAAGAGATCCTTTGAACGAATACGTCTACCCAGGAGTCCCAGATTCCGTTTATCAGGCACTGATCGAAGAAGCCTCCGCAAACATACTGATTCTAGGACACACGCACATGCCACTCTACGTCTCCACAGCTTCTGGAACACTGATCAACCCGGGAAGTATTGGTCAGCCCCGAGACGGAGATCCGCGGGCAAGTTATGCAATTCTAGAGATTACAAATGGCAAAGCCAGCTGCTCAATAAGAAGAGTTAGATACGACATAAAGTCGACTTCCAAAAAGATAGTGCAGGAAGAGCTTCCAACTTTCCTGGCTGACCGATTGTTCATGGGTGTATAGTGATAGAATTACATCTATTCCAAATATGATAACTCGGTCCCATTTTCATCCAGTTTTACGGCTCCAATTTCGATTTCAGAAAAGGATGTTACAGGTGTTGTAATCCTAAGGCTCTCGTCTTTCCGGTTCATGCCTGAAAGAACCCCTATTCCCAACAGCCATCCATCATCATCAAGCATGCCCAGAAGAGACCTTGTCAACGATAAATCAAGATGCTCAGGTCTCAACACCTGACCATTGCTAAATGAAACCTTAGATCTGAGAGTATCAACCTTCACCACGACCGATCTGTTCAGGTATTTCCTGTACCTCAATTCCCTCAGTTCTTTCCTCTGCTCTCTTGTGCGTCTGAGAACCATCTTCGGGGACTGTATTTGAAATGATGTTTGCTCGACAAGTTCAAGGATAGAGTTTGTTTCGCTTTTTTCCCCTATTCCCACAACAAAATTCGGTTCGATTAGGTCGATCAGGCTCTTCTTGTAGACAATTGCCTGGTCACCCAGAACCCACCCATCTGTGTTGATTATGAGAATATCAACACTCTTTGTCCGTTCCAGCAGTTTCCTCATTCCAGACAGTGCTTTGTTGACTACTAGCGCTGGACTAATGTATCCTACAAAATACAGACGATCCTGAGTGACATCTGATAGGCCAAAGATGTGGTTGCCTGCTCGCCCGAATCCAATGCTGCCAGGTGGTCCAATGTCAGACTGACCAAGGTCAGCATCAAGAATTCCAACCTTGACTCCCGAATTCAAGGCGATGTTAGCTAGCACGGTGCAGAAACCGGTTTTGCCAGTGTCCACGTTGCCAATGACGACGGTCCTTCCTTGTCCACATTCGACGATAGTCTGCGCTGTTTCCATCCAAGACTCAGGGATCGTGCTTCCAGCGATCTCCAGAGATTCAGCAGAACTGGAAAGGGAACAGTGGATGGTGGAGTTTTTCGATGTTTCTATCGGAAGTTGTTTTCCTTTGCCGACAACAATCTTGTATCCCCTTTCTAGCGGAGAAGCGAAGATGCTTGCCTCTCCATCAATTAGCTTGATCGAAGCTGGCCCAGAAAGCAGTAGGGTTCTTCCAGCCCCAATTGAAATCCGTATATTATGAGACGAATAGTCGTCTAGGATATTGCATCACTTGCAGTTTTGTCAGAATAACTACAGACGATTGGCTGGAACAATTACCTAGATCATGTTTATTGGTTTTCTCTGTAAAGCTGCCAGAACCAACATTGGAAATACCATGGTTGCATCGCCGATTACGGTGGCAAGATCTTTCTTGTTACCTATCTTTCCCCAGCTGATGGCTTCCTCAAGCGGAGCGCCACTGATGCCACCAGCTTCAGGTCTGTCGAGTGTGATTTGAATGGCGGCGTCAACGCCTCCGCGAAGGATATTTCCGGCAAGAACATAGTGTTTCGGAACTCCTCCACCCAAGATTATTACCCCGACCCTGTCCGCGTCGTATGACATGTCAACGAGCTTGCTAAAATCCAAGAATGGATTAATCATCAATGTGTTTAGTTGACTGAACGTCCATAGATCCATTCCAAACATTGAATCATAGATTCCTGGACAAAATATCGGGGCTTTTCTTTTTTCCGCAGTCTTGATTATTGAATTCTCATCTCGGATGCGTTTTCCGAATTCCCAAAATAATTCATATGTCGAAATATTCTTTCGTTTGCGATCATCTATGTCTGCAAGAATCTTGTAAGTCTCTTTTTCGAGTTTCTGGTAGGCTTTTTGACTGATGTAGATGTCGTATATTCTGCCAATCTTCTTCTTCTGGAGTGTCGAATCGTTCGCTGATGCTTTTCCAATTACATGTCTGTAGCCCATTGATTCTATCAGGTCATGTGTCATATTCGCTCCAGTGGTCACTATCGCATGCAAGAGGCGGTCATTAATCAGGTCTCGAATTATCTGTCTGAGCCCTGCTGGAACAAGGGGTCCTGCAATAGACAGAATATTTGTGTACCGTTTGTCGGAAAACATTCTTGAGCATATGTCCACCGCCGTGGAGAATCTTCCGGCTCCCAGAACGCCTGCTCTGCCCATCTCTTGAGCAAGATCGTCTGTGCTCATGCTTCGCCGAAGCCTGATCGGCTGGATTCGACGCATTAGTGCAACCTTTCAGAATGTGCTTAAGAAGTCGCGGGGACTCTAACCTTTAACTCTGACTATTTTGTTCTTTCCAAGCATGTTCCAGTACTCGACTTCGAGCCCCGATGCTAGTTTTCCTCTCAGTTCTTCGTCTTCAGGCATATCCGTTTCGAACGTCTGATAGCTTTCCATATCCATCAATTGCAGCACATTTCCCGATATAGAAATGACTTGAGCGGTCTTCTTGTCAATCATTGGAACCTCAACCTTTCCATCTACCGGGCTTATGATGTTCTTTTTTTGGCCAGTCAAAACTGAAATAGCCACTATCCTAGCCTTGGCTGCACCATGTTTTCCAGGTTTTGATTTCTCGTACTCGACTATCTTGCAGGGCTCTCCATCTACTACAACGTAGTGACCGATCTTGAGGCTTCCCACATCAACTGGTTTGCTCACGTGTATCCCACGCTTGTCGCAGATGAGTTCTCTGTATTGTCATTCTAGATCTATATAAGAACAAGAGGGGTTTTCTATTGTCACTTCAGTTCTCTGAATTTCATGTTTGTCTGGGGAGATGAATCTCCAGCACGCCACGTTTCAGTTTGTGCATCATCCCTTCCTCGTTGACTGGGACTGGCATGTGAAGCACAGCATGATACAGATTAAACTCGCCTTTTCTGTGCTTAACTCCCAAGTCGTTAAGGGATATCTTGTGTTTCGTCTTCGCCTGAACCTCGATCGTATCATCTGCTATGACTTTGACCTGAACAGCGTTTGGGTCAACGTAGGGAAGGTCCATCGTCACAACCACTTCGGAGGCTCCGAGTATGATATCTGAAAGCGGCTCGATGGTTGAGGCGGTTTCGTTCCATCCGCTTGCGAGCGTCTTCTCAGCTATCTGCTCGGTTCTTCTCAGGTAATCTGAAAAATTGGACTTTCTTCTTTCTTTGCTCATTTACAATCACTATCCGTAGAGCGGTGGGACATCATACTCCTGCCCTTTGTTGATCCTCACCATCTCCGCCTGGGTTCGTTTCATCACGTCTTTGCTTCGAAGGCGAATCTCCTCTCCCTTTCGGAGAAGTTCCGAAGTGTTTACTTTCAATCCAAGGATCTTGTTCACGGACTCGACTGCGGCAGCTGCGGCTTCGGGATCTGGGTAGTTGTAGTAAGACTGAGTTAGAAGGGCAATTGCTGGAAGTCCGATCTCCGCGCATCTTTTTAGCATGAGTGCATATGTGCCGACAATGTATCCTTCGCCCAAAACCTCTGCCGACCCATTAAGAAGTTTTGAGAGTTTCTTGTCCGAAAGAGCCGCAAAAACCTTTGGAGATTCAATGTCCTGACGATTCTGAACCGCCATCCCGCCTATTGACAATATTAGACCCGCACCTGCGGACGAAGCCCAGTCCACTATAGCTTCTGCAATAGGATAGACGGCCCCTGCTGGTATAGCCGTTTCACCAATAATCACGACCAATGATCCCTTTCCATAAATTCTAATCGGTGACTTTGGAACTCCGCCATGAAGGACTACAAGGGGCGGAAAAAGTTCCGATTCTATCGAACCTATTTCCTTCATTCCAATAGAGGACACAATCTGTGAACCTGCAACGACTCCAACAAGTCCTACATCAGGCAACCCGTTCATCAATGTGAACTTTCGTGGCAAGCGTTCTCTTTGGACCACTCTAACAAGATCTGAAGTCTGGCTCTGATTCTTCCTTTGTTTGCTAATCATTATTTCGTCAAGAACTCTCCTGCATCGTCTAAAGTTGATTCATGGTTGATAAGGTTGGTGTTATTCTGAAATGAGATAAGGCTCCAACTCACGGTAACTGATTCTGAGAATGGCGAGTAGCTTTCATCATGGAACAGGCGCAACCCGCAACCAACATTTAAGAGCTCCACAAGCACTAGCTTCTCGCGTCGTTTCTGGTGAGAACGAAATCGTTGGGAAAGGTTAATGAGTGCACTTGAAGGCCTAGCAAAATCGCTAAGTGACTCCATCAAGAAAATGCTCAGGCTACCGGTAGTCGACGAAGCGGCCATCAAGGAACTGGTCAAAGATCTTCAGAGAGCTCTTCTTCAAGCCGACGTAAACGTCAATCTTGTTCTGGACATTTCGAAGAGGGTCGAGGAAAGGTCGATAAAGGAAAACCTTCCCCCAGGAATCTCCAGAAGAGAGCATGTAATCAAAGTCCTCTACGAAGAACTGACTAGGTTTCTTGGTGAAGAGCCTGCCAAGACCACGTTACAAGAGGGAAAGACAAACATTGTAATGCTAGTCGGAATCCAGGGGACTGGAAAAACAACCGGGGCTATCAAGATTGCCAGGTTTTATCAGAAAAGAGGTCAGAGGTCTGGAGTTGTCTGCGCGGACGTTTATCGTCCAGGCGCTTATGAGCAATTGAAGCAGATGGCTGACAGGGTTGGAGTGAGTGTCTATGGGGATCCGGGAGAAAAGAATGCCGAGAAGATAGCAAAGAATGGGTTAGACATACTGGGGAAGGAAAAGTACGATATCATACTGATTGACACGGCTGGCAGACACAAAGATGAGAAGGCGCTCATGGAGGAGATGAAAAGACTTTCTGAAGTTGTTCAGCCTGACGAGATTCTTCTGGCGATAGATGGAACGATTGGACAGCAAGCCATGGCTCATGCTAAGGCGTTCAATGACGCAACTGCCATTGGGTCCATCTATGTTACGAAACTTGACGGATCCGCGAAAGGGGGCGGAGCCCTTTCTGCCGTAGCGGCCACAGGTGCGAGAATAAAGTTCATTGGAACTGGTGAGAAGATCGAAGACATCGAACAGTTTGTTCCGGCGAACTTTGTAGGTCGACTTCTGGGAATGGGAGATCTACGGGCCCTTCTGGACCGAGTGAAAGATGCCGAGTTAGACGTCAGCGAGACCAAGGTCAAGGCTTTCATGCAGGGTCGGTTCACGCTAAGTGATCTGTATCACCAAATGGAAGGACTTCGTCGAATGGGCCCTTTGAGGAAGATTTGGAAGATGATGCCCGGTGGCATCAACATTGCCGACGATCAGATTGAGATCGCTGAGAAGAAACTCGATGACTGGAGAGTAATTATACAGTCCATGAGAAAGGATGAAGTTGAAGATCCTAAACTGATCGACTCATCAAGGGCTCACAGAATTGCCAGAGGCTCGGGAAAGAGTGAGCGAGACGTGAAGGAACTTGTGAACCAATACTTCACGATGAAGAAGATGGTCAAATCTCTGAAAAGACGTCAGCTGACGCTCGGAAAGAGAATGCCGTTTGCCGCGCAATAGAGGAACACCCATATAGTTGACTTGGTTGTTGCAATAGGCGCAATATCAAAAGTCCATAGGCATTGGTGAACCTGTTTGGTCAGGAAATCAAGTGGTTATCGCTCAAAAACAAGATCACTGCTACGTAAGGCCCCCAGAGAAAAAGGTAAACTGGGATTGAGCCGGATACTCAGACCCTACGAGCCCGGAGACAAGGTATGCGTGAAAATCGATTCTAGCATCCATAAAGGCATGCCCCATAAGAGATTCCAAGGCAAGATCGGAGTGATCGAAGGAAAACGAGGCAGAAGCTACCTAGTCAATCTCAAATTGGGCGACAAAGAGAAGAACCTCATAGTACGACCAGAACATATCACACCACAGACGAGTGGTTAACGATGCCACGTAGAGTCACTGATGAAAAAAGGATAACCGTAGCTGATGCACGGAAAGTCCTTGAAAAAGCAAAACCGGAAGAACTTGGCGAATTTCAAAGGAGAACGTTGGATTATACTACGAAATTCTCGAGACTTCCGGGATCAGACGCCTCGAAACTGGTAGATGCGTTGGTCAGTCAGTTCAAACTCGAGAGATCAGACGCCATCCAGATAGTGAACTGCATGCCGGCGGCAATGGAAGAACTGCGTGCTATCCTCGCAGTCAAAGGTCGTGTAATTCCGGTCGGCCAACTGGATGATGTGCTAAAGGCAGTTAACAACGCTAGAAAAGAATGAACTCGCTGAATAACCTCTTCAAGTTCGCAACCTATTTAACTTCAAACTAACCTAATCCTAGGCAGAGAAGTTATGGCGCGTTTTACGCTGCTCAACCCATTCACAGGTTACGCTGAGCAAGACTCCAAAGTGGCAACGCTGAACCCGTCCGATTAGTTTTGCTATAAAAAAGGAGTGCGGAACTGTTGAGCAGCACGAACAGACAGTATAGGGAAACCGAAACACTTTCCTCACCTTCAAGACAATACCCAACAAAAGTGTACGAGGATTACGCCTACGTTCTGGAATTACTTCCTTATGGAAGACCCACCTCCGAAAGATCGAGACACATGGCTGTGCCCACCGTCCAAGTCATTGGAGAGAACTTCTTCACTCTTCTGGAGGCTCAATTGAAACCAGGAGCAACGGCAAATGTAAGAGATAGACTGTACGTTGGAAGGGAAAGAAGGGAGAAGATCGACCGCGTGGTAGGTCGCGTGGGAATAGAAGAACTGACGATAGGAGCCCAAGCAGAACTTCAGTCAGTAATCGAAGATATTGCCAAAAGCCAAGAAAAGAGGTTTGTCGACTTCTTCAACAACTCACAAGCAGTTACCCCTAGAATGCATGCTCTCGAACTCCTTCCCGGAATAGGAAAGAAGTTGATGTGGCAAATAATTAACCAGAGAGAGAAGAAACCGTTCGCCAGTTTCGTCGACATTCGTGAGAGAGCGGGCATAACGGACCCGGCTAAACTCATAGCAAAAAGAATTGTCGAAGAGTTGAGCGGCGAATCAAAGTACAGGCTCTTCACGAGGGCCGCTCAATAGTATGCGACCTGAACTGACCTCGCACAGACCCAGACCTATCAGAAGACTAGGCCAACATTTCCTGATCGATAACGATATTCTCAAGAGAATCGTTGGTTACGCATCGCTCAAACATGATGACATAGTGCTTGAGGTTGGACCAGGAACCGGTACATTAACTTCGCTAATTGCAGAGACGGCTGGAAGAGTCATAGCCGTCGAAAAAGATCTGAGATTTGTCAGACTGCTCCATGAGAAGTTTGAATCAAAAGATGGCATCGAAGTGATTCACGGAGACATTCTACGAACAAGCTTGCCGGACTTCAACAAAGTTGTCTCAAACATACCATACTATATATCATCCAAATTCATGCTTTTTCTTACGAAGAAGAAGTTTGAAGTGTGCGTTCTCACTCTGCAGAAAGAATTCGCACAGAAGATTAATGCAGAGAATGAAGATCCCGGATACGGAAGAGTAACTGTAGCTATCCAACATCGAATGGATGTGAAGCTTCTCGATCAGGTTTCCAAGGAATCATTCAAGCCAAGACCTAAGGTCGAATCCGTGATAGTCACTCTGAAACCCAAGCCCAACCCATACAAAGTCCGTGACGAAGTGTTCTTCGACAATTTGGTCAGAGACCTTTTTACACAACGAAGAAGGCATGTCAAGAAAGTTTTGGTTCGATATTTAGAGTCAAAGATGGGGATTCCTTATCAAGACGCTTTCAGGGAGGTCAGCTTACCCAACTTGAGGGTGTGTGAAATGACAGTCCGGCAATTCGAACAACTCTCGGATGAGTTATGTGGAGCCTTGGCGAAGAGCAATTTGCGTGAACAAATGATTCAGACAAGAACGAATGAGTTGGACAAGAAATAGATCTGGTGACGGTTTTGTTGGATGTCAGAGTTGTTCTCGTTGAACCGCTGTATGAGGCGAACGTGGGATACGTTGCTCGTACAATGAAGAATTTTGGTGTCAAGGACTTGAGAGTAGTCAATCCAGTGTACAAACTTGGAGAAGTATCAAGAATGTTTGCTGTCCATGCAACAGATGTAATAGACAATGCCGTAGTCCAAGGCTCCCTTGGAGAAGCTCTTTTGGACATTGATATTTCAGTCGGTACGACTGCTCGGCTTGGAGAATCCAATAGGAATGTACTTAGATCAACTTGCGATCTTGAGACGGCTGCTGAGAGAATTGTTTCTTCAAATAGTAAGGCCGCCTTTGTTCTTGGAAGAGACACTACGGGGCTTTCGAACGAAGAGTTGCGTCTTTGCGATTTGATCGTGACGATTCCCGCTAGTCGAGAGTACTCGACGTTGAATGTTTCACACGCTGCGGCTGTGATCTTCTATGAATTGTTTAAGGCTGATCAGAAGAGATGTTCGAGGAGAGTTTGTCCAGACAGACAAATGACCAAGAGGTTGATGGATCTCTTCAATGGACTCGCAGAATGTAGCGCAATGTCAAGTCACAGACGTACGTTGGCGAGCAGAGCCTTTCACAACTTACTATCGAGATCTCTCATAACTCGACGTGAAACATCTTTGTTGATTGGAGTGTTTCGAAGGAATCTGAGACTAATCAATCAACTTGAGAAACATGAAATCAACTAAGTCTTTATATAACGAGTCAAAGGCTCTATGCTGACGATTCAGGTGACCAGTCACGAAAGGCCGCAATTACAGGGTTGCGAAAGGACAATCCTACACTCGGCATAAATACATTCACGGATCGCCCCCGTCAAAGGTCCAGAAGTTCACTATGGGCGACTCCAAAGCAACCTACCAGTATAAGGTATCGCTCCTATCTGAGAGTGCAATTCAGATTCGACACAATGCCCTCGAAGCGGCGCGTGTATCAGCGAACAAGGTCATGTTTGACAAACTTGGTGAGACAGGCTATCTCGTCAAGCTGGTGTCCTATCCACACATAATTCTTAGGGAGAACCGAATGATTGCAACGGCCGGAGCAGACAGGCTGCAAGAAGGAATGCGCAGGTCTTTTGGCAAGCCTACCGGAAGGGCGGCGAGGTTGAAGCCAAATAAAGCAGTGATAGAAATCTATGTAAACGAATCAGCCCTTGGACATGCAAAGGAAGCCTTGAGAGTTTCATCTTCGAAATTGTCAATGGCTTCAAGAGTCTTCATTCAGAAGTTGGAGCCCAAAATAGCTTAATCTCAGAATACCCGGTCTACCGAGCCCATTTCGAATATGCTTGGTCAAAACCCTTTTATCGAAGAGAGATTCGATCAGCCGCCATCACGCGAATAGATTCATAGTCATGAGAAGGTATGTTGCAAGATGCCGGCAAAGAATAAGAAATATGTTCTCTGGTTTGATGATCTTGGAAAAGAGGAAGTTGCCCTCGTGGGAGGCAAGTCCTCCAGTCTGGGTGAGATGACCCAAAAGACCAAAGTTCCAGTTCCTTATGGTTTCGCAACAACAGCAGCCGCCTACGTGCATTTCATGAAGGAAGCTAGGCTGGATCCCAAGATTGGAAACATTATGAAGGAGCTTGTTGATCCAAACGATACTCAGACTCTGCAAAAGGTTGGGAAGGCCGCTAGGACCATTGTCCTAGAAGCCAAGATGCCAAAAGACCTACATGATGAGATTGTAGCCGCTTACAAGCAACTGGCCAAGAAAACTGGGGAGTCCAATCCTTACGTGGCTATTCGCTCTTCAGCGACGGCAGAAGACCTACCCGACGCAAGTTTTGCAGGCCAACAGGAAAGCTACCTGAACGTTTCAGGTGGAGAGCAAGTCGCAGAGAAGGTGAAGGAATGTTACGCGAGTCTTTTCACCGATCGGGCCATATTCTACCGGGTGCAAAAAGGATTCGACCGCGTGTCAGTGGCTCTATCAGCAGCCGTGCAGATGATGGTCTACTCAAAATCCGCCGGAGTTATGTTTACACTCAACGTGTCAAACGGAGACGAAAGCCAGATTCTCATAGAAGCAGCATATGGCCTTGGAGAATTCGTTGTTCAGGGTACGGTCACCCCAGACGAATACTATGTGAACAAGAGCGATCTCAAAATAGTGAATAGAAACGTTCCAGAGAAGACCCGTCAGCTTGTGCGAGGAGCCGATGGAGGTACTCTTGAGACATCTGTAAGTTCAGATCTTAAAGGTAAGCAGGTTTTGACGGATGAGCAGATCAAAGAACTTGCGCGATATGCACTAGTTATAGAGAAACATTACGGACGACACATGGACATTGAATGGGGTCTGGACGAGAGAACCAACAAATTGTGGATACTTCAAGCACGTCCAGAAACAGTCTGGAGTCTGAAGAAAGCGCCAGCTATTACCGAATCGAAAACATCCGTAACCACGGAAAGAAAAGTGATTGTCAAAGGGTTGGCTGCGTCTCCAGGTATCGCCGCGGGAAAATCTCACGTCATAATGTCTGTTGCTGACATCAACCAGTTCCAGAAAGGAGAGATTCTCGTAACAGAGATGACTGCACCCGACTGGGTGCCAGCAATGAGAAAGGCAAAGGCGATAGTAACCAATAGCGGTGGCACGACCTGTCACGCAGCGATCGTAAGTCGTGAGCTGGGAATTCCTTGCATAGTAGGCACTGCAAGCAAAGGAACGGCTGGAACTCAAGTAATCTCGAACCAGATGGACATAACCGTTGACGCAGGAAACGGTGTGGTTTACGAAGGTATCGTGGAAGAGATGACAAAGAAAACTGAAGAGGCAACTGTAGTTGCAGCTTCAGAATCATATCCCGTGACTGGAACCAAGATTCTTGTCAACCTAGGAGAACCAGAGATAGCTGAGAAGACTGCGAAGCTTCCATGTGACGGCGTCGGTTTGATGAGAGAAGAGTTCATCTGGGCATCAGACATCAACCAACACCCACTTCATCTCATTGAGATTGGTCAACAAGAGAAGGTTGTTGACAAACTTGCAGAGGGAATAAGGAAGGTCTGCGCAGCGATGAATCCGAGGCCAGTGGTGCTCCGGTTCAGTGACTTCAAGTCCAGCGAGTATCGGGACTTGGAAGGCGGCGAGAAATACGAACCTGTCGAACCCTCAGCTCTGCTAGGATGGCGTGGCGCATCCAGATATTATGACCCCAAGTACAAGGAAGCTTTCAAGCTCGAAGTAAAAGCGGTCAGGAAAGTTCGTGAAGAGTATGGGCTAAAGAACCTCTGGGTAATGTTGCCATTCGTTCGAACGGTGCAAGAAGCGAAAAGCGTCGTAGGGATCATGGAAGAAGAAGGACTGAGAAAAGGTCCAGATTTCAAGATCTGGCTGATGGCTGAGATCCCAAGTAATGTCATACTTGCCGACCAGTTCAACCAGTTCGTTGATGGTTACAGTATCGGCTCGAACGACCTGACAATGCTAATTCTGGGCTGCGACAGAGACAACGCGACCGTGGGCCACATTTTCGATGAGCGCGATCTTGCTGTAAGAAGGGCAATCAGACATCTTATCGAAGTCGCACATAGAGACGGTAAGACAGTGTCGATCTGTGGTCAAGCACCAAGTGTGCATGGACCAGACTTTATTCGATTTCTAGTCGAAAGTGGAATTGACTCGGTGTCTGTGAATCCAGATGCGGTGGTCCAAGTAAGAAAGTGGGTTGCAGGCATCGAACAGAGGCTGATGCTTGAAAAGAGTCTAGGCCGAGGAGTCACGGAAGACGTAGGACTCGCTTGGAATCCCAAATAGACCTTCGAACCAACCAACATACCCTGACAAAGACTGCGATATGTGACAACCATGGATTGATGGTCACGAGAACAACTAGTTTTGGTCACCAAGTAGAGGTAAAGAACGATAATTAGAAGCATACTACTTTAGACCATCCATGGATTCTGTGGGAAAGCAGAACAGCAGATGCTGTCAACCGATTTGCAGTGAGACCGATGTTTGATCTTGAGAAAGATAATGTTCTTGAGTTCATCAAGAATGGAAACTATCACAGGGTTCTTCTGCAGCTACCGGAAGGGCTGAAATCGCAGGGTTTCAAACTTGCAGAAGAAATTGAAGATGCGTTAGATGTCGAGGTCGTTCTCTCTGCCAACGCTTGCTATGGTGCATGTCAGCTTGCAGTTGAAGAACAAACGACTTTGAGAGCAGACGCCATAATCCATTATGGCCATTCGCCTCTCGTTCAGAAGTCTATTCCAAACGTGCTCTATGTCGAAGCAAGAGCAACTGAGAAGGTTGAAGAAGCTGTCAGGAAAGCGCTCAAGATTCTTGAACAAGAGAAGAAGATCGGACTTGCTACAGTTGTTCAGCACCTGGACCAACTGGAGCATGTCTCCGAGGTTGTTCGAGAATCTGGCAAAGAACCGTATCTCGGGGAAGCTGGCGGGCAAGTAGTTTACGATGGACAGGTTCTTGGCTGTGACTACTCCACTTCCTTAAGGATCGCTGGGATTGTTGAGGCATACATATTCATCGGTGGAGGAGACTTTCACGCTATAGGTATTCAATTGGCGACAGGAAGAAGGACTATCGTTGCGGATCCCTATGCCAACCAAGCGAGAGACATGACCGAGACTGTGCGGCTTCTCTTAAGAAAGAGATGGGCTGCAATAACCAAGTTTCAGGATTCAAGTAGAATTGGGGTCGTGATAGGCGTCAGGGAAGGACAATTTGACATAGAATCCGCCCTGAGAGTCAAGAGACTGCTAGAAGAGAATGGGAAGCATTGTGTCCTTCTCTCGGCGAGTGAGTGCACTCCTGAGAGCCTAGAGTCTTTCACGGATTTGGAGGCCTTCGTTATCACAGCTTGCCCAAGAATTGCGATAGACGACCAAGAAAGGTTCAGGAGACCCATACTAAACATAGAAGAGGCACACATAGCAGCAGGAAAGAGGCGTTGGGAAGACTATGGAAAATCTGCTCCCCAACAAGAGACAGCTTGAGATTGCTCTTGAACAGGTTCCTCTCCATCCTAGTCCCAGAGCTCAACTTGAACAATACACCATAACAACTAGGTCAGCTGCAGAAATTCTGTTCATAGCCGCAAGCATGCACAACGATATCAGAAACAAACGTGTCATAGATCTAGGCTGCGGAACAGGCAGACTTGCAATTGGTGCCGCTCTCTTGCATGCCAAAGACGTTGTTGGCGTGGATATTGATCAGATGGCTGTGGGTACTGCTCAAACCGCGTCCAGAACGATGAAACTCGAAAGAACGATCCAATGGGTTATCTCAGACCTGAACGCTTTGAAAGGTAGATGTGACACGGTGCTTCAGAATCCACCGTTTGGAGTGAGAAGAAGAGGCGCCGATCAGGCTTTCATAAGAAAAGCTCTAGAGATTGGAAATGTCGTGTACTCCCTACACAAGAGTGGTTTGGGAAACAGAGAATTTATTACAAGCATGGTTTCAAAGCATAGGGCCACCATTACAGACCTCTACCAAATGATGTTGACAATTCCTCACACTTTCAGTTTCCACTCCAAGAGGGAACATGTCGTTCCGGTGGATCTATACAGGGTTGTTACAAATGCAGCCGAAAAACAGTAGCGAGATACAATTCGTAGTGCCAGGTGCAAAGCTGGGTGTGGTAGAAGAGTTCATGCCTGGACCTGGAACCTATGAACGAGATGGAACCATATACTCAGAACTAACTGGGTACACTGTTAGAGATACGATAAACAAAACCGTATCTGTAGATCCAACCGTTAAGCGCCCTCTGGTTCCAATGGAAGGTGACACGGTCATAGGCACGGTCGCAACTGCTCAAGGGAAGATGGCCACTCTGAATCTTTTCAAGATAGGTGACAGAATTGCCTCTAATCCGTTTACAGCTCTTCTACATATCTCCACCTCCAGCCCCAGGTACGAGCGTGTAATGGTTGAGGTTTGCAGGGCTGCAGACGTCGTAAGAGCCAGAGTGGTAAACATAAAGAACCGTGTACCTCAGCTTACAACCATAGGAAGAGGCTTAGGAGTCATAAAGGCCTCGTGTTCAAGATGCGGTGACCCGTTGATTCTTAAGGGTTCTGTTCTTCAATGTCAAACATGCATGAATGTTGAAAGAAGGAAACTGGCCGATGACTATGGAAAGGACATGATATGAGGAGAAGTTTCCCTTGGAAATCAAGACACTGAAGGACACCAAGAATGAATTGAAGATCCAGATCTATGGTGAAGGACATACGTTCTGTAACCTTCTTCAACAGACCTTGCTAGAGGATAACGATGTGGAAATAGCAGGCTATGATCAACCTCATCCACTCGTTCCATCACCCGTAGTCTACATAAGAATGAAAGGAGAGAAATCTCCAACAAAGGCCTTGAACCGTGCGCTGGCGAAGATAAAGGAAAGGGCCGTTGAACTCTCCGAGAAATTTGCTGAAAGCAGAGGATCAAAGGCATAGAGCAGTCTTTCTCTTTCCAGATGAAGCCTCGTTGTCACTGGACGATCTATTAAGTAACTCCGAGTTTCAGCAGATTCTCAAGAACCGCAGTCTTGCGAGACTGGGAGACGCTTACGTAAACTTCCTATTCTCTCTAGCGTTGACGAAAGCAAGCGGAATACCTGTCGGAGTGAAAGTCAGCGATAGGATTCTGTTTGAAGCCGCGAAGAACTCTGGAATAAGGCCCCTTCTACCTAGGAGAATCAAGAGAGGGGAGGTTGCCAACGTTATCGAAGCCCTGGTTGTCGATTCTTGGATGAGAAAATCTCTCGAATTGGATGAAATGGTGGATATCATTTCAAAGAATTCTGATGACTTAACGGAAGCCGCAACCCAGCTCGTGAAGAGTATTCTTGAAAGAATGAGAAATCACTGAAGACGCTGAAATAGATGAAAAAGGGAATTCGCATACTGGGAATCTCGGACGGCTTTTCTCAAGACCGAGACCCAAAACGAGCGACGGAAGTCATTGGTGTTGTGTTCCGAGGAGGTCATTGGCTCGAAGGTGTTATGAGAATACCGATGCGAAGAAACGGAGTTAATCCAACCGATCAAATTGCACGAATGATCACATCATCTCCATATTCTGAACAGATCAGACTGATCATGACTGATGGCATAATCTTTGGAAACCACAGCGTAGTTGACGTAGGATCTCTTAACAATAAAACAAGTATCCCGGTTATTGCCGTCTCCAGAAGAACAAAGGGAACGAAATTGCTGAAAGGCGTTGGCGAACCCATGTCCATATTGCTGACATCGAAGAAGAAACCGCTTCAGATATACCGGGTCGGCTTAGACTCAGCCGATGCGAAAAGCGTGGTCAAAATGTCGTGCACGATTGATATTCCAGAGCCAATCAGAGTGGCAAGGTTGTTTGCATCAACCTTCAATCGGCTGCGTGCAAGCGATTCCAAAAAGATTAAATTGCGCTCACGAAGAAAGATCGGGTCGATTTCTAGGTAGCTGAAGCTTATGCAGTTCTGTTCCAAGTGCGGTACAGCTCTCGTACTGGTTAGAAAGGAACAGAAGGTTGTGTTGAACTGCCCCAAATGTGGTTACGTACCAGGCAAACCGGAGAAGACAGTATCCAAACTAGCACCAGAAAAAGAAAAGATAGTTGTAATCGGCAAAGAAGAACAGAAGATTAGGACATTACCGAAGATGAAAGTGGAATGCCCCAAGTGCGGACATTTCGAGGCTTTCTACTGGCTTGTTCAGACTCGAGGAGCAGATGAATCGTCAACACAGTTCTTAAGATGCACTCGTTGCGGAACAACGTGGAGAGAGACTTCCTAAACTCATGCTTCACAAGTGAAACTGCCTAGCATCAAACCTTATAATGACTTGGATGGATATCCAACTACACTCCATGGATTTGGGTGTGACAAAATTGTTTGAAGCTTCACTGCCTGATGCAAGACTCTGGAGGAACATACTGACAGCCATATCAACACTTGTCGAAGAGGCTGACCTCAGCACTTCTCCAGAAGGAGTCAAAGTAAGATCGATGGATCCTTCGCATGTGGCGATGGTCGACTTTGAATGGCCAAAGTCCGCTTTCGAGAAGTTCTCCTGTACAACCCCCAACAAAATAAGAGTGAACCTCGCAAACATGCTAAAACTTCTCAAAAGAGTCAAGAGCGAAGAAACGCTTGAAATGTCTTACGACGACACGACCAAGAAAGTAACCCTAATTTTGAAAGGTAAGATCACAAAGAAGTTCACACTTCCCACATTGGAGGCTGTTGAAGAAGAAGTCCCTACACCCAAGATAGTCTTCAATTCAAAAGTAAAAATGACCACTGAGAGCCTCCGAGATATTATTGAAGACGCCCAATCGATAAGCGACAATGTCAAACTGGAGACGACACCTGAGAAGGTTCTTGTCAGCACGAGCACTGAACTCAGCAGCGTACACATGACAATCGAGAAAGGAAGCGAGGCGATGCTTGAATTAGACGTGAAACAACCGTCAAAAGCAACCTTCAACCTCAACTATCTCGCAAACATAATAAGAGCAGGAAGTGGAGCATCAGAAATCGTCACCATGGAATTCTCGACCGATATGCCAATCAAAATTGAATTTGAGATGCCTCAACAAGGGCACCTCCTGTACTATCTTGCTCCAAGAATCGAAGCTGAATAAGAGCAAAGAGAATGCTCACAACTACCGACCTTGCCAAATACCCATTCACAATTGAAGCATCTGAGTACGTCAAAAGCCTAAGGATCGGCATAGACGAACTAGCTTCTGGAAGCTACGACTCGATTCTGGATAGAGCAGAGGAGAGAATCCGGGAATCCGAGAAGGATGCTTTAGTCTCACCTGATTGGCAAGATACCAACGTGGAGATTCTATCTTATCCAACAGCAATAATGTTCGTAAGTCAATTGATGAATGATAGGATTACAAGAAGATATGCGCTCTCAGAGTCAAAGAGAGCCTACGAACATCTAAGAAATGAAAACCCCGAAAAGATGCTAGAGATTGCAAAAAATACATTCGGCTGGAAAACCACATCCCAAGAAAGAAGAGACGGGGCACGCTTCGAGTGCAGCATTCACTTCACTGACTACATAAGAAACGCAAAGAATATTCGAGATTCAAGATGGAAACTCGTCAATCGTCTGCTTGACCATGGTGTTGTTTCCGCAACCTGGGAGGAGGCAGCGCGTCTTCTCGAAGAAGAAATACAGCACAAAGTGTACTCTAGGATAAGACCTCCATCCAAGACTTTTCCTGAACCTCTTATGGAACGAATCAAGAACTTAAGGCAAGAAGTCGATACCGGAAAATATGTTTCGTTTACAGGGATGCCCAAGGTAGTGGTATCGGAAGCCATGCCACCGTGCGTAAAGGCTCTCAATCAAATGCTATCCTCAAAAAAACATCTATCTCACATGGGTCGTTTCACGCTGACGTCATTTCTACTCAACGTTGGAGTCAACCGGGACGATCTCGTGAAGATGTTTCGTGAAGCAACGGATTTCAGCGAAAGATTGACGCGGTATCAGGTTGAACATATCGGCGGTTCAAAGGGTGTGAAGACAAGATATCTACCGCCCAAATGTGACACCCTGAAGACTCATGGTCTCTGTGTGAATCCTGACAATCTATGCAAGGAGATAAGGCATCCTCTCACCTACTACAGAAGACGGGTCTTCAGGAGAAGGGGTGACGTCAGTGAGCGTTGACCAGTTTCTCGAAGAGAAATTCAGGGAATACTACAGAAAGAACTCGCATCGTATTATGCCTCCTGAGAAATTCGAAAAACGAGAATTCGGCTTCATCTACTTCAAGAATAGAGTAATGGTAAGACATAGGCAGTTCACGTCAGTTAGTGACCTCAGAAAATTCATAACGGATTCAGCTCCTTCAGACGTTTACTATTCAACCGCCTACTACTCTAAACCGGAAGAAGAGATGGAACAGAAAGGCTGGCTTGGCGCTGATCTGGTATTCGATATCGATGCTGATCATATACCTACACCTTGCAAAGAGACGCATGACCAGTGGACCTGCAAGAAATGCGGTCGATCGGGAAAAGGTGGTGCCCCACAAGTCTGCCCCTCATGCAACGGTGACAGATTTGACGATCGTACGTGGATCTGCGGGTTTTGTATCAAGGAAGCAAAGAATGAAACCTTGAAGCTTGCTGACATGTTGATCGAGGATTATGGGTTCTCAAGAAAAGATTTGAAAGTCTTCTTTACGGGTCACAGAGGTTATCATGTACATGTGATGTCGGACACGATTCAGAGTCTGAGCAGCGATGAAAGAAAGGAAATCGTTGATTACGTCCTTGGAATTGGAATTGACCTCGACGAAATCGACGTTCTGCAAGAAAACTCTGTTAGACCAAGCCTTCCTGAGAGTTTGGAAGAGACCAGAGGATGGAAGAGAAGGATCATTCATAAGCTAATCGATGTTTTCGGAAAAGGAACTCCAGAAGAACTTGTTGGTCTGGGCGTAAAGAGGTCCGTGGCCAAAATGGTAACTCAGGAGAGAGGCCCCAGCTTACAATACGAAGACGTGCGAAACATGATCTATGGATTAGAATCTCGTACTATGGCTGGCAGGAGCTGGGAGAAAGTCATAAACAGAACCATCGAAAACTGTTCGGCTAGAGTCGACACGGTTGTTACAACGGACGTACATCGACTCATTCGAACAAAGGAAACCCTGAATGGAAGAACTGGGATGCGCACAGTGGAGATTGGCGTTGACAATATCGAATCCTTTGATCCCTTCAATCAAGCTCTCGGAATCACTGACGGCGAGACAACGATCGAGGTAGACGAGGCTCCGCAATTCAACCTTGGAGGAACAACCTTTGGTCCATATAGAAAACAGCGAGCAACATTGCCGGCGGAAGCGGCTGTCTTACTCATATGTAAAGGAAAAGCAAGACCGGTGATAGCGAATGTATGACAGAATCTATGAGTATTGGAAGCGAGAGAAGTCTAATCCAACCCTACAATCAATTGACAGAAACTTCTACCAAGACTTATCCAACTACCTTGGGCAACTAAGGGAGTGTTTCGCAAAAACTGAAGAGAAGACCGTGAAGGTGAAACTGGGAGAGGGAGAACTGGAACGTGCAGGACTCTTGTCAAAAGAGCTCTTGCAGTTGAGGCTACGAAAGATACTTCAGATAGCTGGGTCCGAAACCAGTCCAGACACGATTTCAAACGCGGCTGTCGGGGAAGAAAAAGCGATTCTTGATAGTGCCACTGAAATTTCAAAGCTGTATCAGTCAATGATTGAAGGCATCTTCACTGGTGAGCTAAAGGCATCGCTTAGAAGTTCGAATACAGGAAGACCGAAACGGATCGTTGTTAGAATCCTAACTGAGATGCCGGCAATTGTCGGTGCAGACATCAAGACATACGGTCCTTTCAAACCGGAAGATGTAGTGTCGCTTCCCCTCGAGAATGCCGAAATACTCGTCAAAGGAAAAGCGGCTCTTAAGATCGACTTCGAATAATTCCTGAAATCGGTATTGACGCATAATTCTGGTTTCTTACGGAAGGTAGCTGAATCCCAAGCTGAGTGAAACAACACAGTTACAAGGACGTGTTGCAAGATGAAACAATGTATAAATAGCGCAACCAAACCGTGTCTATAGTCCACTTCGAGTTTGACTTAAAATGAAGTTTCCAAAACAGACCAAAATATACTGTCCGAAATGCAAGAAGCATTCACCGCACTCCGCATCTGTCTACAAGAAAGGAAAAGAGCGTTCACTGGCAGGTGGTGTCAGAAGACATGAGCTGGAGAAGCATGGATATGGTGGACAGAAATGGCCTGAACTAAAGAGAACAGCGAAAACCACAAAGAAGCAGATCCTCAGAATGAAATGTAAAACGTGCGGGTTTGAAGTTACAAGATTAGGGATTAGACTTCGAAAACTGGAAGTAGGAGCATAGAACAAATGAAACGTGATGAATTGATACCAAAGGCTGAAAGCCTATTCATGAAAGTGAAGTGCGGCAAGTGTGGGAATGAACAAATAGTTTTTGACAGAGTCTCTCTTGAAGTGAGATGCAACGTCTGCGATGAGGTTCTGGCTATTCCTCGTGGAGGAAAAGCCGAGATCAAAGGAGAGTCACTTCAGATTCTTGGATAGGAGGCTCCACAGTTCTCTTCGCAAACAGAATTTCCTGACGTGGGCGACCTTGTAGTAGCTTCTGTGACCAAAGTTACAGACTACGGAGCCTATGTAAAACTCGACGAGTACAAGAACAAGGAAGGGCTAATCCACATTTCAGAGATATCGACGACATGGGTACGTAACATAAGGAACCACGTGAGAGAAGGTCAGAAACTAGTTCTCAAGGTTCTCAGAATAAACACAGAAAAAGGGCAAGTCGACCTCTCTCTGAGAAGAGTCACTGGAAGAGAAAAAGCGGAAACACTGCTCGAATGGAAGAAATACAAGAAAGCAGATTCGATTCTGAAAAGCGCAATTGAAAAACTTTCATTAGATGCAGGTTCAGCCGAAAACCTCAACAACCTGATTCTCGACAAGTACGGATCACTTTACGACGCGCTACAGGAAGCAGTCGAGGAAGGCGAAGAGACCTTCGCAAAAATTGGAATTGATCTGAACTGGGCGAAAGTCATCACCGAAGTAGCCAGAACGAAAATAAAGACTGAGAAAGCCATCTGCAAGGCTGTTTTGGAGCTTACATGCTCCAAGCCAGATGGAATTGAGCACATCAAGAAGGGTCTTCTAAACGCAAAGAAGGCGAAGAAACCTCGAAGTAGCACGATCAAGGTTTACGCAGTGGGAGCTCCAAAATATCAAATAGAGGTCACTGCAAAGGACTATTCCGAGGCCGAGAAAGTCCTCAAAGAAGCAATCGACCAAGCTGTGTCGACGATTGACCAAGCTGGAGGACAAGGACGCCGAGTCACTTGAGATGGCTAATAAGACAATGCAGCTCATGCATGCTCTACACGCTTAAAGAGAAATGTCCTAAGTGCGGCACCGAGACAAGATCACCACAACCTGCAAAGTTTTCGCCCTCTGACAAGTATGCAAAGTACAAAGTCTATGAGAGGGAAAGCACGGATGAAGACCTGCGTGAACGAAGGGAAGACTCAGCCGAATAAGCCAGTAATCATAGAAGGGCTACCAGGTCTCGGCTCTATTGGAACGATTGTAGCATTATGCCTCGTAAAACAATCACATGCAAAAAGGATAGCCACACTCCACTCACCACACTTCCCATACTATGCATTGGTGGATAAGCATGGAGTGGCAAGATTGCCGAGAAACGAATTCTACCACTACAAAAGCAAAGAAGGCAAGAAAGATATCGTCATCATTACTGGGGACTGCCAACCCCAAAGTGCCATAGGACAATACGAGGTGGCAGAAAAGATAGTTGAGTATGCAGCGAAACACTCGGCAAGACTGATCATTACAGTTGGTGGATATGGTTCAAGCGAAAAGGCAAGACCGAAAGTAGTAGGTGCAGCCACAAGCAACAAGTTGTCAGAGAGACTGTCAAAACTTGGGGTCCTCATAAACGAGATGGGTATTCCGGTCGTTGGCGTGGCAGGACTAATACTCCCATTGGCAGAAGCTCGAGGTCTCGATGCGGTCTGTATGCTTGGAGAGACCGTTGGGTATGTTCCTGACCCCAGAGCCGCAAAGAGTGTTCTCACGATACTGAGTCGGATACTTGGCCTCAAACTGGATTATTGCGATCTGGAAAAAGAGATAGAAAAGATGTCAAAACTGGAAGAGAGGGTGGCAGAAGCGTCCGAAAGGCTGGACCAGCAGCTCAGCGAGAGAAAACTGGACGAACGTTTTACATACATATCTTGAGTCTATTGCGTCACTGTCAGAG
>CAYGZB010000005.1:22470-26599 GCA_964354325.1 uncultured Candidatus Bathyarchaeia archaeon | reverse complement strand
GAGCTTGAACTGGTCGTTAGAACTTCCCCACGTGACGAAACAGTAGCCACAAACTCTTCTCTTGCGCCTGCCTCCGTAAGATAGGTTCCTTTGACCTTCCAAGCACCTTTGTCATCTGGACCCTCGATCTTTTGTTCCATAACCAAAGAAGTAATCTTTCCGTGGAAAGTCCTGGTGCCAAGGAAATACTTCCTTACCACACTTTTTGCGTCCTCAGAATTCTCTATTCGCATCTTTGACTCAGCCGAGCAACTCGATAGATAAAGAAGTTAGGATTAGAGTGTTTTGGTCCAACCGAAAAGACGCTTAGACCCCGAGGTTTTCGTGGAACAAATTCGTCACGAAATGAAGCGAAAGAATATACATGGCGCCGGGAGAGGGATTCGAACCCTCGAGGCCCGTTAGGGCCACAGGCTCTCGAGCTAGTCTCCAGGCTTGGGCTTACCGTTTCTTGATGAATCTGCCCCGTACCAGGCTCGGGAATCCCGGCGTTAGATTGCTCTTGATGATTCTGGTTTCATGTATAAAAATTCAGTTCGTAGCCTCGCTTATCTTCTCATGTCGTTTCTTCTTCCAGAGTGATGGATAAGTCCCCGGTGCCATGACTACTCTGACGGTTCGACTGACCAATCCTTTCTCAGCTTCCATGATATCTTCTGTTGACATTAGTGCTTTTGCCAATGCCACCACCTCATTCTTCAACGTGAACAATACGATTGGACTCTTCGATCTGATGTCGGAATCTAGCTTCGAGACCCCTGGAGCTGCGAGAGAGGCGCCGTGACAGATTGCGTCCACAGCCGAGTCCTTAAGATAAATCTTGGGAACATACTCGAACGCATCTTCCATCGGTCTAACCATTTTCCTCATGGGCATCTCATTGCCCTCAGTTCGATACTTGTCTTGAGCAGACAACAAGTCATACATGTTGAAGAAACTCGTGTTTTCGCTGAATGACCCCGCTCTTGTTCTTCTGAGTTCCCTCATATGAGCCCCAGATCCGATGACCTCTCCAATGTCTGAACACAGTTTTCTAATGTATGTTCCAGATTGGCAGGCGACTTTGAAGAGAACTCGATTATCTCGAATCTCTAGGAGATCAATGTTGTATATCCACCTCTTCCTGACCTCTCGTTTCACCGATGACTTCAAAGGTGGCTTCTGATAGATCTCGCCCGTGAATTCCTTCAGTATTCCTTTGATTTTTTCATCTTCGATTCTTTCATGTAACTCCATGAGGCAGACATACTCTTTTCCTGAGAGGAGGAAGGCTTGCACCACTCTTGTGGCTTCTTCGAAAGCCACCGGAAGAACGCCGGTTACTTTTGGGTTTCCCCGGTCAGATGACCTCTAGGGTTCCTCCGTGACCGGCATGCTTCAGTTCAAGTATTCTCTTGACCCACGCCACAACCTCATGACTTGATGGGCCGGGTGGCTTGTCCAAATTTATGATTCCTCGACGTATGTGGTCTTCGATTGGTCGTTCCTGAGGTTTGCACCCATAGCGTGGATCGGTCCCGTCCTCGCTCTTCACGACGATCTGTCTGACTCTCTCCCATGGAGGAGTAGCAGACAATGCACATCACCACACACTCAGTTGTTTCGGAGGATAATAAAGGGTTTAATTGAGGTCCTCCGGACTATTCGACGGAGAAAATGTGACTGAATGCTGACGGCCTTTCGAAAGTTGAGAGGCTATCTTCGAATCGCAGGCGTAGCCTCAATCTCACGCAGATATTTTGTTATGAACTCCTTCGACGGTGCGATGGCGATCCTAGGGGTGATTGTGGGGGCCTACAGTTCAGGAACGATCAACTCAAAGATTATCATAGGCGCGGGTTTGGGCGCAGCCATTGCCATGGGTGCCTCAGGTTTTTCTGGAGCTTACCTCACGGAACGCGCGGAACGTAGGAGAATTCTGTTGAAGATGAGGAAAGCTATGCTTGCTGATGTCAGCAACTCGATTCATGGAAGAGCTATGAAGGTGGCAACGATCTGGACGGCTATGGTGGATGGATTGTCACCGTTACTAACGGCGATCATCCCAATGATTCCGTTCTTCATGAATTCTGTCGGTCTGATCTCGATAGATCATGCTGTTTGGTACGCAATCTCGTTGATATTGTGTATGCTGTTCTTACTCGGAGCTTTTCTCGGCAGAATCTCAAAGGAAAGCATGCTACGTTCCGGCGGACGTATGATCATCGTCGCAGTTGTGGCCGCATTGATCAGTTGGCTCGTCGGAAAAATCTAGCGCGTTCCAACCGGAACGTACATATTTCAAAACTTGATTGAGTGTGAAAGAGTGAACAGATTTGACGGGCCATGATCCCCAAGTGAAACGGTTGGTCCTTGACGTTCTGAAGCCACATGACCCACCCATCGATGAACTAGCCTCGAAGCTAGCATCTTGTCACGGCGTCGAGGACGTGAATGTTACGTTAGCCGAGATTGACCAGGATACGGAGAGTGTAAAGGTTTCAATTGATGGTAACGACATACACATCGATACAGTTAGGAAGTGTGTGGAGGATCTTGGTGCAAGCGTTCACAGCGTTGATGAAGTCAGAGTTGTCAGGAAACCCCATCCCAAATAGTTGGAATGGGCAATACAGCTTCTAAGACGACTTGAGAAAAGATGTTTTCTTTCCTTTGTCAGCAGCTTTGGCGACTTCTTCGTCTGTAGCTCCTTTCTTTAGGTCGAGCATCTCTTCAGTTGCCTGAATATGTCCTAGATTGGTCCGTCTTCTCCTGATTCCCGTCAGCGAACTCGGTCCAGTGACGATAACAAAGTTGTCGTCGATGACGTCCACCACTACGCATTTCTTACCTTTCTCTCTACCATGTGTCTTTACGCAGATTCTTCCGATCTCAATCGCTGGCATTCTTGTTCATCTCCAAGACTGTTTCGCGATGTAGTCTTCTACAACGCTCTTAAGGATTTTTGTGGCCTCCTCGATCGTCGTAGAGCCTGAATCAACAACTACGTCATATATGGAAACATCAGCTACATCAATTCCATAGTATTTCTGGTAGCGATCGTGTTCTGCGCGTTCCCTTTGTAGCGTTCTTTCCGAGGCTTCGGCAAGAGAAATCGAGTCTCTGCGCGATATTCGTTCCATCCTGGTTTTCTCGGGAGCCGTAATCAGGATTCTCAGATCAGCTGTGTCCCCGGCCATCACGGCTGCGAGTTGGCCATCTATGATAACCCCTTTCTCAGCTGCTTCCTCTTTGGTTCTTTTGTCAACGTACTGGTCCAGACTCGGGTCGGAACATGCAAGTTCATTGAGGTTCTCAAGAGAGAGATCTCTCTCTTCAGCAATCTCTCTGAATAATTGTCCAGCTGAAACGTGTCTAAGTCCAAGATCTCTTGCGAGAATCTTGGCATATGTGGACTTCCCGGTCCCGTGTAAACCACCTATGACGATCACTATCTTCCCGGGATCTACTAGTCTTCTCCGAATTGACTTATCCAAAGACCTTTGCATGCTAGTTCCCAGAAAAGATTGATGGACCGATCGAATCTTCAGGTGACTTCTAATCTTCAGGGTTTACTCCTAGCAGTCTTGACAGTGGAAGGCTTATCCCGAATGAGCATACGATGTACCATGTAACGTAGGCTAGGTTTATGGCGCCAGGCCAATCGGCGTTCGCTGGACCAGTAAGAAGCATCGGTATCGTGAATGGCGACAGAGCTACAAATGTGCTGCCGAAGAATCGGCTCAAGATGATGAATATAAGGTAGAAGGGAACTATGAATATGAAACTCACCTTCATTCTGTCCCACATCGTCTTGCTCTGAAGTTTCATCATAGCCTCTTGTTTCTTGGTGGCTTTGGCCAGCAGTTTCTTGTCCCCGCTCTTCTTTGCTTTGTCCATATCTGATCGCCATGCCTTCACTTCATCGGTGATCGATTTCATTCGTTTGACGTCGACTAGAAAACGGTTAGCAGTGTTACTGACAACCGCTAACAACAGTGCGATTCCTAGAATGAGGAATGTTGACTGAGGTATTGATCCATAAGGCGCGAGAACAGCATTCATTAACGCAAAGAAGTCATCTATGAAACTCAGAGTCTATCCCCCTATTTCCTCGATGATGATTGCCTCAAACAGTTCTTTTGCCGTT
>CAYGZB010000005.1:1668-22370 GCA_964354325.1 uncultured Candidatus Bathyarchaeia archaeon | reverse complement strand
TTCCTCGATGATGATTGCCTCAAACAGTTCTTTTGCCGTTTCTTTCTGTTTACCGGACTCATTTAATATGATTTTGATCGGCGTACCGGAAACCACGGCACAAGATGAGGCGCTGGCTCTTGCCCAGTCGAGATCCGACATAACATCGTACATTGTTACTTTGTCCCTCATTCTAGTAGGGTCGCCTTCCCGTCTCTTCATGATATCTTCGGGAAGGGCCTCCAGGAGAACGAGAAGAGAAGGCTTCAGGATAGATAGGACTGGTTTCGGCAGACCAGACCAGAAACCGCTCCTGGTCCTAATGAACATATGAGTGTCTACAAGGAGAACTCCGCTTCTCACCTTCTTTGTTAGGAATCTTGCAGCCTTCTCCTGCAGCTTCTTCTGCGTATTGATTGGCCGGCGACGGAGCTCGTCTCTGTGAAGGGACGCGCTGCCTTTTTCGCATAGTTCTTTCATAACAGTGCCGAAACTCAGTGTAGTCAACTTCATTTTGCGATCGTTGGCCAGCGTTTCCAGTTCTTTGATAACAGTAGTTTTGCCTACTCCAGGTATCCCCGTTACAATGACAGTCTTCAACCAATCATCGTTCTCCCAGGAGGCCGCCGATCGCTGGGTACATTTCACTTATTCTTTCCTTGGCAAGCAGCTCATAGTACTGTTGTATTATGCCAACTGTTAGCAGTATTCCTGTTCCTGATCCAAAGGCTCCCATAAAATCAGAAAACGATGCCAATGCTCCTACAATCAGTCCGCCCATGATAGTTACGGTCGGGATATACCTTGAAAGAAGTTGTTCGATAGGGGAGTATGATCGTCGGAAACCTTCTATCTGCATTCCTGAATCCACAAGTTGTTTCGCAACGGTTCTCGAATCCATCCCACCGACTTCCACCCAGGTGACAGCAAAGAATACACATATCGTGATCATTAGACCCGCATATACCAGTGCCCTGACTGGATCTTGCGCTACCCCCGACAAGTTGCCTGGAGCAACCACATAATACACGAGCCCCCCACTTGGCGCATAACTCTCTCCCGAGACCTTGAACGTTCCAAGTAGGTTTAGCCAGAAGTTTGTTCCTGCTTGGTTATACTTCGACCAGATAATCTGTGAGATGAAGTATATGTTTCCGAACAATGCTGCGGCGAATATTACCGGAATATTGGAAACGTAAAGCAACTTAATCGGGAACTTTCCTCTGAATCCTCTATACTTTGCATATGAGACCGGTACCTCAACACGGAGACCGCTCAGGTACACAATCAAGATGATGACCCCAATAGTTGTCAAGAATCCTATCATGTCTGGAAGACCTTGGGACCTGTAGAACGCAGCTTTCCAACCTTGCCAATTTTGAAGCGACTGACCAAAAGCGATTAGCGCTCCAAGATACTTCTCGTCCGCCACGGGGCTTACCGGAGCTATGCTATCCCACCATATCCTCTGAGCTACGCCGGCTGCTATAAAGAGACTTATGCCACTCCCAAGACCCCAACCCTTCTGCAACATCTCGTCAAGCAGCATGAGTACGATACCTGCGGCCAACAGCTGAATCACTATTATGAACTGAGTCTGGATTGCCAGTGTTCCGTAAGCTCCTCCGATTATGTATGCGAGAGCTTCAAAAAGAGTCATTATGACAGCTAAGATCTTGCTCGCACTTGTGAACACTGACCGGTCTTCAGGATTGGACATGTCTACGTTGATCATTTTTGATCCTGAAAGAACCTGGAGTATCAGTCCAGCGGTAACTATCGGACCTATTCCAAGTTCCATTAGTGTACCTCTGTTCGAGGCGAAGATGACTCTCATCGCCCCGAATGGGTCTTGAGCTCCTCCTGTTCCAATTCCGTATAGAGGTACTTCTGCCATAACGAGATATGCTACAAGAACTATGATCGTCCAGAATATCTTTTCATTGAACGCCACTTTGCGTTCTGCGGGAGAAATATTAGGAGTAAATTTTGCGAGTGGTTTGAATAGATCTATGAACCTTGCCATGTGTTACACGCCGTTCTTCTGGGGAGCCAACACCTTACCCCCCGACTCCTGCAGTTTCTTCTCTGCGGTTTTGGACCATTCCTGCACAACGACTTGAAGTGGTTTTGTGACTCTGCCTTCGCCGAGCAGTTTCTGATATCCAAGTTTCGTCAGGTTCAATGTCGCAACGTTCTTCTCATCCACAGTTCCAGATTCCTGAGAAAGTCGTTCAAGTTCGCCAACGTTGACGGCTATCAACCTTCCTTTGCCAGTGGGGCATCTAAAACCTGACTTTCCGATTCTGTCCGGTTCGTACTTGACGACGTGGGTCCATCGGTGTTTGCACCATCCAGACTTTCCTTTGCCGCCTTGCATACCGCCGTCTCTGTGTTGTCCGGATGTACCCCAGCCGTGTGTCCTGGATCCGCGTAGTCTTCTCACTTTTCGTAATCGTCTGGCCAAACATACATTCCTCTGAGTTGGAACTGTCTGAATTGTAGTGAACATCGAGAGAGGAGATTTGGTCGAGATAAACCTTCTTGTTGTGTTGTTATGTCATGCGGAGAATAAGATCGTTTATCGCCGCTCCTCTGTAGCCGAGTTCTCCTCCACTCTTGTAAGGCCTGCGTATGGTTCCCTTGAATCCTCCTTTAGGTGGATGCAAACGAAAGACCGGTTTGACACCGCTTCTCCAGAGTTTCTCTGGGAGGAGATCTCCTTTAGTCATAGCTTTTGTCAACTCGTCCATAGAGGAGAAACCAAGTTCTTTTGGAAGTTCGTTGATTGACTTTTTGTCTGTTTTCACTTCTGCTTTCTTTTCGAGTATACGTCGCATAGTTTCGGATTTCACTTCGCCCCAGGTTAAGACATCTTTGGCTTTACTCAACATCCCACTTACTTGTGGTTGGTTGCAGTAGATTGATGCATGATGTTTCTTCTCCAGTCTAAGCGATGTGAGTGTGTCTCTGACGTCAGGTTTACCGGTTGATTCTCCTCTCAGTCTGACCGCTATCAGCAACTTTGACTGTTCTTCTGAAACGGAATCTTTCACTTGGCCCAGTCCTCGGTTGTGATCATTTTGTAGGTGTTCCTTAGAGCATCGTAGACTGCGAAAGATGTTGATCCAAGCGTGTTGGTTGACCCGTAAGTTCTGGTCCAGCAGTCGCTTACTCCAGCCAGTCTGAGTATGACCTTGGGTGTTTCGCCTCCAACCAGTCCAAGTCCCCTTGGACCCGGGAGTATCTCTATCGAGACACTTCCGCACTTACCTTCAACTCTGAACGATAGAGAGTGAGGGTGGTTGCATGCACATTCCCAGCTACCGCAACCCCTTCGAACTGGGATGATGCTAAGTTTGGCTTGATTAGTTGCTTTTTCTATAGCCATCCTTACCTGTCTGGCTTTTGAATCTCCAACCCCTAGGTATCCTGCCCCATTTCCAACAGCCACGACTGCTCTGAACCTATTCCTTTCTCCCGCGTCAGTCTGTTTCTGGACGAAACCTATTCCCAGCACTTCTTGTTGTATGTTTGGGACCAGAGTATCAACTATCTCAGGTTCCATTATCTTTAGGCCCTGAGTGAATATGTCGTCCAGTGCAACTATCTGACCAGACTGTACCATTGACCCTAATTTGGTTCTTGGTTTCCAGGTTGATAATGAAGTTGATGACTGTTGAGTTGATGACCGTTGAGTTCTTGGTCTCAGTTTGCCTTCACCGCCTCGGGAGTTGCTTGAAGTATCTTGTTCTTAGTTTCTTCGAAGTACTTAGAAAAGTCCTCCATCTTGACCCCTGTGGAAATGTATTTGGAGAAATGCTTCGAGTAGGTCTCCTGATCCTTCGCGAGGATCTTGCCGTATTCAGCGATATGTTCTCCACAGAGTCTTGAGTCTTCTGGAAACACTTCATCATCATGAGGAATCTCAATTCCTGAATCCACTGCTCCTTTTAGGGCTGCGAATATCCGACATCCTTTGCTTGCTTTTCTTAGTCCCATGTCCAACACTGCTTTTGAAAGGCCTTTGTTTTTGGCTTTCACTCCGGCTAGAAGTCCGGTTAGGTAAGCTGAAGGAACATTTCCACAATGGATCTTCCAACTGAATCTCTTTGCAAGTTCTGCGGAGTTTGCGGAGGCTATGACTTTGTCTCCGGTTGGGTGTGCCTCAACGAGCTGAACAGTCATGTGTTTATTCGTTCCTCTGACGACAAGTCTCGGCAACCCGGAAGATATCAGGGCTTTTCTGGCTTTGTAGTCGGTCCGCTTCTCTCTTCTTCTTCTAAACGGTAGGTTATACATTGGTCCACTCATGGTTCTATCTCCGTCGTACAAGTTTGTGAGTCTCGATGTATTCGTTCAGGTGCGATATGCTACGGAAAGACCCTCCTTTCGCCATCAAGAGCAGTTTGCGGAACACTGGCGGTGTTACCAGTTTCTTGTCCCTTAGCTCTGACAGACGACTCCTGGTCTTCCTAATTCCCACTATCCACCTTTGTTTCCTGAAAACTCTGCTACCTTTACGGCTTCCAGATCCCTTTCGATGTTTCTCTTTTTTCCTGCCTCTGCTGATTCCGGTTTCTGAACGTTTCTTGATAATCCCCTCATGTATGAGCTTGCGCACTTCTTCTCGGGTTATGGCCGACCCGACTTTGTCTAGTTCGTCGGGTTCAACCCAGACCCTGTTGACCCCTGTCTTGAGGATTTCAGCTGCCAGTCGTTTCTGTATTTTTACGCTCACGTTTTCTCAACTCGTCCCTGATCCTTCGCAGGTGACAGTTCTTCTGGTGTTCCTTCGGGCTCGACTTCTTCTTTGACTTCTTGAACTGAGGGTTCCTCAACCTCTGGAGCTACGGCCTCTTCTTCCGGTTTTCTTATGCCCACTGGGTTGAGAACTCTGATCTCGAGTTCTTTTGCTTTTTCAATTATTGCGAGTCTCTTTCTTTCTCCTACGTTTCTGGCGATTCTTACGACTTCTTTCTTTGGGTCAACTGATGCAAGCTCTTTGAGTTGGTTTACCATTATCTCTCGAAGTCCTGATGGGTGAAGCCCTCTTAGCGACTTTGGTTTTCCATATCCCACCTTCACAAGTCTCGGCCATCCTCTCTGTTGGCGTCTCATCTTGCTTGTCTTGCCTCTTGGTCGCCTCCACCCTGATTTCACTCGTTTGAGTCGCCAGCTTTCCTGTCGAATGAATCGTGGCTTCTTGCGGTGCACGTTTGCTCGCTTCACATCAGTGCCAGTCGACATTTTACATTCCCTCAGCTTTTTCGTATATGTATATCCCGTCTAGGAATACGCGTTGGTCTTTGTCTTTGATTTTGGTTCCAATCTCTATGTTTGCCGCGGTCTGGCTTACGTCTTCGAGCTTAGTTCCTTGTACTAGAATCTCTTCACCCGACACTTTCACTTTCGTGTCGCCGATGATCTTTGTCACTCGCGCGGTCTTTTCTCCCGTGAAGTTCTCTATCATTACCTTCTTCTCTTTCTCGTTCACCTTCACAGTTACGGGGAAATGTGCATACACTGCCTTGAGTTTGTATGTGAAACCTTTCGTAACCCCTCTGATCATGTTCTTTACATGAGCTGCCGCTGTTCCAGCTTTTGCAATGCACCTTTTTGTTGATTCGCGAGGCGTGACAAGTACTCTCTTTTTCGCCACTTCGATGTCTACTGGAAGATGGGAAAGATCTTCTGACAGTGACCCTTTTGGTCCAGTCACCTTTACTGTTCCACTATCGGCTTGAACCTCAACGCCTTCAGGCAAGTCAATTGATATTTGCTGTAGTGATTCTGACATGGTTCGGTTCCTTCATTAGTAGACGTATGCTAGGAGTCTTCCTCCTGTTTTCTGTTCCGCAGCTTCTTTGTGGGACACTATGCCCATTGGGGTGCTAACTACGAGGACTCCGACTTGTCTTGATGGGAGGTACCGCTTCTCCCAGAATTCGAAAGTCGTTCTCTTGATTGAGTGTCTTGGTTTTATTACACCACATCTGTTTATTCGTCCCAGAAGCTGGACCTTGAATTTTCCCGTTCTTCCGTCGTCGATAAACTCAAACTCACCAACGTAACCGTTCTTCTGCATCACTCTAAGTACTCTACCGACGACCTTTGAGGCAGGCCAGACTATGCATTCATGCTTGTGGCGCTTCTCGTTGTTTAACATTGTTGAAAGGGCGTTAGACAGAATATCTGTTAGTGTCATCATATTTTACCTCACATGTATTTCTTGAACCCGAGCGAGGGGGCGACCTCTCTAAAGCATTGTCTGCACAGCATGAGCCCGTATCTTCTTATCACTGGCCCGTATTGTCCGCATCTTCGACAGGGTCTACTTCCCTTCCCGTATTTTCTGACTTTCTTCTGTTTCAGTTTAGCCAATTACTCCTGACCTCCAACTACCTCGGTTCCAAAGTTTGAACGAATGAACTTCACTGCCTCATCACGGGTGACAAGATGCCCCTTGCCAACAGTTGATTTTCTGATCACTCTTCTCTTGACTCTAAAACCCGGCCTCTCAAAAGTCACCGCAACATTCATTCCGAATATTCCAAGTTCAGGTATATACTTGGTTCCAGGAATCTCGATGTGCTCCTTTATTCCAAATGAGAAGTTTCCCGTATTGTCAAAAGATGATTGACGCACCTTGTTTCCTGCTGCTTCAAGAGCCTTCTTAAGAAAGACTTTGGCCTCATCCCTTCGCAAAGTGACTATACATGCCATCGGTTCACCTTTGCGAATCCCGAACTCTTTGATGGTCTGCTTCGCCTTTCTAGGGCATGGAGTTCGATTTGTAATCTGCTTTAGAACCTTCTTCGCTTTTTCTAGAGGCTCTCCGGATTTGCCGACCCCAATATTCACGGTAACCTTCTCGATTCTCAGCTCACGCATTGGATTCTGCTCTGCCTGATCAGTTTCGGGCGCAGTCATTTGCTCATGCTCCCAAGCTTATGATAGGTTTCTCTTCGCCTACGACGAAAACGTAGTCTGCCACTGTTCGGAAGACTTCGGATTGAGAATCCTCGACTGTCACAATTGTGGGTCTTGCAGCCGAGCCCGCTTCGATCTTCTTGATCCTTCCAGTCCTGCCAAGGTTGCTTCCAGACGTAACAAGCACTTGGGAACCTTCAACAAATTTGATGCGTTTGATTATCTTCTGGTCGGGCAGGTTGATTTGGATCGTGTCGAAAGTGTGATACGATTCTCCTTCAGGTCTTCTCGGATCTGAGACTTTAACTAGAATATTTCTTCCGTCGTGAAGACTTAGCTGGAAGTTTCCGCCTGGAACAGTTCGTTTGTCTTCTATTCTACAGAGTTTGAAAGATGCTTCTTCAGGTGGTATGTTCAGAACGGACAGCCCCTTTCTTTGTATGGGTAGTACTCTGACTGCAACTTTCGCTTCAGGGATTTCAATAACGTCCATTAATCCAGCGGGATACTTGGTTTCTATTCTTGTCTTTCCATCTACCCTGACCTTTCTTCCACGAATCACTGATCTGGCTTCTTTGGATTTCTTCGTGTATCCGAGGATGTCACGAATCACAATGGATAGTGGAAGACATTTCTGAATTGCATGAGGCCCAGGTTTTGGTTTCTTGGTCCATTGAAATTCTTTTGCATGTATTGGCCAGAAGCTTGGCGCATGCATTCTTTTTAGGTGTCTAGCTCCTCCTTTCTTGCCCATCTATTTCGTCTCCTCAGTTTTGGTTTCAGGTGTAGTCAGACTTTTCTTCTTCTCCAATGATTTGCTGCGCCACCTATCGTCTAATGTGAGGTTGGTGATCTGAACTTTCGAAGGGTGAATGGTCATCTTCGTCTGCGTTCCAGCGACCTTCTCTCTTGTGACGCCCTCGACGTACAAACGGTTTCGGGATCTATCAACCTCAGTGACCTTTCCCTCCACACCGTTGAAGTCTCCTCTCACAATTTTCACGGTGTCGCCCTTTCTTACTGGTAGAGACTTTACTTCATGTCGAGTCTGAAGCCCGCTTGACAGAGGTGCGCTTAGGTGTCTGTTCATTCTTGCATTTGACGCGTTCCAGATGGCTTTTCGCTGCTTGTTTGGGTTTGATGTCACTTTTCGAATTGTCAAGGTCAGTGTACTCCTAAATGATTATGTTGCACAGATTGGCGACTCTCGGCCATCTTTCTGCGGCTTCCTTTGCAACGGGACCACGTATCTCAGTACCCTTCATCTCGCCTTCGGGGGTCATTATCACCGCGGCGTTATCTTCGAACTCAAGCCTCACACCATCGGGTCTCTTGAATGCTCTTCTTTGTCTAACCACGACGGCTGAGAACATCTGTCGCTTCAAGTCCGGCGTCCCTTTCGAAACGGAAACTTTGACCAAGTCTCCAACACATGCTGATGGAAGACGTCTCAATCTTCCTTTGTATCCAAACACGTTGATCAGTTTCAGTTCTTTGGCTCCTGTGTTGTCAGTGCAGAGCAATCTTGCACCTACAGGCAATCCACGAGAAACGTGGGGCCTGAACTCAATCATTCCTCTCGCGCTTACTGCTCTAGTTTTTGGAGCTGGCATTATGATTCATTCCATAATTTTCTACATACTAAATGATCGGAGTCTAGGTTCTGCTTCAGACCTCTCCCCCGGTTTTTTCCACAACCACAAATGAAACGTTCTTGCTCAGCGGTCTACATTCCGCTATCTTCACCACGTCTCCTTCTTTAGTCTCTACGCAAGGGGGGTTGTGGGCCATTATCCTACTTTTTCGCTTCTCGTATCTCATGTACTTCTTCATGTACTGAAGATAATCTCGTTCAACGGTCACTGTAGTACTCATCTTTGCACTGACAACGGTTCCCGTAAGCATCTTTCCTCTAACAGCCAGACTTCCATGGAATGGACACTCGGGGTCGTCGCATGTTTTTCTGGGTACCGCTACGTCAAGTCCTATTTTTCTCATTACCATGACCTCGCTCTCATTTTCAATCTGTTCTCAGGCGACCCAACGATATACTTTCCATCGACCAACACAAGCTTCCCATCTGGAAGGCGGAACCGGAATGTTGAGATTCCTTTTGTGAACATTCTAGACCGATCGCCATCATGGACAAACAGCATCTTCTTCGTCTCATCGATGACTGTTCCCTTCATACCTACGAGAGTTGGATCACTGCTTGCAGAGATCTTCATTTGGAGACCGATCAACTCGTGTCTGAGAATGTTTCCCGGAGTTATTGCCACCATGTTAAGTTTTCACCTTGAGTTTCTCTTCATTTTCCATGGTTAAGATTCTGGCGATGGTCTTCTTGATCTCTCTGATTCGTGAAGGGTTCTCGACGGTTCCACCGGATGCTACTGTGGTTCTAAGCCTGGTAAGTTCAGCAGCCAGCTCCTTGAGCTTCTTGCTACGTTCGTCTGGAAGCATCTGCTTCATTTCACGTTTTCTCAGTATCGGCAACTACGCCTGCCTCCGTTTTGGTCTCGGCTACAGCTTCTTCGGCTTTTGGTTCCATGTCCTTATCGGCAACTACGCCTGCCTCCGTTTTGGTCTCGGCTACAGCTTCTTCGGCTTTTGGTTCCATGTCCTTAAGCTTGATCCGATCTGGGAACTTCATATTGGGTGGAAGTATCTTGACACTTACTCCAAAGATACCTTGTTTCAGTTGAACGCTTGATACAGCCTTCCTAACATTCTTCAGGGCTGGATCGCCACATCTTGGAAGGTTACCGTCTCTAAACTTCTCGTATCTGGCTCTTTCTGTGCTCAGTTTTCCTCGGATAGCTATCTCCACACCTTCGGCTCCTGCGTTCATTGTTCTTTGCAGTGACCAGTAGGCTGCTCTTCTAAAGTGGACGCCTCTTTGCAGAGATTGGATAATCTGCGAAGCCACTGCCATAGGAATCAGTTCAGGAACATCCACCGACGCCACTGAGATCTGTGGGTTCTCCAATCCAAACTTTTCTTCGAAAACCTTCGTTAGATCTCTTATGCTCTGACCTCTTCTCCCAATCACCATTCCAGGCCTAGCAGCGTAGATGACTATCCTTGAACCCAGAGGCGTCTTTGTGACTTCAGAGCGACTATAGCCTGCTTTGCTAAGTTCAGAAGTCAGATATTCGTCAATTTCGCTTTTCTTGAGGCTGTCTCTAATAAAATACTTGTTAACTGACATTCAACATTTCCCTTCGTGACTTGGCAGCACCGCCGGTGGGAAAGAGCAGTCACGCTGGGGCTCATAGGAGACAAGCATTCTGCTATTCACCAGTAGATCAAAGTGCCAGATTGCAATCCGGAACCCATTATATATCTCTATTGGAGCTAGAAATCTCCGTTATGGTATTCCTCTATTGATTCCAGTGATTGTAATTCGTTAGAAATTAGTGAGAGGTCTCTATGTGCTCACATGGTGTCCCTATTCTTGCACATGCCTCTGTATTACGCTATCGAAATATCAATACAGTCATGCTCTATCCCGACTGAAACAAGAAACAGATAGAGAGATGACGGTTTAGGAAACTGCGTCATCCACAATGAGACTGAAACTCACGTTTGGTCTAGAGATCTGATCTACGATGTTTCGTAGCCAACGATTTCGACGTGGCTGAGTGTTTCAAAAGACGGGGATGCCCTGCCGAATGCTCGCGGAGTGTATGCTCGTATCTTTCTTCCTCGATGAGAAACTGCGTGGATAATCTTCAAGTTCTCTATGTCCAGGCCTTTGTACTCCGCGTTGGCCTCTAGTTCCCTCAACAATCTGAGAATTCGATCAGCAGTCTTCACTGGGTATCTGCCAGCGAACGTTTTTTCGGGCATACTCTTGTGAGCGACCTTCTTCTTGTATCTTCTGTAGGCTATCGGCAGCCTCTTCTTGATGACTTGTTCCAGAAGAGTCTTCGCTTCGCCAATCTTCATTCCTCTTATTGTGTGGCAGATCTCCACCGCTGCTTTAGGCGACATCTTCAGTTCGCGACCCGCGCACTTCACTGTCTTGTCGGGATCGAGCGCTTTAACCGAGTAGCCCCATTCTGGCATAACTTTCTACCTGTCCACATGAGAACGTCCGCTGTAGAACCATAAGCTGTAATAAAAAGCCTTTTGATAGAGTCGACACACGACTATTCAAGAGTCCACTAATCTTCCGCTTGTTCGGAGTGAAATAGTCAATTGAAAGCTCGAGATAATATGCGAAGGGCAGAGGCCCAAGTACGAGGAACCACACTGAGAGTATACTGGAATGTCTTCAAGTCGGAGGGCTCTGTAGGTGTTAGAGAGATTCAGAGGGCTTGTGGACTAGCAAGCCCAAGTACTGCGCTTCATCATCTTGAGAAACTCAGAGAGTTAGGAGTGGTTCAAAAGGATGAGTATGGTCAATACCGCCTTATGGAACAAGTCAAAGTTGGAACTCTGCGCCTCTTCCTGAAGTTTGGAAAACTTGTCTTGCCACGTTACCTTTTCTACGCAGTCTTCTTCTCCGCTTCCCTTGTCCTATACATCCTAGGGTCGTTTTGGTACTCTATGTCGTTGGACGCTATGGCGGTGCTTTTTGGACTAAGCGCCTCTGCAGCATCCATATTTGAGACGGTTCGAATTTGGAGGGAGAAGCTGTTCTAGAAGACGAACCCGCCGTTCTAGAGTTTAGAATTAAGAGCGGCGGGCACATCTCAGACAAGCGGGAAGGAAGCGTTTGAGAAAGGAAACCGGTTACGCTGTATTGGGGTTGGTTCTAGCGGTCGTAATGATTACTGGATACTATCAGTTGTCCGGCAACTTGTCGCCACAGGTGGCGACTGAGGCTTTCAGGGAAACTACCCTCGTTGGAGGCACGGACGTGGTTGCCAAAACAACTTCTGTTCCCATGATTCCTGCGATGGCGTCAGTGGTGGCGCTGGTCTGCGCATTTCTTACATATGGTATAACCAAGAAAAGATCGAGTTGAATCGATTCCCCTGGTCAGGATGTCGCTACGTGTTGGCTGGGTATGTGGTGACTAAGCTCGTTCTTGGATATGGACTACTTCAGGGGCACGTACATCGAGCTTCTTGATGCTCCGATTCCAGGAGTTCCGTGGCTTACTTTCTTTATCGGTGAGGCAAATTCGCCCAGGTAGTGACCTATCATCTGGGTGGTTATGTCGACTTGAGCGAATTCTTTGCCATTATGAACGAGTATCGTCAATCCAACCATTTCTGGAAGTATGATCATGTCCCTGCATTGCGTCTTCATCTGGGATTTCTTTTCTTTCCCCGATCCTCGTCTGAATTGTCTAATCTCTTCCAGGAGTTTCTTCTGATCATCAGTAAGTCCTCGAAGCATTGATCGACGTTGTCTCGATGGAAGAAGTTTGATAAAATCGTCCATGGACGTTTCTTGGAGCTGTTCTAGGTTGTATCCTCTGAAAAGGAATTCTTTCGGCATCTTTCTATCACCAAAGTTTCAACATGATAGTTGAGTCTTTCATTCTTGTATCTATCTTGCGATGCGCATTCTCTTCTTTGCTCTGCCTGACTGTCTTGCGGCTATCAATCCGACTTTTCTGCCTGGTGGCGTGTCTCTGGAAACCGTTGTAGGCTTTCCAGCGTGCTTGTGTCTGCCTCCTCCGTATGGATGGGACGCTGATATCATCGCTTGTCCCTTGACGCCCGGCCATCTTCGGCCTCTTGCAGACATTAAAGCTTCAATTGCTCCTGCTTTCAGGAATGGTTTTTCAGTCCTACCTGCTGCTGCCACGACACCAATCATCGCGCGACACTGATCGCCAACGTATACAGATCTTCCAGATGGCAGTTTTAGCTGTGTTCCCATGGGAGTATGCGCAACAATGGTCGCATAGGTTCCCGAGGCCCTTGCCATCTTGCCGCCATCGCCGGGTCTCATCTCGATATTGCATACTAGAGTCCCCTCGGGGATCGAGATGACTGGTTTTACATTTCCAATCTCCACATTGGCGGTTGGTCCGAAGACTACGTCTTTCTGGTTGCTGATCCCTTCGGGCGCTGGAACATAGTAGCTCTTGCCCCTTTCGAATCTGATCAGTGCCAACGGTGTACCTCTGGCCGGTTCATGAAGTATATTCTCAACTGTTCCCTTGAGCGTCTCTGAAGCTCCTGCTGGAAGTGGTGGATAGGAGACAGCGCCTATTCTTCCATGAGTTGCAGCGCGAAAGACAGCGGTGCCTCTGCCTCGTCTTCTAACCATGATTCTTTTTCCCATTTCTTTCCCCTCTAGAGCACTCCTAGCTTAACAGCCAAATCAGCTGCCTTGTTTTCAGGAACAAGTTTGACGTAGGCCTTCTTGCGCCCATCAGGCGTTATGCAAGTATGAACTTCTGCAGGTTCGACTTCGTAGAGTTCTCTTACCGCTCTTTTCACATCGTTCTTGTCGGCCTTTGTGCTAACTATGAATGTTATCTTGTTCTCAGCTTCAATTAGTGTGATAGCATCTTCTGAGATCAGGGGATGCAATATGACTTCACTGGTCGCTATCTTTCCCACTTGTTCACCCTCTCGAATATGATTGGTCAATAATCTTCAATGCAGACTCAGACCAAACCGTAAGTCTTCCAGGATCTGTTCCTGGCGCAAGAAGTCTAACGTTCAGGTTCTTCGCTTCAACCACATCAACGCCTACGAGGTTTCTGGCCGCTTTTCCTACTCCCTTGTCTTCTCCAACCACCAGCAATGGTCCAACTCCAAATTGTTTCGCCCTGCCACGCATTCTACTCTTGCCGGATCGGCTCTTCTCTCTGTTCCGAGCTCTTTCCAAGTCTTTCCGGACACCGAGTTTTGTCAGAAGGTCACGAACTTCATTCGTTCGTGAGATATCTTGAACTTGATCTGAAACTACGAGTGGAAATCCCTGAACTTCGTCTACAACGTGCCCCCGACGTTCTACGAGATCTTTTGAACCAGTCGCAGCTATTGCTGAATATAACGCTGCTAAACGTTCTTTTCGATTGATCCTTTTTCCCAAGGTCTTGCCAACACTTGGAGGATGTGTTATTCGGCCTTTGACCGTGTTTGGAGCAAAAGCGGCAGTTCCTGCACGTGGGTGACGCTCCCCCCCAACTCTGGGCACTCTTGACAGAGCTCTTCCAACCCCGAAAGATGCTGCAGTGGTTCTCTTTCCTGCCATGGGGTCTCGGCCTTTCGGTTGAAGACTGTGTGACTGTAACGCAACCACGACTTTTCTTATGATGTCTGGCCTAATATCTACTGAGAAGATTCTTGGAAGCGTGATCTGTCCAGTCTCTTTCCCTTGGATGTCGTAGATTTTCACTGTCTTTTCTGACAACTGCTTCACTACTCCACATGCCTGGATCCGAGACTCACATATTCAAACTTCGGAGTCTCTCCTTCAAGAGTACTAGTTCTCGCAGATCTTCTCACAGTTACCAGACGCTTCAACGGTCCGGGAACGCTTCCTCGTAAGAGAACATACCCTCCACCGACAATACCGTATCTGATGAACCCTCCCTTCGGAGTAATCTCCACACCTTTCTCACCAATCTTCAGAACCTGCTTGCTGTACTCTGTCCTTTGATGGAAACCCATCTGTCCAGCACGTGGAACTGAGTACATTACAGTGTGTGGAGTCCAGGCTCCAAGTGTTCCAACCCCGCGTACTCTCTTTCTTGACTTATGAAAGAGTTTGCGGACACCCCAGCGTTTCACAGGTCCTTGAATTCCCTTGCCTTTTGTGATAGCCATTACGTCAACTATTTGGCCTTCCTTGAAAGCGTCTTGGAACTTCATCTCTTTTCCAAGAACATTCTTGGCAAAATCAAAACATTCTTTGATCGAGCTGCCACCGACCTTTACTTCTATGACGTCTGGAGTTTTTCTCCCGATCTTTGTAAGTTTAGGTTGAGTTGCAAGTATTACTCTGATCTGGACGATCTTCTGTAATGAATCTTCAATCTTCTTCAAGTGGTCTTCAGTAGATGACTTCTTGGGAATAGTAAGTATTCTGCCTAAATCATTTGGAAGGTTACTACTCCAGGCCTCGCCCAACGACTTCATACCATTTGGCGACTCTGTGTAAGCTCTCACTCCAACCACGGTTACAGGGGGAGTCTCTATCACTGTGGCTGGAATCACGACTTCCTTTCCGAAAGTCATGGAACCCTTCCTGTTGTCGGTTGCCAGTACATGAGTCATCCCCGCCTTAACCCCGAAGAAAGCGAGAATTGTAGGCTTTTCCTCCACTGGCGGCCAATACCTTATTCTACCAACGAGACTCGCAGCCCGTCCCCTAGGTAGGTAGGCGAGAGAACCTCGCTTAGGACCATGAATTTTCCTGTGACCCATTGTAACCTTACCTCTACAAACATCAGAAGCGATAGACCAAACCCGTTGCTTATCTTTCGCTTCGAGCTTTTGACGAAGGCCAGTCTACAACGAAGAATCGTCCATTAAAAGCTTTCTTCAATGCATGTCAATGACTTGCGGTACTGTATCAGCATCTCACTGAGACTGGATAGCTCATCCGTCAGGACCCGGCGTAGAGAAGAGTTTTACACTAGGTATGAGAGAGAACATGAATCGTGGCTGGGTATATGCTTGGAATTCTCGATGACAAGTCGCGCCTGAAAGATGTCGATCAGTCTGGGATGCTCTCGATTCTGCAGCGTACTCCTCAAGAATTGCAGGAAGCAATTGGCATGTTCAGAGCATCTTCTTCAGTTACAGCAAATCGAAAAGTCACGGAGGTTGTCGTTGTTGGCGTGGGAGGATCTTCAATTGGAGGTGATGTAATCGCAAACTGGTTGTCAGAAAAAGCGGTGGTTCCTATAATCACCAGCAGAGGCACACAACTGCCCAACTTCGCAGACGAAGACACTCTAGTGATCACGACAAGCTACTCTGGAGACACCAAAGAGACACTTGGACAGTTCTATGAGGCAAGAAGAAGAAGATGCATTGTGTCTTCTGTTACATCGGGAGGAATGTTGGCTGAAATCTCTGAAAAGCAGGGCATTTCAGTCAAGCGACTCAAGTCAGGTGTGCCTCCGAGGACAGCATTTCCACAAATGCTTGTGGCAACAATGTCTATTTTGCAGGAGTATGGCATCATTCAGGATCTCGAAGATGTTCAGCCTGTTAGCGAACATCTGGAGAAGCTTCGAGCAGAATTGAGCGTTGCGAAAGACACTTCCCATAATTTTGCGAAACAGATAGCTCTGAAACTTATTGATACACTTCCAATTATCTATTCACTGGAACGCATGAGTAGTGTTGCCCGAAGATTCAAGAATCAGCTTAATGAGAACAGCAAGATACCCGCAAAATTTGACACGATCCCCGAGATTTGCCACAACGAAGTTGAGAGCTGGCCTCAACTGACGTCAGATTCTTGGAAATCAAAGTGTTCATTCGTTTTCATCAGAGACGATAATGAATACCAAACAGAGACTCGAATTGTTGAACGCACAATGGATCACCTGAGAGAGCTTGAGATCAAAGATTTCTCCCAGATCAGAGGAACGGGACCGAACAGACTGGCAAAACTGCTATCCACTATCTACGTGGCTGATTTTGTATCATTCTATTTGGCCATTGCGAGAGGGGTTGACCCTACTCCGATAACGGAAATCACTAGACTGAAAAAATCTATCTGGAAGAGCCAACGACTATCCTTTGGTCACCCCGAGCGGTAGCAACCTAGCTACTTTCGTGGCTATTCCGAGTTCATGACTCACGTTCGCAACTCGATCAACATCCTTGTAGGCTTGCGGAGCCTCCTCGCTAACGACCGCCATATTGGCAGCCCTGATGAGAATCCCTTGGTCCTCCAAGTTCTTCTTCACGTCGCCTCCCCAATACCTTCGTTTAGCTGCTGATCGACTTAGAACTCTTCCAGCACCATGAGCCGTTGATCCAAAGCTCAGTTCCATCGCTTTCGGAGTTCCAACAAGAACCCAAGAGGAAGTTCCCATGCTTCCAGGTAGAAGTACTGGTTGGCCGCTTTCTTGATAGTCGGATGGAACTTTTGCGTTTCCAGGTGGAAAAGCTCGGGTTGCTCCTTTGCGGTGTACGCAGACCTTCACTCTCTTTCCATCAATTTCATGTTCTTCGATTTTTGCTATGTTATGTGCCACATCGTATACTACATGCATGTCCATCGAGTCGGCTGACCTTTTGAACACCTTCTCGAAGGCTTCTCTTGTCCAGTGGGTTATCATCTGTCTGTTCGACCAAGCAAAGTTGCAGGCTGACGACATTGCTGGAATGTAGTCTTCGGCTTCTGGGCTTTTCAGTGGTGCGCAAGCCAACTGTCGATCTGGGAGTTTGATATCATACTTACGAATAGACCTCTCCATGACAACTAGATAGTCACTACATATCTGGTGACCGAATCCGCGGCTTCCAGTATGGATCATGATCAACACCTGTCCAGGTTTCTCGATACCAAAGGTCTTGGCAACAACTGGATCAAGGATCTTGTCGACTTTCTGTATCTCAAGAAAATGATTCCCACTTCCGAGACTGCCAAGCTGAGAACATCCACGCCCTTTAGCTGTTGATGACACTTTAGATGGGTCCGCAGATTCTATGCAGCCATTTTCCTCGCAATGTGTCGAATCTTCCGACCAACCGTACCCTCTACCCACAGCCCACGCGACTCCCTCGGCAACCACCTTATCGAGTTCAGTTGGACTGACTCTTATTTTGCCCCGACTTCCCAAACCAGACGGAACATTGTTGAAGAGCGCTTCGAGAAGCTCCGGCATAACTGCCCTGACATCTTTTTCCTCCAGGTTTGTTCTCAGAAGCCTGGCTCCACAGTTGATATCGTACCCCACGCCTCCAGGGCTAACAACGCCTTCATCGTAATCGGTTGCCGCGACTCCTCCAATTGGAAAACCATAGCCCTCATGGCCGTCTGGAAGAGCTATCGCCCACTTGTAGATTCCAGGAAGGTGTGCAACATTCGAACATTGCTCTATGGTCATATCAGTTTTCATTTTCGCTAGAAGCTCTTCATCACAATAGATTCGCCCGGGAACCCGCATTCCGCTCTTGTAAGATTTTGGAATCTCCCATACATATTCTGAAATCTTGTTAAGGGGAACACCCTTAGAAGACCTGTCTAATCTGCCCTCTTCGCCCAAGAGTTCATCACTTCAATATGAATTGAACGCGTTACTATTTTCTATGGGACATTTAAACTTCTATTAGAGATCTAAGATGTATCGGACTACTACATGATCAGGTTTTGTTTCTATTTCCATTCGATGAAAAGTCACGGCTTTGACTTCCACTTTTGTCCGATGTTTTTCCTTTGAAAAAGTCTCTCCTTCGGCTTTTGCAGAGAGAGTGAGCATTCCGTTGCTTTTCTTGATTGATGTGACACTGAACCGAGAATACAAGATCATATCCATCTCAAATTTCACCAGCAAAGTCTCAAGCCATTTGTACAGCAAAGCGTATTCATCATGTGCTTCCAGTTGAAATTGATCACTTCTCCTTGGCTCTATCGTGGCTGTGTCTGACATGAGTTCGAACATAGCAAGAGCCGCGTTCTCGAAGACTTCTTCTATTGAACGTCCGTAAGCCTCTATGTAAGCGTCTGAAACATGTTCCAAGAACTCAAATCGTTTCTCCACCGATCCCGACATTTCGCAAATCAGCCCCAAGCGTATCGATTGAATCCCTTTGAAATCCTTTTTGAAAGTCTAACAAAGAGTTTAAGATTGAGCGGTGCCGCTTAGCGTTTTCGCGAAGACGCCGGGAAGATCTGCCGGGATAATGCTTGAGCAGATCACGCATCTCGCGGGCTGAGTGGACTAACCCAGGAAGAGGTTGGGGTCTAAAAGCGCGGGCCTTGAGTCTAAAGACAGAGAGCCCGTGGCCCCTTGCGGGCCTCGAGGGTTCAAATCCCTCTCCCGGCGCCAAACATTAGAGTATTGGAAACGAAACGTTCTCGACTTGCTATTCTTCGAAAAGAATTTGCACTATCAAGCTCGTAAACGTTAAAAGACAAACCATCAGCTACTAGTCTTTACTGAAAATAGAATGACCATCTCAAAGACCACTTTCACTGTGGCTCTTCTGCTTCTTCTCGTCGTGGCTTCAGCATTTGGAACAATTACAGTCTCGGCCAGCCCCATCATTGGCATGGAACAGCCACTGTATACGAGAACAAACAAAGAAGCTTACCTGAAGGGTTCGGGACTGTCGACAGGAAAGTATTTCATCTGGATGTCTCGACCGGACCAGAACTCCACTGGTTTTACCGGCGTGAGTTTTCAATCTGCTGCTGATGGGTTGATTCCATCAGAAACGAAGATCCCAATAGGTCCCGAATATCCTCTTGGCACATACAAGGTTAGCATATCGAAATCACAGACAGACGACGGTTCACTGGCGCAATGTCATTTTGGACTTTGGGGAACAGAAAAATCCGTCTATCAGCGAACCGAAACAGTTGGCATTTCTGGAGGAGGAATCTGGCCAGGAAGCAGCCTAAACCTGATCGTGAGAAACCCCGTGGGGTCATTTGTTTTCAACTCGACCATAGCCTCGAATGTCAACGGAACTTTTTCAGCCAGATGGAAGGTTTCGAACAACGCGCCAAGCGGGTCATATGATATCTTCGTTGATGGAACTGGAACATTTGATAATTCAGAACAAGAATATTTCCACAAGAAGAGTCTCACAGTCACTCCTGCCAATCTCAACATTTCGGTCCACGTAAACCCTGAACCCACGTATCAGAGGACAGATTCTGCTATCATGGACATTCTTGTGAAGTATCCTGATGGAAGTCCCATGCTCTCAATGGCGGAGGGCACTATGCCAGTTGTCCTCGTAAAGGGTGCGATAGTTGTCAAACGATTAACGCCAGTGCTGACAGACGATGCGAATGGTGTCTGGAGAACAGCCTGGAACGTCCCGGTTAACGCAACACCAGGATCAGAATACAGATTTGAGATAAACCCTCAAGAATTTGACGATGGCTTCAAAAACGTTGGTAGTTCAGAGCCCATTGTCTCAAATACGTTTAAGATTGTTGCCGCGCAGTTGGCGGTAAGTGTTGAGACAAACCAATCGGACTACCAAGTGGCTTTTCAGTCAATTGGAGTTCGATCGTTGATCACGTATCCGAGCGGCGCCTTTCTCACAAATGGCACTGTGTATCTTCAGATAGTTCATGGGCAAGTCAACCGGACTATTCCAATGATCTACGATAATTCAACTGGTTTCTGGTATGCAGCCCGGTCGCTTTCGGTTTTGGACATTTCACAAATAGGCACTTGGAAGCTGATCATACAGGCAGAAGATGGCATTGGAAACAATGGTATGGGAGCTCTTGAGGTAGGTGTCCAACCCTGGTTCATGGTGTTGACGATTGTTGGCCTCATCATATTGTTGTTCTTCCTTGTCAGAGGAATTCAGTGGTTTAGAAGAAGATATGGAAGGAACTTGCGAGGCATAAGGAACATCCGACCCCCATTCAAGAAGACTGAACCCAATGTCTGGAGTGCTGAAGGAATAGCACAAGCTCTTGAACATGCGAGGCATAAGGAAAATCGGAATCGCATTCAAGAAGACTGAACCCACATACCAGAACAACAGTACTCCCTACTCAGCATCGGAGAGACGAAGAATTCGCCTATTCGCGCAGTTCTCCGGTTACTCCATTGATCCTGATTTCTTTTATCTTGTCTTGGTAACGATATCGATAAGCGTAGAATGGAACTAGGTAGAGGTTGAGGATAGACACTTCAAATCTGTTGCTGAGAATCTTGC
>CAYGZB010000005.1:0-1568 GCA_964354325.1 uncultured Candidatus Bathyarchaeia archaeon | reverse complement strand
GGAACTAGGTAGAGGTTGAGGATAGACACTTCAAATCTGTTGCTGAGAATCTTGCTGAAATTCTCTGGAGGTTTGACTATCTTGTCTCCTAACTTGTCGAAGGCTATCTTCTTCTTTTCGACCGCATCCTTGAGATAGTCTTTCACCAAGTTGTCCAAGTCTGTTCGCTCAGAGAGACTTTCAACTTTTGCCTTATTCTCCTGCAGAATCGTGAATTCTTTGTCTTCATTCCCTTTCTGATCAAGGTAAAGACGGGCTTTGCGAGATTGATATGCAAGCTCCACAACCTTGTCAATTGTGAAGTGCTTTGGTTTTTGAACCATAAACCCGTCTGTCTTCTTATCGAGATCTCCGAGGCTCTGACGCTCATTTGAAGACTCCGTTACGAGGTTTCTTAATTTTCCTTCAACTTCGATTGCTACAACGTCCTCTTTCACTTTTAGATGGTAGGCGCCGTCTCTGAAGAAGTAGCATTCGTGATATCCTTCTATCTCCCAAATTGGCATAAACTCAATCTTGGGTTCGCCAACCATCTCGATCCTTTCACGTTTTGGGCTTATGACCCAGAATACTGATCTGAAGATCTCCACTTTTCTTTTCTCAGCCAGTTCCAACGCCTTTGACGCAGGCATCGGTACGAACAGGTACGGGAAGTAGGGAACTTCTGATGGGTTCCAGCCATTTCCGACTTTTACTTCTTCGAAGCCGCCGGCTGATTTCAGAAAAGAGTCGAATTCTTCTATCGTGGCATTAAGGAGCCATTTTATCTCTTGGAACCTTTCCTCTTCGCCCATAGCTTGCTACCCGATTCTTTTTGAGAAGTTTGGTTTGGGCGGATCGACGCTTTGAGGTTTGCCTGTTGCGGTACAAAAAGATGCGGTGGGGAAAGTTTAGTCGGCATATGTTTGGACGTTCGTTGGACTGCTACGTGACGGTTAGTTTGCCGTATCTTCCTACGTTGAGTTGATTCTCTCCCCTGAAGGTTGTCACATATCCGTTTTCTATTTGGACACTTGAATTTGCAGATACTTTGGCGATGTCATCGTTCCACAGTGTCAGTTTTGTGCTTCCAGAGTCATCGGAGAGTATTGCTGTGGCAACGCGACTGGTTTCTCCAAACTTGGTCATGACTTCACGTGGTTCTGAGATCTCGGTGACAGTGCCGCTTATGCTTATCCTTCGCATTCCAGACTTGAGTTCAGATATCTTCATGATACATTCTCTCTTTTCATACTCTGTCCGTTAGGAGGCCGGACTACGATGAAAAAGCAGCCACGCAAAACGAGTGGGATAATCTCCCATTCAAACGCAAGGCTACGCTTTCATTTTCACCAAAGACATCCTAACTTTCAATAGATAGTGCATCTCTGATCGATATAAAAGATTAGTCGGTTATTCTACGTTGACTCTTCTTTAATCTTGACCGAATATCCTTCCACAGGTCTTGCTTCTGAATCTCCATTCAGTCTCCCAATCACGATGGAGTCAACATTGCATGTCTTCGTTATGGTGGATGAATTCTTCTCGAGGACTTGTCCGTCCCTTTCTTCACAGTAGACTCCCAGTTT
>CAYGZB010000004.1:25719-27732 GCA_964354325.1 uncultured Candidatus Bathyarchaeia archaeon | reverse complement strand
ACGTTTGCTACCGTTGGACTGAAGGAATAGTACCACATGTTGAAGGCATCCATAAACTGATCTCCAGCGAAGGTCGAACGAACAAGTTTATCCCTGAAGTCCCTCAGAGCCTGCACACTTGGCGAGAGTTCTGAACCATATGCTGCAGTTGCGATTATGCAACCTGATGGCTGTGTGCCTCCACCTTCTTCTTGTGGAACTTCAACACCTAATTCTTCAGGAGAGCTTCCGAATCTGATTCTGAACGATGTATCATCAGTAGGCTCGACCAAAAAGGCTATTTTGTTGTATTTGTCCCAGAAGAAATTGTTCTTCAACACGAATTGTGCTGATATACTGCCCATAGAAAAGTGGTAGGTTTCATCACCCTTGTTGTAAGGAGCATCCAACAATTCATAGTGCATAGCTGACTCATCTAGGTAGAATTGACCACTCTCTTCCAGTGTTCCCGGGTTTGCATCTTCCATCAGAGCCAGCTCTGAGCCTGAGATACTTTGTTCTCGCGTCGGGTCAATCATGAAAACCAATACGCCGTCCGCTGGTAAGCCTGAGTCTGTACCCATCCTGCGGCGAGCTTGAATGAAATAGTACTTGTCGTAGTCACCGGTATATCCAACTAGGAGAGCTTTCGGATCCTGACTCGATTCAAGTGTGTGTAGCATGTACTCTCCAGTAGGCGAGTTGACCATGACGGGGTCAACCCAGCCCAGGATGTATTTGTTCCACGCGTCAATATCAGATGGCGGTTCAAGAAACGGTCCTGAATCCATAAGCGACCAGAAACTCACGCCCGTGCCCTGACTATATCCATCCGAACCGTAGATGTAGAGATCCGGCAATCCAAGGCTGTGACTGTACTCATGAAGGAATACGGAGATCTTCTCATCCTCTGAAAAAGTGGAGATTCCCCAAAGGCTCTGAATACTGCCATCTCTGCCCATAACCCAGAGTCCGTTCTCACCCAGCTCTTCACTTATAGGTCCGTAGGCCAGGCAATGGCTCCAAATGTCGTAAGGATTACCCGTAGTAGCTTCATCTCCACCCGCATGAACTATCACAACGTCCTTGAATTCTCCAAGATCTATGTCCGTTTGGGCATCCACCAAATCGATGATGTCGTCATAATACCTCTTCAACCCCTCTTCAGCGTCGCCACGTTGACTTCCCGATTCCGGGCTTCCATAGGACGACATCGGCGAAGGGAGCTGTATCACGTAATCGATGATGACGTAGTCTATGTACATCTTTCCGTATGAAGATGTTCTGAACCATGAGTCGGCGTATTCCACGAAATACTGAATGTCTTGAAGTGAACTCTGGAATCTCGTGTCTTGAAACTCGACCAACAGAAAGATCGTTCTTACGCCGCCGATAACTGGCCTGGTTTTCCATGGGACGTGATTTCCCTCTCCATACCCAAATTGCGCGGCGGCAGATGGAATGGTGAGACATAGAATCAGCAGCAAGATGAAAAGCTGAGATATATGTGGCGCTCTCAAACCTCTTCCTCATCAAACTGGATTGTCAAGCGGGTAGAAGCAGGGATGCATAGAGAATTATCCCCAGGAATATCAGGTATCCCATTATGTAGATGCCGATAGCCATCGATTCTCTCGAGGGGTCATGACCTACATGACCTTCAACGTCATGAAGGTCGATTCCAAACGGCTTCACTTGAGCAAGAACCCTCGAAAGAATGAACGTGAACAATATCGATATGAGGAAACCTGCAAGCAGCGTTAGGAGCCTGTATCCCAGTATCATGATGGGATTTACTGCCTGGCCGAGTCCTGATGAAACACCTATGGGCAATGGCGCAATCATTGATCCCAAAATCGTCAGGGCGGAAAAGATGAAAAGTCCCGCAGCAAGTAGTGCCGTGGCGACAGAATGTCCTTTGATGCTTCTTAGTTCGCTGATCCCCGGGGTCATCTTATCAAGAATCTTTAGCCCAGCCATTCCCAGTACCATACATACAATGAAAGTGACAAAGCTCCTGATCAAAGTCCAAAA
>CAYGZB010000004.1:15401-25619 GCA_964354325.1 uncultured Candidatus Bathyarchaeia archaeon | reverse complement strand
TTCCCAGTACCATACATACAATGAAAGTGACAAAGCTCCTGATCAAAGTCCAAAACAGGCTGGTCAAGAAGTATACCGGATCAAGCCAAGGCGGAAGAATGTAAAGCATTCCGTGTATCATATGCGATCGGAACAAGATGCGGGTTTCTATTCTTAACGTTTTTGGAACGGTTGCATGATGCGTTAGAATTCTGTTTCAATAGCTGAACGAGGCTGTCCCAGCGGAAACGTCTTCATTTTAGGAAAGATAACCCCATGTTAGTAGCAGATCGCTATCTCTGTACCAACGTTCTCCAATGTCTGTTCGATAGAACATATTGGGGATAATCACGTTTCTAACCCGATTGTAGGTCTCTCTGCGAGATTCCTCTACCGTGGATCCCGAACCAGTGACTATCAGCGCGTACCCTGATGTGCCTGCCATCCGCCAATCTCCGTTGACAAGTTTCGCGTCGCCGTGATGAATGCCACTCGACATGGGCTTCTTGAAAATGATCTCCGCATCCTCTGAATAACGTCTAAACGCAGCATTATCAGAGAATGGATATGGAGGTACAGCGACCACAACACCAATCTGGAATCCACGTTTCGTACGAAGGTCAAATGGTTGTTTGTTTGCCAAAGAATACAGAAAGTCTCCCCAACGACTTGTGATGCCCTCCATTTGAATATTGATCGTTGGGTAGCCGAATCGCGGTGTAATCTCTAGTGGGTAGATGCCTCGGGCGTTCACTATGCAGTTGATATCAAAGTATCCTACAAAACCCATCTCAGCCAAGACCGATCTGATTTTCGGCAGTGTTTCATCATACAAGCGTGCACGCTGCGACCAAAACATGAGTGTGCCCATTTCACCTGTACTGGGGCCGATCTCTTCATTGAACATTCGTTTGTGTTCGAAGTTAATGCAGGCGGGCAGAATGAAGTCTTGTCCGTTGAAGAACGCGCCGACTGCAATTTCGACACCAGAGACGAATTTCTGCAACTGGAAACTCTTAATCTTGGCACTCCAGGTGCTCTTGTAGCGTTCAAGCACAGCCAATACGTCTAGCCCATCTTCTTCTTGGCCTATGAATGACAGGACTTTTTCTTCTTGGGCTTTGCCACTAGGTTTCACGACATACCGTCCTGGATTCTCCTTCACGAATCTTACGGCATCATCGAAGGTATGAAAGTCCCACGATTGAACGACTTGCAGGCCAGCTTTCTTGAGCTGTTCCTGACCGAAGTCACGATCAATTTCTAAGCGGTCACTCGCGATTGTTCCTCCTACCACAGCTTTTCCATCTTTGCGAAGTCGCTCCACTGCGGCGCCGAAACCTATGTCATCAAAGACGATGACATCCGCCCAATCCTTCAGAGACTCCCAGTCATCAGTTTTCTCCACGAACCCCTCTGAAACGTCTTTGTCTGTTTTGCTGTGGATGTAGTATCTTACTTCGTTTCCTTCGTTCTTAACAGAATATGCGAGATCGCCAATCAGGGCAACATCTGAAACGAAAAGGAACTTTCTCGCCGAACTCAGTGAGGTGTCTGTCACAGAACCGCTTGCTGAATTTGAGTTGGTCATTGTTCAACTATTGAATACTGTCTCGATGTAGTCTATAACATCATCGAATTTGAAAAGTAGGTATTGATCGATAGCGAACCACTAAAATTTATTCAGGTGTCTATCGAGGAATTGAGTGATTCTTGTGAATGCGTCAATGCGATTTTCCATTCTTCTGAATTCGTGGCCTTCATCCTCGTAGATGACCAGGTCAAACATTTTTCCGGACTCCTGCAGTTTCTTCTGAGCTTGTCTACTCTCAGAAGCGGGGCAGCGCGGATCACGTGCTCCAGCTATTAGCTGGACGGGGGCCCTCAAGTTGTGTATGAAGAAAATTGGAGAGGCATCATAAAAACGGTGATGATCTTTCTCGGGATCACCCATATTCTCAGTATCCCACGCCTGCAGATCTTCACGTTCATTCCGGATCTCTGTGAACCAGTTTAGAAATGGTACTATTGCAGCTCCTGCAGCCCAGTAGTTGGGGTATTTTGTAAGGGCGCACATGGTCAAGTATCCACCATAAGATTCCCCAACAATGCCAATCCTTCTCGGATCCGTAAGCCGTTTCTCGATTAGATAGCCGGCAGCGGCGACGACATCCTGTAGATCCTTCTCACCCAGAGTGAATCTATTCGCCATCTGAAACTTTCGGCCGAATCCCCGGCTTCCTCGATAGTTGGGGGCGATGACCACGTACCCATCACCCACCAAATACTGTATCAGAGGATGCCATTCATTCACATGTTGTATTGTGGGGCCTCCGTGGACGTAGATTACTGAGCGGCCTGGTTTCAGGGGGTCAAAGCTTCTTGGTAGATAGAGCAACGCTGGGATTTCCAGTCCATCTTTGCTCTGGTAGCTAACATGATTATCGGGAACAAATCGTGAAGAGTCAATCACGCCGTCGAAAGAGTTCGTGAGTTGACTAAACTTTCGTTTTTCCAGATCTACGATCCACAGATCCGGAGGACGGTGTGAGTTTGAAAATGTGAAGTACATTTTCCTGGGATTTCGGCCAAAGCGTATTTGCTGGTGAACACCAGCTTCAACCTCAAGAGCTTCAGTCACGTAGGTTTCCATGTCTTGAATTACAATGCTCAAATTGCCATTGTGTCCGACTATGTATGAGAGCTTTCTGCCGTCCGGAAACCATTGAGGATCGTAGCATTCATGCTGGTTCCCGGTAATCCATTTTACTGATTCAGACTGGAGATCCCAGATTCCTATGTTGGAGATTCCCAGCTCACTTGAGGTGAATGCGATTGTTTTTCCATCAGGCGACCATTGAGGCGATGATGCATCAATTGGCTTTCCTCGATCCATCAACCGAACGATTTCACCGCCATTTGAAGGAACTATGAAAACCCCATAGTCCTGTGCCGCCACAAGTGCATCGAATGCAATCATTTTGCCATCTGGAGACCATTTCGGATGCGAATCACAGAACTTGTGATCAGAGATACACTCTATTCCGCTTCTCGACAAAGACAATTTGCAGATGCTGAATCTTTCTCCGTCATCCAACGCAAACACTAGGCTATCTCCGTTCGGTGACCAACTAACATGTGGGAGAATGGATTCTCCCGTATCAGGCGTGAGATTCAGAGGTGATTCGCTGACCGCTAGGTCGAGCAAGAAAATATCGAAGTTTTCGTCGCCATCATAATCTTGCATATATGCAAGTCTATTTCCATTTGGGGAGAAGCAGGGGCTGATCTTACTGTTCGTGCCTCTTGTAAGAAGTCTATTTTCTCGCGCGAAAGGTGCGCAGAGGTATAGCTCATAGTGCCCCGAACCATTCCAACTGAATGCTATAGACTCGTCTTTCGGTGACACGTCGTAGTTGTAGACGCTTGGAACACGGAAGAGTGTGAGGAGATCCAATTGGGAATGAATGGGCATCTGCAAAACAAAAACACCTGAGACAGGCACCGTTCTTTGGAGTATCGCTTTACAGCTATCCTAGAATGCCTGGGTAGGTTCAAGCATGGTTAATGTCTTTTTTGGTGCGTCCTATCTTTCAAGCGGTGGTTTCCATCGATGAACGTTTTAGTACATCCATGCTCAAATACTAGGGAGCATCGCTTGAACACAGATGAACATCTGGTTGATGTTCGTCACACGATCGTATGACGAATACGATGTTGGAGTCGTCAACTGATATTTGAGCAGTTTGATTCGAGTCAGGTAACTTTGCTTTCGGTGGGTCTAGTCATCGCAAACGGCTATTTCGCGGTAGTACCTACTCATACTGGCTTATCTTTTCCAGGAAATGCTTGCTTCGTCTGAATGCGGGGATTCCGCCTAACGTCTCAATCAAACAGGCTCTGCAAAGCTTCCATGCGTGGGGAAGAAGTGCTTCCCAGTCGACCATTCCCGTTCCGATCTCCATTCCTGATCTGTTCTTCAATTTGCCAACAGTCAAAATGTCACTCAGATGTAGCTCTCTGACGTCGAGTCGCATCTTTTCGACTTCTCTGATGAAGGTTTCCGCATTTCTATTGCCGTGCATGGCGACAATTTGTGCGATATTCAGACACAGCCCGATCCCCGAGCCCGCACTCAAGTAGTCTTCAAAGAATGAAAGATCCTCCAAGTCCAGTTCTAGAACCTTTCTTCCTGACCTGCCGCATCTTGGCTCAATGCAAAGCTGGATTGACTTTGGCAACATGTCATGAAGTTCTGCAAGACTTTCCATCATTCTTCTCAATTGCTCCCGAGTCTTTTCACGACGAGTTGCTTTGTCCGGATGTAGTACAATCCTCCTCACCCTCTTTGTTCCCAGACTGTCTGCGACAGCCATGTAGAGGGTTGCGCTTGACTCGAGGTATTTTCTCCTGATTTCCGCGTCTGGGTCAGAGAATCTTATTTTACTAATTCCTTCAGTTTCCCGCTCTCCATTTATGGTAATGTATCCTTCAAAGTGTCCTGAGATCTTGAAGTTGAGTTTTGAATTCTTGAGTCTGTCGTGAGCTTGTACTTCAATGAAGGATATTTCATCATCCAGTTTCTCTGCTTCACTTTGAAGTCGTCTTCCAGAAGTATTCATGTAGCCTAGACTGAGAGACATTATTAGACAAAGAGAAACTATCTAGATATCTATTAAACAATCCTGACCGAAATCGAAATGTTGTACGTATCTCTTGGTGAGCACACAAAGAAAGACCAAGCTAGCGCAGAGACGCCTTAACCATGCTCCCAGCCTTCATGACGACGTTGAAGTCTCCGAAGTGAAACGTCTGCCCGCAACATATATGATTACAGAGACGACTACAAGTAGAACCCCCAATAATCGAAGCCGAATCCTAACGCATAACGCAGCCAGGAACAGTAAAAGCAATGCCAGCAAATCAGTCTGTCTCAATTCATTCGCCACAAGATTTCACTAAGACATCGTATCCGAATACACATAGAGAGTTCCTTGATTGCCATGCTGAGCACCTTGGTTTGGGCTTGCTCTTTCTAGACATCAATGCTAGGAAACAGTCTTTGCACCAAATGGACAGGAAGCATCAGGCCCTAGCCAGTCTCCACCGGTGACGTATGCCGTGTATCTACAACCACCACACAGACCATTGTATGCGCACTTCTTGCAAGAACCTTTCAATGCTCGTCGGTTTCTAACGTAGTTCAGTAATTCATTCTCAGTCCAAATTTCCTCTAGGTCATGTTCAAGGAGATTGCCTAGCTTTATTGGAGCCGGGACGCACGGAAGTAAGTCTCCGGAAGCAGTGAGCCCCGCATAGGTTAAACCGACCGAACATCCACCAAATCCCGTCGCAAGATTTCTCACAATCTTGGAAACATCAAGTTCAAACTTATCTTGAAACATCTTCTCGTATCCTGACAAAGCTTCGCTGACGGTGAAAACCCTACCTTTCGAACGTTCGTAACCGAGACGAGAATAATAGGTCATACCCCTAGCATAGCATTGCATACCAAACCCTTCTGTGATACTTCTGTAGAACCTTCTGTACAATTCTTCTAAGGCAACAATCTTCTCCTGAGGAGTGACATCAAGGTAGCATGCTTCTATGCCACGCCCCGCAGGTATCAGTCGGTTCAGATAGAACCTTGTTGCTCCAAGTGTCTCCGCGAGATCCATAGTCTCTTTCAATTCATCGATGTTCTTCGAGTGAAGAGTCATTGTGACGGCCAACTCGTCAAAGCCCACGGAGGCGCAGTTTCGAATACCCTCAATTGTAGCATCGAAACTCCCAGACTTGTTTCGTAAGAAATCATGAGTCTCAGCTCTTGCACCGTCCAGTCCTATCTCCACTCGTCTTACGCCAACATTGGCTAACTTCTCCGCTACCTCACTTGTCACAAGAGTCCCGTTGGATGCAACTGTGCATAGCATGCCGTTGTCGTTGGCCCTTTTGATAGCGTCAAAGATGTCATTGCGTAGTAGCGGTTCTCCCCCGGAAAAAGTCAGAATGGCTACACCAGCTTCGCTCATGTTGTCTATCACTTGGTAAGCTTGAGAAATTGTCAGCTCAGGTTCGAAAGACAGGGGAGAAGAGTCCTGATGACAGTGCAAACAGTCAAGGTTGCATCTGTTGGTGAAATTCCAGACAATAGTGATGGGTGCGCCTGCTGGTTGTGGATATTCTATTCCAAACTGGGCGATTCCCTTAACGATGCTGAGCATACACCTTCGGACTAGCTTATCATCGAACATCCGCATCGTTGTTCGGCGATCGACATCGAGATGGCGAAACAACAGGACAATCAATGGAAGGAGAGTTGTTGATGCAAGCAAGCAGCTGCTGCAGAGATAATGTGAACTTCCAGAGTATTTGTCGAACACCGAAAGCAACCTTTCTTGTCCACACTTTTCACATTTGGCTGTCAAGTAGCGCGCGAAGCTCTTCCAGACAGGGTTAAGCAATTGAATACTGCTTTGATTGCTGTTGAGTTCAGTCTTCGATCTCAATTGGGACACTTCAGATCAAACATCATGAAACAAGAACTCTTGACTTCGGTCCAGTGTATTATGATGCTAGGTAACGTCGCTATGGCTAAAGGGATCTCCATTGATTGTCCGGGTTAGGCTGTTTTCCTGTCTGTGACCTGCGATATCATGCCAACTCCATCAGTTCTCTTATCTTATGTATCTCAATTAGGTTACTTGCGTGCGTTGCACGTGTTCTAAAGGCGGCGGTGAACAGTACAGTGTCTTTGGGGTCGATGAGTTTCGTTGAGCGAAGTCTATTTGCGACTGCAAGGATTCTATCTTTCTCTTCAACATAGTTCATGTATATAGGGCTCACGCCGAAGACTAATTCAAGTTGTTTCTTTACTCTTTTTTCGGGTGTGACTGCGATTATTGGTTGTATGATTCTGAATCTCGCTATCATCTTCGCTGTATAGCCTGACCTAGTTAGGCTGACGACTTTGTCAATAGGCATATCTTTGCATATCCTCTGGACGGCTTTGCTGACAGTATCCGAGATGTCAATAAACTCATCTTGTTTGACGGAACTTCTCACAGCCGTTTCAGTCTCTTCCGCTATTCGGGACATCATCAAAACAGATTCTACCGGATATTTGCCTATCGATGTCTCTCCTGAAAGCATCAATGTGTCGGTCCCATCAAGTATAGCATTGGCTATGTCGCTGACCTCAGCTCTAGTAGGCGTTGGATGTCGTATCATAGAATCGAGCATATCAGTGGCAGTTATGACAGTGACGCCTTTTTGATTGCACAGTTTGATTATTGACTTCTGAATCAATGGCACTTTTTCGTGTTCTATCTCAACAGCCAAGTCACCTCTAGCTATCATGACGCCTCCCACAGCCTTCAGAATTTCGTCAATATTTGTTACACCCTCGAAATTTTCGATTTTGGCAATGACTTCGCCTTTGAAACCCTCAGCCTTCACACCATTTACATCTTGGATACTTCTTGTGAAGGATAGAGCAACAAACTCGACATCGTATTCTTTTGATAGCTTTATGACTTCCCTATCTTTTCTCAAGAGGGAGGGGACTGAGAGTTTTTTGTTGGGGATATTGACCCCTTTGCCATCAGCTATTTCACCGTCATTCATTACTAACAAACGAAGGATTCCATTTTTCTTTTCAACAACATGAGTCTTGATTTGACCATTGTCAATGTATACGTGGTCACCGACACCCATCTTATCGTAAAAGTCATGGTTGAAGCTGATTTCCTCGTGATTGAAGCCAACCTCAAGAATATCTTCCTTCTTGACAGTCCTTTTTTGTCTTGCTCGGATCCTAATCTCGGGTCCTTTGATGTCAACTATTATGGGGATATCCGCCGTTTCTCGTATGTTGTTGATAATCAATTCATATTGATCAAGAGTTCCGTAGGCAGTGTTTATTCGGGCACCATTCATTCCCGAATGATACATTCTTCTTAGCGTTTTCTTTGAAAGGCTGGAGGGGCCAATCGTGCAGATGATCTTGGTTTTCTTCAATGATTCTCTCATCTCAAGTGCGCATCGTTGGCGCGAGGTGTAACACAATCCATTTGTGCGCTTGGATAATTAAGTGGGTCGAACTTGGGCCGGGAGGGATTCGAACCCTCGACCTCTGCCGTGTGAGGGCAGCGTCACTAACCGGGCTGGACTACCGGCCCTCTCGGTGAAAGTAACCTAGATTGCTTAAAAAGTTCTATTTTGCCTAGAATCGAAGTTGATTCAAGCCCTCGATCATATGGTTGATCGAAATCAAGTTGAAGACCAAAAGTCGTAATGATTGTCGACAGTTGGGGGAAAAGGATTCAGACTGATCGTCCGTTCAACGAAATGCTTCTTGGGGCAGTCTAAATAAAAGATATATTAATCTGCAGGCATGCTACGGCCCTGTCAGGGCTGAAACAAATGCCGATCACTGATGTTGTCAAGAAGCAGTTGGCTCAGAAGCACAGACTTCACTACAAAGTGTGCCGGAACTGTGGTGCAAGGAATCCGAGATCAGCAATGCGTTGCAGAAAATGTCGAGGACATAATCTCCGCTGGAAGAAACGCGAGCTCGGTGCCAAGTAATCCTATTATGTAATGAAAGCCAGGATTTCATCGGGCTTTCAATATTCTTCTTCTATGACGTACTCAGTGTACTGTAGCATCTCTCCGCATTTTCCACAGAAGGATGCTGTGGGAGCATTGCTTGCCAGACATTGATTGCATAGAATGGGTGCTATTGCACCGCCACACGTGTTGCAGTACATGCTGTCTTCTGGGTTATAGGACCCGCACCAAGGGCAACCTGAATTGTAACCATACGACATGATTCTAGCCTCTGCCATATTCATCCATGAGGTAGCATCTTTAAGACTTGCGACGATTCTAGGGAACTAGCCTAAACCGATCTCTGGGGAAGAGAACGACTTCCTTAATGTTCTCTCGATTTAGGAGCCCCATGAGAAACCTGTCAAGACCCATGCCGAACCCAGCGTGGGGAGGCAGACCACAATCGAAGTTGTCCAGATAGAACTTGAACTTCGTGGGGTCCAGTCCTTGTTCTTTCAACCTAGCTACGTACACATCTTTGCTATCGACCCGTGTGCCACCCGAGGTTACTTCAATCCATTCATACATGAAATCGAAGGCATCGCACAGTTCCGGCCGATCTGTTTTCGGCTTTATGTAGAATGGTCTCACCTTGGTTGGCCAATCAGTTATGAAGTAAAACTCTCCTTTGTGCAGATTTCCAAGTTCACGATATGCGATGGTTGGAATATCTTCACCCCAGACTATCTTCTGTCCAACCTCATCAAGTTCCTTAAGGATTTGATCATATGTGTAGCGTCGCATCGGAAGTATCGGAGTCCTTAGTTCAACTGCGAGCGTTTTGAGTTCCTTCTCACACAGTAACCTGGCTTGATCTATGACGCTAACTGTTAACTCCTCTTGTAGTTTCATGACGTCTGAAATATCAGCGAAAGCTTCTTCAACATCCACAGAAATGAACTCGCTCAGATGGCGGGTCGTGCGTGATTCCTCGGCCCTGAAATAAAGCCCGATCTCGTAGACCTTTTCGAAGACGCTGGTCAATGCTTCCTTGTACAGTTCGGGGCTCTGCGCAAGGTAGGCTTTGTTCTCAAAATACTCCACTGGAAAGAGGGAGGCGCCGCCTTCAGTGGCGGTTGCTATGATCTTGGGTGTGTGTACCTCAATGAAACCTCTCTGTCTAAGGAAGTTGTCGACTTCACCAATGACGGTGTTCTTTATGTTGAATATGGATCGACATTCTTCTCTTCGGAGATCAAGAATTCTGGCGTTGAGTCTCACATCAATATCCGCAGGCACTCTTCCAGTCGGATCCATAGGGAGAGGGTAACTGGCTGAACCCAAGATCCTGATTTCTTCAGGGAAAATCTCCACGCCTCTTGGCGCTTCCTTCTTCGCCTGTACCTTGCCCCTTACACCTATTGAGAACTGTCTCCCAAGCTTCCCAACCTTGTCCAGCACCTCGTTGGAGACTCGTTTCTTAGGTATCGTAATCTGAACAGCTCCCTTCCTGTCTCGGAGCGAAAGAAAAGTCAGGCCTCCAAGGTCGCGAATATCTTCAACCCAACCGAATACTGTGACTTGCTTCTGATCAAGATCTGGGGTTATCGCAGATGAATAATGCGTTCTTCGCCAATCGTTCAATTGATCAAGTTCCATTGTTTCACAACCAGATTCTCTTAATCG
>CAYGZB010000004.1:0-15301 GCA_964354325.1 uncultured Candidatus Bathyarchaeia archaeon | reverse complement strand
GCCAATCGTTCAATTGATCAAGTTCCATTGTTTCACAACCAGATTCTCTTAATCGTTTTTTCAAGCGTCTTGGAAAGTTTGCATTGTCTGCTTGCCTTATGTAGCTAGTGGTTCCCTTTTCAGAGTTGCCTCTAGTCTCTCCGGCAACAATGGTGGTCATAGCAGTGTATTTAGAATCAAGTCATGCCCAGTACGCGTTTTGGAGCACTCTGCAAGATTCACTGAGCATTCCCATCGTATCACCGTTTAAACCTCAATCATCTGAACAGCAAGCACTCAAAAGCCGTTTGGCGATCAAGCGGATTGTGAGGTCATTGTTAGGCAAAATCTAATAGTTCCAGTCAATAAAATGTTCAAATGTCGCATATTATGGCTATCGAGTTGCATAATGAAATTCATACGCTATGAAGAGTAGCATTTTACCTCTATTAACACTAATATTCGAGTATTGGCCTGAAGGTAATCTATATATACAGACATCTACATCTAGGCGATCGATCGAGCTCCAAAATGGAACTCGACAGGTAAACCGTTCGGAATGATCACCTGACGATGGTAACCAATGGTCAGGACTATACTGGACAATTTCTGTGTCAAGAGTGGAAGCCTCTGCCAGAAGTGCGAAGAAAAGGTTAGAAGGGGACAGATAACCCAGCAAGACCTGAAGATCATTAGAACACTTTCTGACCTTGAAAAAGAGTTTACCACGCTTCAGAGCGTCTTCTTTCACAAATCTGTAGAAAGCGGAAACACGCTTGCGATACTCGTGGACAAAGTTGACATGAGCAAGATTCTCGGTCATGGCGGAAAAATCGTTAGGACCCTTGGAGAGAAGACTGGGAAGAGAATAAAGATACTGGCATATGGAACCGATTCGAGAATTTTTCTGGAGGAGCTTCTCAACCCGTTCTCAATACTGACAATAAACACAGTGTGGCTGCCTGACGGAACCACCGAGACCAAGGCAATACTTGATGGCAGACAGCCAAAACACATGCCTGTCGATCTTGAAGTAGCGAAGAGGTTGGCGAAAGACGTAGCAGGGCTGACTCTTAGAGTCGAGTTTGAGAGATAAAAGCGGCATCGTTTTCTAAAGGTTGATTTTTCCAGGGCGTGTTTCGGTCTTCCTAGGTTGTCAGCGCTCCGAAGACGAAACGGATCAGGTTCATGAGGGATATTGGATTCTTCGTTAAACCAATTAAGCCTGACCCTTGAAGATCTATGTCGTCGAGAATCTGAATGTCGTTCATCACTTTCGTTTTCAATGCCAGTTCGAATAGACTGTTCATTCTATCATCCGACATTCTATCCAAACGAGTTCTGATCTTATGCATTACGAGGAAGTCTTTCCCCAGAATCTTTTTCCATTTGGATTGATACCGAGAGAGAAACCTCGCCGTGAAGTCTGCCTTCCTCCAAGCTTCGCATGCTACTTCTGCCGCAATTTGAGAGCAAATCATTCCTGTGATGATTCCGCCGCCTGTTGTCGGCTTGACTTGTGATGCGGCATCACCAACCTCAAGAAGACCATTAGCAAAGGTCTTGGAGGTCGGTCCTCCTACAAGTATTGGATGGGCGATTTGATTCAATATTCTGCAATTCTTAAGCCTCTCAGATGCTATGGGATGTCGATCGATGAACTGACGCAGAAGACTGATCGGATCACGTCCTCGTGCCCCAAGACCTATCCTAGCTGAGCCGTGTTTTTTTGGTACTATCCAAGCGAAGAATCCTGAACTGTAGTTCTCACTGAAAAAGAGTTCAACAAACTCCTCATCTGCATTGCTCAAATTCTCCGCATCAGCTGTGACGCCGTTCACTATCTGGCTGGGATCAGCTCTCCTCAACCCAGCGCTTCTCAACAGCTTGGGTGGATACCCCTCAGCATCTACCACGAGATCACATGATAGTTGCCTGCTGCCATCTTTGTCTTCGACGACCAGTTTTCTTCTTCCAGTCTCAGAAGTCATTGATTCTACTCTTGAATTCAGAACATATGTGGCCCCGTGTTGCTTTGCCTGGTCCGCAAGCCAGTCGTCGAATTTCGATCTGTCAATTACATATGTCACAGATGATCCATGATCGAGAACAAGTTCCTTGCACGAAGGAGAGTAGAATCGGGCTCCTCTTATGCGATTCACAATTATGTCGTCTGGAACATCAAGCCCAAGTCTATGCAGACCCTTTATTCCCACGTGTCCTGCGCAGTGACACGGATAGCCTATTCTGTTATGCTCTTCAAAAACTGTTACTGGGATATTTTGGCGAGCTATCGATAATGCCGCGAATGATCCACACGGTCCGCCACCAATGACCACAATAGGATCATTCTTGTGCACAGGTTCTACCCTAGAAAATGTGAGTCTCTAGGTTCTCACTATGTCCTCGTATGGTTCTTATCACGCCTCTGAACCAACTCGACCCTTCTTTTGCCTTTCATTAGTCTCGACACCCTGATGATGCCTGTGACCTCAAGTTTCATGAGAAGGCCGTTCAGTTCTCTAAAGCTCATCTCACCGTAGACATCTTCAACATCTTTTAGCAGCTCCGTGTCCGCTAGTGCACCTTTCTTTTCCAGAACCTCCACTATCGCAAGTTGTGGAGGTATCGGTCCCCAAATCTTATCCATTATTGATCATCCTCAGGTGATGGTTGTCATAGGAACCGATGTTTTCTCTTTTCTTATTCTCTTCAAGAAGCTTTGGTACCAAGTCTCCATGTCTGGAGTTATGCTTGATTTTATCTTCTCTATCGCCTCTGAGAAGTCTTCCATCGAGACCTCTTTGGCTTCAGAATCCTTTCTCAACGCATTCAACGCTGCTTCTCGGCACAGAGCCTCGACATCTGCACCCGAGTAGCCGAAAGCTTGTTTCGCAAGTTCCTGAACATCTACAGACTTATCCAATGGCATGGTGGACGTGTAGATCTTGAAGATCTGCTCCAACGTCTTTGGGTCAGGAGCCGGGACGTAGATCAATCTATCGAATCTTCCCGGTCTTAGAACAGCGGGGTCGAGCATGTCGGGCCTGTTTGTAGCAGCGATTACAACCACGTTTTCCAACGTCTCAATTCCGTCCATTTCTGTAAGCAACTGACTGATAACGCGTTCTGACGCTCCAGAATCCGCGTATCCCATTCCTCGCCTCGGGATTATGGCGTCAATCTCATCGAAGAAGATGATAGACGGCGCAGCAGTTCTACCTTTTCTGAAAACTTCTCTTATCGCTTTCTCTGACTCTCCAACCCATTTGCTGAAGATTTCAGGCCCCTTTATCGAGATGAAGTTTGCTTCACTCTCTGTGGCAACTGCCCTAGCGACCAGAGTCTTTCCGCATCCAGGTGGACCGTAGAGCAGTATGCCTTTCGGTGGATGTACCCCCATCCTCTTGAACGACTCGGGTTTCTTCAGGGGCCATTCGACGGCCTCGACCAATTCACTCTTGACAGTCTCAAGTCCACCGACATCTTTCCAGTGAACCGTAGGAACCTCAACATACACCTCTCTCATGGCTGTGGGTGTGACTTCGCGGTAAGCGTTCATGAAGTCATCCATGTTCACGACCATTTTTTCAAGAATTGTCGGAGGAACTCTCTCCTCTTCCAAATTGATTTCAGGCATGTATCGTCTGAGAGCTTTCATTGCAGACTCTCGACTGAGAGCTGACAAATCGGCGCCAGTATAACCATGTGTTATCTCTGAAAGTCGCTTAAGATCTACATCTTGTGCAAGGGGCATGTTTCGTGTGTGTATCTGGAGTATTTCATATCTTCCTTCCTTGTCGGGGACCCCGATCTCGACTTCACGATCGAATCTTCCGGGTCTGCGCAGAGCGGGATCTATGGCATTGGGTCGATTTGTTGCGCCAATCACGATGATGTTTCCTCTAGAGCCCATTCCATCCATCAGGGATAGGAGTTGGGCAACAACTCTCCGTTCAACTTCTCCAGTGACTTCCTCACGTTTCGGTGCGATTGCGTCCAGCTCGTCGATGAATATTATGCTGGGGGCGGTCTCCTGAGCTTTCTGAAAAATTTCTCTTAGTCTCGCTTCAGATTCGCCATAGAACTTGGACATGATTTCGGGGCCAGATATTACATAGAAGTTTGCATCGGATTCATTCGCCACAGCCTTGGCCAGCAGAGTTTTGCCACATCCGGGTGGCCCGTACAAGAATACGCCTCTAGGTGGTTCTATGCCTAGTCTCTGGAAGAGTTCTGGATGACGGAGGGGGAGTTCAACCATCTCTCTGATTCTTTGTATCTCATCCCTTAGCCCTCCAATGTCCTCGTAGGTGACGAGAGCAATACCTTTCTTTTCAGGAGTTGGCTCACTCAGAACTTGAACGCTAGATGCTTCAACTATCTTGACGGGTCCACGAGGTCGTGTCCTTGTGGCGACAAGTGGAATGGCGCTGCCGAAAATCGAAAGCATTGTCATGTCACCCTCGATAAACGGTAGGTCCATGAATCGTCTTCGAACGAAACTGATGAATTCATCGTCGACGCTTAACCGGACATCAGTCGGTGCAAAAACGATGCTCTGAGCCTCTTTCACATCAGCTTTCCTGACAGCTACATACTCATTGAGTGCGACACCTCCATTTCTCCTAAGGAGTCCGTCCATCCGGATGATGTCTTGCCCTTGATCTTCTGCATAGGCTGGCCACGCTATGGCAACGGTCATCTTCTTGCCATGTATCTCAACAAAATCTCCTGCGGTTATTCCGAGATCCTGCATTGTTCCATTGTCCATTCTAACCTTGCCGTGGCCCACATCCCTTTGACGGGCATCTGCAACTCTCAACTGAGCTTCCTTATCCGCCAAGTTACACTACTCCAGAGTAACATTCTCACAATACCGTGATTTCCAGGCTTAACGCAATGGTCAAGACCGAAAGATCGAACCTAGCTAATGGCATGATCTAAAAAAGTCTTTCCTTAAAAGCTTACCAAGAACGAGACACTAGAGTCTTCTCATCATCGTAACTTGAATATCGCTCACATCTTTTATCGACTTGATGGCTTTCTCAAGTTCTTCCATTTTCTCGTTCTTCTCTTCTGGAAGCACAATATGGCTTATGACGGCCACCAAACCAAACGCTATCGGTTCTTCCTCAAACTTGTATAGGCTCGTTTCCTGTGGAAGGTTCTTCTTAATTTGTTCTTTCAGATCTTCAAGGTTTACTGTCGTGTCTGACGGAAATACCTTGATAGTTGCCATCATTTGTGCCAAGAACATCTCACTCGATCATGGTCCCGTGAATCCGCACTTTGGACACTTGTAGGGGCGTCCGAATAGCCTGCATTTCTCACAGCGCCAAACCACAACTTCGCCGCAGCTGGGGCATGGAAACTTGACCGCGGCTTCAGCGGGCAGGATCATTCTGCCGCACCAGTTACATGTTGGCATCTTGACTGTTTTGGCTTCGCTCAAGTTGTAACGCCTTGGTCCAAACGATTCAGGGCTGACGTATATAAATTGCCCTACTAACATGGTTCGATCCTGAACGATTCAAAGAACGTGTGAAGTCTTTGTTGAGTAGTTCTCGTCTAGACGCGTTCTCCCGCTTCGCCCGGAAGCAGAATATCGTGAGGTGCTGCTTCTGCTACGCCGGACGGTGTTAAGAGAGCCAGTTTTCCTTTTTTCCACAGTTGTGAGACGTTTGCTGCGCCCGAGTAACCCATTGCAGCTTGAAGAGCCGCTGATAGTTCTTGGACAACACTACTGGTTTCGCCCTTGTATGGAACCCAGCCTTCCACTCCTTCAGGAAGACCTTTTGCAGAGCCGCCATAGCGATCGAGAGAGAACCGTTTGGCCATGGCTGAGGGGCTTCCCATGCCTCTATACTGCTTATAGTATCGCCCGCCTATCGCGATCAGTGTGCCCGGGGCTTCCTTGCATCTCGCGAATAGGTTTCCAATCATTACAGCCGAAGCACCCGCTGCCAGAGCGACCGCTACGTCCCCCCCATTTGTAATTCCGCCGTCCGCGATTATTGGGACGTCGGCGCCCAGATCTCTTACTGCATCAGCAACTTGCGCAGTAGCGTAAAGTGTAGGAGCTCCAGCTTTTGTAAACTCTGAAGTTATGCATATTGATCCTGATCCTATTCCCACTCTGAATCCCGCAACCTTGTTTAGTTTTGAGAGTGCATCTTCCGCGGCCTTGTACGTTCCGATGTTTCCAACAATTACATCTGCTGATACCTGTTCCATTATCTTCTTTGTTGCGGTGAAGACGTTTGCATTGTGGAAGTGAGCTACATCAATGACTAGAATGTCCGCATATTTGTCGAGTTCTTTGGCTCTCTCCAAATCAAATGGAGATGTGGCCGCGGCGCAGAGGAGTTGACCATTCTTGTCTCGTGCAGCATTTGGAAACCGTCCTCTCGACAGTATATCTTTGATGGTTATCAGTCCCTTCAGATGGCCTTGCCCATTTACGATGGGTAATTTCTCTATTCTGTGTTTGTGCATCGTCTCTTTTGCTTCTTCGATACTCATGCCCTCAGGGGCTGTTATCACCTTTCGCGTCATGAGATCCTGAACATGAAGGTTCGTGTCAGCGAATCTCACATCTCTTCCGGTGAGAATGCCAATCAACTTCTCTCTGTCGACCACAGGGAGCCCAGATATGTTGTGTTTCTGCATCAACTCCATAGCGTAGGCTATGCTCTGTTGGGGGGCGATGGTCACTACGTCTTTGATTATCAGCGCTTCAGCCCTCTTCACCTTCCTCGCCATTTCAACTTGCTCTTCAATCGAGCAGTTTCTGTGGAGAACGCCGAGTCCGCCTTGACGTGCCAATGCGATCGCCATCTCACTCTCTGTCACCATATCCATTGGAGACGAGATGAAAGGGACGTTGATCTTGTATCGTTTAGAGGCGCGGGTTCGAATATCTATCTCGCGAGGTTCAATTTCCGACCATCCAGGAATCAGTATAGTATCTCTGAAAGTGACGGCAACGTCAGTGTTCTTCAATTTATCCCGAAACGTTGATTTGGTCAATTTTGAGATCTCTCAGTTTGATTTTTCAGTATAATCAGACAGGCCCCTTAAGGCTTTTAGCATCCTACGATTCCGGCTTTCCTATCGTGTCCTATATCAAGAGAGACTCCTTTGAGAATTGCGGAGTAGTAGCTGTTTCAGTTACAGAGAGGGGTGAGGCATCCTCCTGAGTATTCTGGTTCTGCACTGGTGTACTCTAGGGTTTCGCTCTCTTCTCTTCCCAGGGCAGAGCCCACATACAACACCTGTTCCTTCTTGCTTCCATACCTGTAGACAGTTATTCCTTTGCATCCAAGCTTGTAGGCCATCTTGAAGGCTTTTTTCTTGGAACTGTAATCATCTGAAACTACGAATCTACTTGAAGGCAGGTTCAATATTGATGGAAAGTTCTCTGGACTGCTTTTCCATTCTTGATGAAATGGTTTTCCACCAGACAGATCCAGCTTCCACCAGTTCTGGCATTCTTCTGGTCAGTCCTTGGTCAAACTGTTCCAACACTGGTGTCATTCGTTCAAGGACCCAGTGCTTCAAGTTCAACTTGTCGTAGAGGACCCTGCTCTTTGTCTTTTCAGCGATCTCAAGAATCTTCTTGATATTTTCGCTATCATCATTTACCTCTGGGATGATTGGTCCGAGGAATATCCACGTCTTGATGCCTCGCGATGAGAATTCCTCGAGGACCTGAACACGAGAGTCAGGCGTCGATGCGTAAGGTTCGATTTTTCGTGCTATCTCGTCCACGAGCGATGTTAGTGTCACTCCAACTTCTGCTTTGTTTGGTTTGATGATGTCGAGATCGCGAAGAACTAGGTTCGACTTTGTTTGTATCGAGACTGGGAAGTCTTTTCTTGAAAGAATCTCGAGGCATTGTCTTGTGAGACTGAACTTGGATTCTGCTGGTTGATAGGGGTCCGTAACCGTACTTACTCCTACTACGCCCGAATTGTATCGTTGCAGTTCTTTCGCAAGGACTTCTGCTATGTTCTTCTTAGCTTTGACGAAGCTTCCCCAGTTACGGGCAACGGCTTCATTTCGAAAAACCGAGGGACTGTAGCAGTAGATACAAGCGTGTTCGCAGCCAAAATACGGGTTTAGAGAGTAAACGAGGTCAGGTAGTCGGCTCTTGGACAGGGCTGCGTTGCACTTCTGTACATCATATACTGCGTGCATGTCTTTTTGGCTCCGTGAAGAATTCGCTGATCTTTCTTTGGAAGAAAGCACTTCTTAGCATCGTACTGTTGCTTATCCAATGTTTGAGAGGTATCGTTAGCTTTGACATCGCAAATTCCAGCGCAGCATTGAACGTGTCAAAGATATCCGGTTTGGTCTTTAGTGCGCTTCTAATACTTTCTCGAACGTTCCATACGCCAACTGGGAGTATGTATCCAGGGTGTATCTCTCTTAGGACAAGTGCTGAAGCCTGCCGTCTTTCGCAACTCAGTTTCTCGGCCACGGCCAGTCTAGTGGAGTAGTAACAACCTCCAACGCTGGCATAGGTGGTTCTTCCCTTGTATCCTTCATAGTCGCCCATCATGGCGGGGGCTTTTCCGTCTAGGTTCCATGTGGTGCCCGGGAACCAAGCTTCTATCCATTCGAATTCCCATTTTTCAGGCATTAGCATTGCAACGTAGATGTTGTCAAGGTAGGTAAACGTATAGACGCGGTATTGGTCAATGGTTGGGCGCTGCTTTAATTCATCCACAAGTTCCAGAGAGATGTTGCTGTCGACAGCAGTGATGCTCCATCGCGTGGGAACGAGCCTTCGCCTATCTTCGTGACCAAACATTCCTACGCTAAAACATCTCTGTATTCTAGTTACGTAGACCCCATCACGGTAAAGCTCCATCACGGCGTCGGTTGCTTTCAAATCATGGTCGCAAAATGCTTTGTCTATTCTCTTGTCCACGCTCACGTTGTCTGTCTTGAAGGATTTGAGAGGTGCAGAGGGGCCGAACGGTTGTGTTTCGTCACTTAACAGAATCGTCTTCTTGGGTTTCTTCGTGAAGAGGGCTTCGGAATTTGTTGGCTTCGATCCCATAGCTAGTTCTTGAAATGTCTCGAGCATTCGATTATCTGTCTGCGTGTCGAATACGTCTGCCCGTATCTTTCCTCTGATTAGCGAATATCGGTAGTCGATTATCTCGTTTATGCTCTTTCCAATCCATTGTTCGGGTGTGTCCAGAATCTCCGTATCGCCAAAGTAAGGAGGAATCATTGGTCCAACAGATACCTTTGGATAACCAATCCTGCCAACGAAGACGCCCGGTGGAGTTGATCCTTCAATTGACTCTGAATCGATTAGGTTACCATACTTCACTAGAGACTGTGCCTTGGCTATGATGGGACAACCGAGTTTTCCACAGAGCATCTTTCCTCCTTTACAGATGAGGCAGAGTGAACCGTGGTGTGAGGGTGTGACCTCGATGGTTCCAAGCGATCCGACGTCTTTTACCTGTTCAGGCGATATGACGTCGCTCAGCCATCGTATGGGTTTGGACAAGAGTTGTATCTCGATACAAGGGGTATTTGAAAGAGCGATTTAAGCGCTATTCGATACATCCGTGAGAATTCCCTTTCAACCGTGCGGGTTGATGAAAAGTATTAGGACAGGACGGAGAATATTCTTCTCGGTGCAGGTCTTGGGCGTCGATCTGTCAGACTTGGTCTCGAAGAGGAGGGTGCGCCTCGAGGATCTATCCGGGAAATCAATTGCCGTCGACGCTTACAACGCGATGTACCAGTTTCTAGCCATAATTAGAGGTGTTTCAGGAGAGCCCCTGATGGATCGAGAAAGGAGGGTCACAAGCCATCTAAGCGGCATCCTCTACCGGACTACGAATCTTGCTGAGAAGGGAATCAGACTGGTGTATGTCTTCGACGGAGCGCCCCCCGCCTTGAAAGAGGTAGAACTGAAACGGAGGATGAAAGTCAAGGATGAAGCGTTGGTGAAGTACGAGGAGGCCAGGAAACGTGGAGCTCTGGATGAAGCGAGGAAATACGCTCAGATGACGGCTCGACTCAAAGATACGATGGTTGATGATGCGAAGCGGCTGTTAGTATTAATGGGTGTTCCGTGGGTTCAGGCTCCCTCAGAAGGCGAAGCTCAGGCTGCGCATCTCGCTACCAGGGGAGACGTTTGGGTGGCTGGGAGTCAAGACTATGACTCATTGCTTTTCGGAGCACCTCGCCTGATAAGAAATTTGGCGGTCACGGGCAGAAGAAAGCTGCCAAGAAAAGACGTCTATGTTGAGGTTGAACCCGAGATAATTGAATTGAATCTCATACTCTCGGAATTGGGTCTAAACCGAGAACAACTTGTAGATCTTGGAATTCTAGTTGGAACCGATTTCAACCCGAAGGGAATCAAGGGTGTTGGACCAAAGACCGCTTTGAATCTCATCAAAGAACATGGAAAAATAGAGAATGTTGTGCGAGCTGTGAAAGATGGTGAATTGCCCGAGAACCTAGACACCATTCGAGAGATATTTCTGAATCCCAAGGTCTCTGATAATTTTGTGATCGAATGGAAGAGGCCGGACGTTGATGGAGTAGTCAGTTTTCTGTGCGGTGAAAGAGCCTTCTCTGAGGTACGTGTAAGAAACGCTCTGGAGAAGATGATGATTGGTGTAGAGTCTGGAAAAGGCAAGAAGACTCTTGACGCATTTTTCGGCTAGAATCAGAATCCAAATTTCCCCGTCAGGGGAACAAAGGCGCATCCACCCTTGTCTTCAATGTTCACCTTTCCATGCTCATCTTTGCGAAGCACAAGTAATGTTTGAAACATGTGTTGGCCTCCCACTGGAATCACTATGAGCCCGTCGTTCTTCAATTGTTCAAGCAAAGGTTCGGGAACTCTTGGCGCAGCGGCTGTAACAACGATCCTTTCGTAAGGGGCCTTCTCCATGTAGCCAACGGACCCGTCTCCTTCGATTATCGTAACCCGATCTCCATAACCAGTTTTTTCTATGTTATCCCTGGCGAACTCTGCCAGTTCTGGAACTATCTCTATAGTGTACACATGTCCATTGGAACTTGTGCCTTCAGGAGCCACTATCTCAGCGATCGTCGATGCATGATATCCACTTCCCGCTCCAATCTCAAGTACAATCAGTCCGGAACGAAGTTCTAGAGCTTCATTCATGATTGAGACCATATGTGGTGCGCTGATCGTCCTTCCCTGACCTATTGGCAATGGTGAGTCAACGTAGGCGTACTCCTTTTCATCAGGGGGAAGATACTCCTCCCTTTTCACTTTCAACATCGCCCTGATGACAACTTCGGATCTGAGAATTCCTTGTCTCTTCAGACTCTCGACAAGCGATTCTCTTTCTCTCTGATATGTTGAAGATTCGAAAACCATTATCTCAACGACTTCAACAGATCATAGGCTGACGGAGCTTATTTGGATGAGGGTAGAAGAATTCATAGAAGCGCGAGGACACGCAAAGATCCGAGGTACACACAGAACGACTTTCGAATTCACCAAGGAAGCACACCTGACCGAAAGGGGAGACTGCATAATTGGAGTCAGAGCATCCAAAGGAGCTGCAGACCTATCGTACGAATTCCGACAAATCCTACAGAACTCGAACTCCCGAATCACAATGCTTCTTGTGGCCGGAGAATTTAGTGAAGTGGTTCGAGGTTTCGGAAGTCAAGAACTGCTTCTGACTAATCGAACCGATTTGGTGGTTCGAAAAAGTGACTACACTTGCGGCAGAACTTTGATGGTCAGATCAGATAAAGCGGCGGTGGACCTTTCTAGAGATCTTATTGCACTGTTGAGAGATCCGACGTGCAGAGTTGAAGTCAGGCTAACTGCGGAAGATGACTCTAGACAACGATAGCGTCAACTGCGACCTGCAATCTGTATGGAGCAACTTCCTTCACAATTCTTATTCCAGAGATCGTCTTGAATGACCGCCCCCTCGACTCTACGGATTCTTTCAGACTTTTCTGCAGTGCTTCAAACGGGGGAGCCTCACTCGAGAAGGTGTAAAGATGGATAGCGCCTCCAGTCGGTTTTATCGCGTCGCAAGCTACATCCAAGTAATCGAAGCTCTGCGCCGGAAGATTCATTACAACTCTGTCAGAAATGCCTCTAAGCTTCTCTTGGACAACACGCCTACAATCACCAAGAAGAGGCATCACCTTGCCTTCAACTTTGTTCAATCTGACGTTCTTTTCAAGGTACTTTATGGCTTCAGGATTCACGTCAATCGCATAGACAGTGATTGATTGTCTATTCTTGGCCATTGGAATCGAGAAAGGGCCTACACCTGCGAACATGTCGATGACGGTTTCTCCGTCATGCACAAGCTTGGCTACTCGATCATGTTCGAAACCCAGTCTGGCACTGAAATAGACCTTGCGAACATCTAAGAGGTATCTGCAGCCATGTTCTTTGTGGATGGTTTCAGTGCGATCTTCTCCTGCGAGTACCTCGAACTCTCTTATACGGTACTGAGTGCCTATCTGACTTGCTTTGGCAAGAACGGTTCGAACATTCTTGTTCACGTTCAAGATAGCTTGTCCGATAACGGTCCCATACGACTCTAGTTGAGGAGTCATCTCAACAATGGCAACATGTCCAACAATATCCAGTGACTTGGGTATACCTGCCAGAACATGTGGGGGAAGCTCTTCGCCTAGTATGTCAAGAAGCGTCCTAGTTCTTGTTCTAGGCTGAAAAGTGGTTTCACCTGTTTGCAGGACGCCTGAGAGTCTCTTCAGCTCATGAGATTCACGATCATTCGGTTGCCTGACGAGTGGCATCAAGAGGTCTTTGCCACTAGAACCGATCTTAAGGTCAGTTGCCAGAAGCTCCAGCTCTAGTAGAACCCTTCTCAGATCTTCGCCATTTTCTTTTCTTACTCTGAGATAGAGAGATTTCGTATCCACTTTCCATCTTCCTAACGGTCTAATCGAACACCGATGACGATGAAATCCATGTCTCATTCGAATGAGTCCAATATTCAGGCTTCTTGAACTACTTTTCTACAAGAGAATATGTGTACCTCGGTCGTTCACTTCAGCAGCTTTGAATACTGCTTGTCCAATCGCAATATCCTGCGCAGCATTGCCAACCGATTTGAAGAGCGTCACCTCATCATCGGTTTCTCGCCCGAGTTTGGACCCAGATAATATTTCACCTAGCTCAGCATGAATGTGTCCTTCCGTGATGATTCCCTTCTTCAATGGAATTATTAGATCACCTGTCTCTGAGACTACAGCTTCGCGACTGTCAACGATGACTTTTGCCCGTTGTACGGTGTTTTCGTCAATTTCCTGCACATCGGGCCTGAAGGAACCAATTGCATTGATGTGAACTCCCGGCGGAAGGTCTTCGTCTTTGAAAACGGGTGTTGCAGAATTGGTTGCTGTGACTATTATATCAGAGTCTTTCACGGCGTCTGTGGGTGACTGGGATATCGTAACAGTCAAAGCGGCATGCTTCTGATTGACTTCCTTTTCGAGAATCTCTGATGATGTACGAGTTCGACTATAGATCCGCAGCTCTTTGATATCGCGAACGCAGCAGACAGCATCGATATGTGTGCGAGCCTCTGCTCCCGCACCGAAGACGGCCAGAGTGTGAGCATTCTTACGTGCGAGTAGTTCAGTTGCGACTCCGGATGTGGCGCCAGTTCGCAATGCCGTGAGATACGTTCCTTCAATGAGTGCGATAGGCGACCCAGTTTCTGTATCCAGAAGTGTGATTAGTGCAGTTACATTTGGTAGGCCATGCGTCACGTTTTTGGAGTATACGGATACGACCTTCACGCCAAGAGCGTTAATCGATCGCAGGTAGGCCGGCATTATCAGTATATGGCCCTGTCTGGTTGGTAGGGATGTGCGGAGAGGCGTGTCAACTTGGCCTGATGATAGCTGACGAAAGAGATCTCTCATCACTTCAATAGCCTGTCGCATAGTGATGCCTTCACGGGTTTCATCTTGTGAAAGTATTCGAATCATCATTCTAGCTCATTCTCGATTGACTGAAAGAATGTCATAACCCTAAGGTTTTATGAAGAGACTTCTATTAAGAGGCCACGATTACTTCACAGACTCTACAGAATTGGAGGAAGCGTCGTTAGACAAAGTCATTGAAGCTTTCGCGGTGTCTCTTTTCTCTATTGCCATAGCTGAGCTTGGCGACAAGACGCAAATTGGGCTGATCACACTAGCAGCCACCATCAGAAAACCAGCTGCAATATTTCTGGGGATGGTTTCCGGTTTCTTCGTCGTTGCAGGTTCAGCTGTACTGGTTGGGCAGGCGCTCCTGGCAGTCATCCCTTTGTCTACGCTTACTTTCATTTCTGGCCTGATCTTCGTGGCGATGGGAATACTGATGCTCAAGGTTGACGTTGAGAGCAGCGTTGCGGGGCCACGAGCAAAGAACCCATTCTTAGCTGCGTCGTTGATGATCGTATTGACTGAATTGGGTGACAAGACCCAGATTATGACAATCGCTCTCGCAGCACGTTTTGCTCAACCTATTGTTGTATTCGTGGGTGTGCTATCAGCCTTCGTTGTCATCGATGGATTGAGCATTTTGCTAGCTGATCGACTCGGAAAACGCATTCCAACAAACAAGGTCAAGAAAGTATCGGCAATCATATTCATTGTCCTAGGTATACTTACACTTCTGGGAATTATCTAGATCTGGATTGAAATCCTCTGTTTTGAACTTGATTAATATACTAGTTCAGGACTATTCTCTGGTCGGTGACTGTTTGTGGATCTAATGGCTCTGTTGATTCAGGTAATCATAAGCATAATCATAATCTCGCCGATTCTGTGGCTTGTTGGACGCGGACTAGTCGGCAAACAGAAAGCGAAACTCACAGATGCCATATGGATTGTTGCCCTCGGCGTGATCGTAGGCTCCGTGCTCATGTCATACGTTCACGGTGTTGTCGGCATGATAATCACCTTGATCATATGGTTAGTGCTGATCAAGCACTTCTTTGACTGTGGCTGGGTAAAAGCAATTATCGTGGCGATAGTGGCGGTGGTTGTGCTGATAATCATCGCCGTCGTTCTGGCGGTCGTACTAGGCTACGGGATTTCGTCTTTGATTGGAGGAGCAGGATTCCTTCCGTCGATGATATAATCCAGATGCATCCTTCAATATTCCCTTTCTTTTTCTTGTTGGTATGACATGAACGATCGATAAGTTGCAGCAGCAAGTCTTCCCAGTAGAATCTTCACATTTTTCTGTTCGGCAATTGCTCAAGGATAGATATTGCTTGTCATTGGATCGGTCTTTGGCAGAAGTAACAGTACC
>CAYGZB010000003.1:27176-28406 GCA_964354325.1 uncultured Candidatus Bathyarchaeia archaeon | reverse complement strand
CAAGGTCCTTCATGATGTTAGCCTTTCTTGATGGCATGTTAGGCAGTTGTTCAAATCAGTAGATAAACCGCGTCAAAGAATAGTTTTTTCTAGGAAATGAGGCTCAAGAGTGGTGCGGTTTAGATGTTATTCTACGAGATGGTGAATTGAGTGGTCAGCAGGAACGTTGGTCTTCACAGAAAAGGCGAGATCTCGATTCAAGATCTCATTGAACAGATAAGATCCCACGAGAAATCCAGAGAGATTGGTGCGATCGCGTCATTTTTTGGCATAGTTCGTGGCACTAGCCAAGATGGCAAGAGTGTAACCGGGCTTGATATGGAGGCATACGAGGACAAGGCAGAGAAGGTCTTCTCGTTCATAGCTGAAGATATGAAGAAACGTCCCGGTATCATTGAAGTTCTTATTCATCACGTGACGGGTCATCTTGAATTGGGCGACCTTATCTTCGTGGTCATCGTGGGGGGAAGCAATAGAAAGTATGTGTTTCCGACGCTGACTGAAGCGGTTGAGAGAATAAAGAAGGAAGCGACAATCTGGAAAAAAGAGACCTTGAGCACTGGCGAATCGTATTGGGTCGAATACGAGTAGAACCTAGCATACTTAGCTTGGGTGATGAGATGATTGAATATGCTAGACCACAGAACGAGCTCCTAAATCTCCAGTAACGACTTCAGAATCTCTACTGCTGGCTTACCTCTTACCACATTCTTATGGATGTACGTGTCCCATAGATGGGTGAGTGAGTGAAAGGCAGGATCAGGCTCAATGTGAGGTGCCGACACAAGTTTTCCGTTTTTTGAAAGATAGGTTATGTCTACGTGAATTCTGCAGATCCATCGATTGAACTTCTTCAGTTCATTGTATTGTTTGGCAAGACCAGATGGAAAACCCAGCGGACATGCCACCGTGGGTCCTCTATGTCCGAAGGGGTCTTGAAGCACAATATATGTGTCAAAACCACTCTCTTCGTACAGGTCAATAACCTCATCTGTAACGTTAGTATCATGCACGAGATAGTCTTCTTTCTCAAACCTGAATGGATAGTATCCGACAGGCAGATAGTACGCACCGGCTGGAATAGCCGCGTAGTACGGCCGATACTCGTAGCTTGAATTTAGAAACTCTTCTAGTTCATCGATCGAAGGTATGTATGACCAATCTATTGGTGCCTCTTCAAAACCATTCTCCGCCGCCAACAGTATCACCAAACATAGCGCACTAGAAACG
>CAYGZB010000003.1:20421-27076 GCA_964354325.1 uncultured Candidatus Bathyarchaeia archaeon | reverse complement strand
GTATTCTTTCTCCGCAACAAATGCAGTAGCTCAAAGCGCGTAGGTGCCGACCAATCCTGACTTTAACCATGCCAAAATTATGTCCTGTCGCAGTACATGAGGGACAAGTTGAATCGTTTTGACGCGCATGTGAACGCAACTTGTGAGTGATTCGGAGGAGAGTATTCCTTGCATTACTGGAGCTGTGAAGTCTCGGCATTTTTAGAACGCTCTTTGCAGTGCGACCTAGGCGATTCAGTCTGCGAGTTTCATTATGTTTTCTCTGGGGTTTTTGGACAGAACTCATTGAAGGATTCGCCTCCAATCTGTATTCACAACATGACGATTGGCTCAGTTATTAATGTACTGCATATGAAACGTTACTGTGCCATCGTTACACACTCAGACCTGCTAACTTGTTGTGGAAGCATCACAAGACATGGCTTTAGCAATGTCAATGAGTTGGAAAATGGATTGGAAGGCCTCAACTCACTGAAGCCAATCGTATTTGTGTGGAATACTCATGCAAAAGTGCCGTGAGGCCAAAAAAACCAAGTATGTTGGATCACAGATTCTGGTGACATTCATCTTATTGTGTGTCAAGTGATGTCGAAGCTGTTTCATAGGACAGTTTGATATGCGAACTAGCATCGCTGACCAAGATTCTCTCATGTCCTGGAAGAAGGGATTCGACATCGAGCTCCGAAAGTGACCTCAATGATTCGACAAGTTCTGAAGTATTGCCAGTTGGCAGATCTGTTCTTCCGAAGAAACCGTCCGCAAATACCGTATCACCCGAAAAAAGCACTCTGTTAGTTTCATCGAGTAAGCAGATGCTTCCTGCAGTGTGTCCTGGTGTATGAATTACTCTCAGTCTTCTCTGCGAAGCGGCCAATACTTCATTGTCGTGGAGCCATTTGATTGCATTTGGGTAAAGCTCCTCAAGACCATAGCTGTCCAATTCGTGTGCAAAGATCTCTGGTGAAGAAATTGACTGAATAGTCAGTAGTCCCCCAGAATGATCAGGGTGGTTGTGAGTCAGAATCACTTTCTCAATGTTCTGGAGGGGTTGTTTCAGTCGCTGCAGTGCGAGGTCGAGTCTGTTGTTCTCATTTCCGACTCCGGCGTCAATAAGCGTGATTTTCTCTCCCTCAATCACGTAGACGTTTGAGCTTAGTCCGACACCTTCAATCATGAATATTCCTTCGAGTCTTGAGTCTAGCTTGCCAAGATCATGGAACATAGGGAATCCCTGATTCAGTTTTTTTGGGCAGTTTCATCTTTTGGTGAAGAATTCTGAACAAACAATGCATTCGGCAACGACTTTTTAGCTTTTTGAGTGGGAGTAGGGACAATTACGTCGATGGTTCGGGGTTCGAGGAGAACAGAATTTTGGATAGTATGGTGCTGGCGGAGAATCTGACCAAGAGATTCGATGGCTTCGTGGCTGTGAATGGAGTCAGCTTTCGGGTTGACGCAGGCGAATTCTTTGGTTTTCTAGGTCCCAATGGAGCTGGAAAAACCACGACCATGAAGATGATCTATTGTTTTTCACCAAAGACTTCAGGGAGACTTGAAGTAGCTGGGATCGATGTTGACAAGAATCCTAGAAGAATCAAAGAGATTATCGGAGTAACACCACAAGAGAACAATCTCGATCCAGATTTTACAGTCTTCGAAAACCTGATGGTGTACTCTAGTTATTTCGACATCCCAGCAACGGAGGCTAAGAAAAGAGCCAAGATGCTGCTGGAGTTCATCCAGCTCGAAGAGAAGAGAGATGTAGTCATAGAAAAACTCTCAACTGGGATGAAGCGTAGACTGATTCTCGCTAGAGCATTGATAAATGAACCAAAGATGCTCGTACTTGACGAACCGACCATCGGGCTTGACCCCCAAGCCAGACACATGATATGGCAGAAACTTCGCGAATTGAGATCACAAGGTGTGACGATTCTTCTCACTACCCACTACATGGAAGAGGCTGAGGAACTCTGCGATCGCCTAGTGATAATGGATGGCGGTAAGATCATTGCTGAGGGAAAACCGCGTGATCTCATACAACAACACATTAAGGGTGACGTGCTCGAGATCACAACTGACGAAGACGTCACATCATATCTTGCAAGACACTATGATCAATTGCATTTTGAAAGGGTTGAGAACAAGGTACATATATTCTCACAGGATCCAGAGCGGCTTCTCCGCGAGTTGGTGTCTAAGTACCGAATAGGAAGTACCCTTGTCAGGAAAGCCACACTGGAAGATGTATTCCTAGAGTTGACCGGGAGGGGACTGCGAGAATGAACATTGACCTGTTGCTTAGATTTCCTGCGTTGACCGGTAGAGTCTGGAAGGTTTGGTTAAGAAACAAAGCTGTATTCATGAAAACCTACAAAGTAAACTTCATTCCACCATTCATTGAGCCTTTATTGTATCTTTTTGCACTCGGTTTTGGATTAGGATTCTTCGTTGGCAATTTTGAAGGCGTCTCATATGCGGCATTCATCGCCCCAGCGTTGGTGGCAATCTCATCAATGTACTCCGCATTCTTCGAATGCACGTATGGATCGTATGTGAGAATGTACTATCAGAAAACGTTCGATGCCATAATTACTACTCCCCTCACCATCGATGAGGTCATCGCGGGAGAACTCCTTTGGGGCGCCACGAAGAGTGCAATCAACTGTTCAATAATTCTCCTAGTCATATCGGCATTCGGGCTGGTCAATCTTCGTTGGATGTTTCTTGTGGTACCATTTTCATTTCTGTCAGGGATACTCTTCGCCTCGTTAGCGATGTGCTTTACAGCAATTGTTCCCAACATCGACTCATTCAACTATCCTTCATATCTTCTAATTACTCCAATGTTTCTGTTTAGCGGCACATTCTTCCCACTCTCGGTTCTTCCCGTGTATATCAGAATCCTTGCAGAGGTTCTTCTTCCCTTGACTCATGTGACTTTAATCCTCAGAGCGTTGACGCTCAACAACCTAAGCTGGAGTCTGCTCTACAGCCTTGTGTGGATCGCCTTGGTTGCCTTGGGGCTCTTCGTACTGGCGATCAACCTTATGCGCAAGCGTTTGATAGTCTGAAATACAGATTTCATATAGCCAAATGCTCAATTGAATGAAGGCCAACTCTCGTTCATGCATTTGGAGCGGGTAGAGGTTATGACTGAAGATAGAAACGATCTGACAATGAAGCAGATAGAGACCTATTCTAGGCAGATAGTTCTGGACGACATTGGGTACGCTGGACAGAAGAAGATTAGAGACGCGAAGATATGCGTTCTAGGTCTCGGCGGACTCGGGTCTCCGACAGTTCTGAAACTGGTCGCAATGGGTGTAGGATATCTAAGAATTGTTGATCGAGATGTGGTTTCGCGATCTGATCTGCACCGGCAGACACTCTATGATGTTGACTCTCTGGGAATACCAAAGGTTGAGGTTGCAGGAAGAAAACTCTGCAGATTGAACCCCGATGTTGATCTAGACCCGATTCCAGCCTCACTGAACTCTGCCAACGTGGACGAAGTCTTGAAGGACATGGACGTTGTAGTAGATGGTTTTGACAGGATCACCCCGCGTTACATAGTGAATCGCGCCTGCCAGAAACGGAGGATCCCCTACATCTTCGGTTCATGCATAGAATATTATGGAAACGTCTCCAGTATTGTTCCAGGGAAGACGGCCTGCCTCGAATGTTTCTACCCAGACTTGGATGATGACTCCCTTCCAAAATGTGCAGTGGTCGGAGTTCACCCATCCGTTCCAAGTCTTGTATCATGCATCCAAGTACTTGAGACCATAAACTTCGTAGTAGGTAACCCTCTGCTGCTAGAGAACAGACTCCTATACATAGACTTGAAACACCTTGCATTCGACGCCATAACACTGGCGCGGCGCGATAACTGCCCCGTCTGTGGGCCTCATCCGACTGATTCCATACGACCAATCGAGGACAAGACAGTTGAAGAGACCTGTGCCAGAGATGGAAGAAGAGTTGTCGTAATCAGCCCGAAAGAAATCAAGCAGATCGATCCCAGAAAGCTGAGGAGAGTGATTGAGAGCAAAGGTATGAAAGTAGATGTTGTGAGTCATTTCGGAATTACATTTGGGAATATCCAAGATGTTCGGATGAGCGTCCTGAGGACGGGAGTGTTGATCGCCCAGATCCCGCCAAAATCAATTTTCTCCACAGATGATATCAACAAGATATATCAGAGCGTTGTGGAGTCAGCTTCATAGTTCCCAGATTCATCGATAGATTTTCGGACCTGAATTCTTCTCTAGAGGAAATATTTTCTTATTATCGGAGTTAAAGCTTCGGGAGCCTCTAAGACTTCTGACTCGTTAAGTAAGAATGGAAGCGCCCATCTGTCATTCACCCATTTGGATCTGAAACCGTACCTAGCCACGATTTTCAGATTGACGGAGAAATGTTCTGATTTGGCACCGAGCGGACCAGAGTAGACTGCAGCGTTAAAGCTCCATACATTATTGGCCTTGTAGTACCGTAGGATTCGAGATAGGCCATCTGCGAGGCTTAGAACATCATCTTCAGTCAGGTCAAGTAGATTATTCTTCTCTGTTAGAATCCCATTGATCTCATAGAAGCCTTTGGGGGAGAAGGGTACTAGCCAGTGACAGCTTCCAGCCTTCGCTATGTACCTTTCACCCGTCTTCTTCTCGATCTCTATTATGTCCATCCAATAGTTGGATCTTGATTCTCCAAAGTACGCCAAACTCGCATCGAGCAGTTCAATGAGTCTCTGCATGGGCATGCTGCTTGCAAGAGCTTGCATGTGTGGGTGAACAACGGTTGAACCTGCTGGGGGCAGATAATTCAGAACCAAAGCGGCATACTTTACATCCGGGTTGCTGGAATGCACCCTGTTGATGTATTTGAGTGAAGCCCGTATTCCATTTTTCAACAGTTCTGGAGTAAATTCATCGAGTTTCAACAAGTGGTTAGGTGTTAGGGCGGTTACAGCATTGTATTCGATATGAGCAAAGAGACTTGGAAAAGTAATGGCGTCTCCCTCTCTGATTCTGCCTTCACTAACCAGCTCGGTAGGAAACTCTGGGGTAGTAGTTAGTACACTGGGCAAACAGAAGGGACACCTTTTTTTAGTTTCTTCGGCATAATCAGACAGGAATTGCTCGTCGGTCTCGAAGAATTGCTTTACATAGTTCTGACGCCCCGGTAGAACTATCGACAAGTCACCTGTCAGAGGGTCTCTGCGATGCTCAATCAGTTGTTCGGTCAACTTGAAACCACAAGTCGGATCGAGAATTCGAGCGATTTGATCAGATTTTCTGAACGCTATCAGCAATCTTCAACACTTTAAGAACAAGATCTTGCTTGACAAATAAAAAGGGTAACAGGGTACAGTTTGGAGATTCAAGCCGTCTCTTTGTCGCGTAGACAGATACGTAGCATCTACGACTTTCTCAGCTCGATCTATGATTATCTGACTAGTTTCGAAAGAGGAGTAAACTCAACTGCACTGGAGATTGCAGCCATAGAGCGAGGTGGCAGGATTTTGGAAGTTGGTTTTGGCACAGGACGCACTCTACTCGGGCTGGCTAGTAGAGCAGGAGAAGGAGGAGAAGTCTGCGGAACAGATCTTTCATTAAGAATGGTTGCGAAATCACATCATTTCGTGCAAAAACATGGTTTGTCAAAAAGGGTCGCTCTGAATGTTGGAGACGCTCAATATCTTCCATATCACGGCAAGGTGTTCGACATTGTCTTTTCAAGTCACATGCTGGACCTTATCGATATTTCTCAGATTCTAGAGATACTTCTTGAGTTCAAGAGGGTTCTAAAGGTTGGAGGAAGGCTGATTCTGGTCAACTTGAGCAAGGCTGACGGATCGAATGCCTGTAAAGTCTACGAGTGGATCTACAGGAGAAATTCGTCTCTGCTTGGCGGGTGCAGGCCGATTCTAGCGAAGTCAATTATGGAAGATGCCGGTTTCGAGAACGTGGACCGCAGGTTTGTGATGGCGGGATACGTCATGCCTACCGAAATCGTTTCGGGAGAGAAGACGTCGTAGCAGTAGTAGCTCAATCAAGAAAGCATAAGAGTCTCAAACCGCAATCCGTCAGAAGGCTGTTGAAGGCGAACTCAGATATGAAGATCTCGAACTATCAAGATGTTAAGGCTTTGAAAGCCGAAGAGGGCGCGGCGAAGTTGAATGTAAGATGGTTGATAAGCAAGGAGATGGGCGCTGAAAACTTTGCCATGAGACTCTTCGAAGTTGAGCCGGATGGCTACAGTCCACTTCATTCTCATCCCTGGGAACATGAAATATTCGTATTGGAAGGAAAAGGACTGGCAACGGATGGAAAAAATGGAAAGGAATTCAAGGAGGACGATTTTATTTTCATTCCTTCCGGAGAGATGCATCAACTTAGAAACACGAGCCAAGGGGTTCTAAGGTTCATTTGCCTGATCCCCTACAAGCAGAATGAAAAGACGGTTCAAAACCACAAATGTGCTTGTTAGATTACTTTCAACGAACGATACAGAATGATCTAGATGAGCTCTGGGATGAACATCTGCTAGATGCAGTGCAACCTATGTCTAGATCAGCGTATCAGACGGGGTCTGGCGGCTCTTGAGACGCATCTTCTATGCCGATAGTAATACGAGAAGAATCGCCGAA
>CAYGZB010000003.1:1588-20321 GCA_964354325.1 uncultured Candidatus Bathyarchaeia archaeon | reverse complement strand
GCGGCTCTTGAGACGCATCTTCTATGCCGATAGTAATACGAGAAGAATCGCCGAAGAAATTGCCAGTAGTCACGGAGTAGAAGCTGAACTATTCAGAATCAACAATCCAACCTTTCATGTATGGGGGTCATGGCTAAGAGGACAGAAGGTTGGGGACCACTCCAAGAGTCTGCCACGGAATTCCTATCTGATTGGAGGAAATAGGTGGCGACACCACTTCGCATTGAATCTGACTTCTCTCCCCGTAGTTTCGATAGACGCTCACACAGACATGAACTACGATGAGATGATTCCGCTAAAACTTGTCCGACCATACAACTGGTTATACTTCAGGATGCTGCAAGGTTCCGAAACACATCTGGTTCTGCCCTATAGCAACTTCAGAGGAGGACGATGGAACATTGTTGTCCCTGATCGGCAGGCTGATCAATTCCATCTATATTCTTTTGACAGAAAGAGATCGAGAACGGACGTGAGTCTTTCGTTGAGACATTCCAGGGCAGTAGACATAAACCACGTTGAGGATTTTCCCCCAATAGTCGGGGTTAACAAGCAGGTGAGTCTTGATTGGGATGTAGTTAGAGAGGTCACCGAAGATAGAGTTGTTGATTTGTTAGCGAGGATCGTCAGCAAAGATGACGTTTGTGATATCTGGCTGGATGAAGGCAGAAGAGGAAGACGTAACAGCCTCAAGGATCACGTGAGGTACTGTTCGAGGGTATATGAGATTCTCAACAATGAGTAGGAGCCGGGCAGCTAATCTGCAAAATCTCTTAGGCTAAGTTGAATCGAGCCGTCCTTCAGTCTCAAAACGTATTCGGCGACCTGGTCTGGGTTATTGAACCTTAGGTCCTTCATCTTCTCAATATTCCAGCCCATGCATTTGACCGCGGAGATTATGCACGCTGTAACAACTGACCGAGTCCAATCCCGAGTCAATGAATAGCATGAAAGAAGAGCCCCACACCAACTATCGCCCGCCCCGGTCGTGTCTTTGGGGTTCTCGATCAGGGTGGTTAGCGCTGGAATCATCTGGACACCACGCTCATCGACGATAATTGCACCCCATTGCCCCAGCGTCACCGCCAGTCGTCTCGACTTCAACGTTCGCATAGCTGATGCGAGTTCACTTGCTCCAGACAACTTCACAGCCTCGTGATCATTAGTCACAAAGAGGTCAACTTTTTCAGCTATTCTTCTCAACGTTCGCCTGTTGTCGGGGGATGTCAAATAGTCGGGGCTTGTATGGGCAGACACCCACGTCTTGGAGGAACGCTTGCGAATAACGTCCACGAACCTTTCCACCTTGCTTGGGTTCATCGGAGCAAGATGGATGAAAGTGTTCTCTCCAATCCAGTGCTTCGGAAGGTCTGAAACCTTGATGTTGGATCCAGCTCCCAGTCGAACGGTCTTGTAGTTGGCTGAAAAGCTCTTGTCGTAATCTATTTCGAAATAGGTTGATGGGGCATTAACCCTTCTAATAATAGACCCTGGAAAAGTAGATCTCAAAAGATCCAGGTACGCAAAATCTTTGCCAACTGAAGAGATTACTCTAACGTTTCTTGAAAGTGACCTCGCGGCCATGGCAGCGTATAGGGCAGCCCCTCCAATCTGCGTCCGTTCTCCCGACGGATTTCTAACTAGATCCTTGGAGATATGCCCGATGAATATCAGATCCGGCTCGGCAAGCGTCATACAGTCCGCCTAGAAAGTTCTATCTCCACTTCCTTGGCGGTTCGTGTTTAGAAGCTTATTGGCTAGACAACTGATGGTTCTCCGCTGAGTTGAAGTTGATTCAAAAAAAGAGGAGATTGGGTTCGACAGATTTCGGTGCAGTATAGTTTACATCTATTTGGTTGCTTCTCTTCTTGACCTTCGTCTTTTGTATATGTAGTACACAGGAGCACCGATTATTGCTATTGGAAGTATCGAAATCGCCAAGATTATCAGACCACGAACCATCGCGTAGAGTGCTCTCAGTGCTGTTTCGAAAGTCTCTTTCCAATCCATTCCGGGTGGAGTGAAAGGCTGAGGTGGTTCCGTAAGGTGAACAGTGATAACTGACATGGTGACGTTGCGTTCAAGATATGTCAGATGACCTTGAAGACTTTCGATTTCTCCTCTTACTCTTTCTATCTCTCTTTCAACTGTGAGGAGCTCATCAACGGTCTTTGCCATATCGAGTATTTCTTGAAGCCTCTTCTCCTGTCTCTGCAGATTCTCAAGCCGAGCTTTTACGTCAATGTATTGTTCAGTCACGTCTTCGCTTGAAGTCTGTTCATCGAGAACCTTTCCATAGGTTTCTATCTCCTGAACTGCTTCACGGAATTTTTCCTTGGGCACTCTAATAGTAATCTCAGCCCAACCTTCCGTACGAGATGACCCTGCGACATATCCGCCAGAATTCTCGACCAATGTCCTAATCTTGGCCAATGTGCCCTGAACATCACCCGTTTCAACCGAAACATATCCGTTGTAGACTACCATCCGCTCTTGAACCGTCACTGGTGCTTGACCTGTTTCACCACCCTTCAAGTACTCGTCAACAATGGTTTCAGTTGCGGACCGCGAAGATTCTACGAAATAGCCGTTTCTCCCAATCCCTCCGTAAGAATTGTAGTATGCACCCACAAAGAACGACGCTATTAGTAGACCGACCACCAAGATCGATACAGCCAGGAATCTTTTTCTCAACATTTCTTACCACGATTGCATCAATGTAGAGTTGGAACTAAAGATACTATAGATTGAAACGCAGTGTCTACGAATTAGAACATCACAGAGGGAGCCCAGTCACTGATATCTAGCTGGATCAAGTCAGGAGCCGTTTTGACCATGACTGGAAGCGGAAGCCAGTCAAAATGGATTTTTCAATACTATTAGTGGCAACTAGTATAGCCAAGCTTCCAAAGGCAATTTGATTATTGGACTGACCATCTTCCTTGCTTCTTCGAAATTGTCAAAGTAGAAGTACTTGTCGTTCCCCCCAACCCGATCACGAGATGTCTCAGGATCCAAAATCCTTTCACAAACATTTACACAATACCGTTCATTCGATCTAGTAATGAATATGTAGCCGTTGGGAACTGGACTCTTTGAATTTCCAATGGTTCTAATGCCTTCATCCTCATCAAGAACCTTCATGTGCATCTCTAAGTGCTCCATAGTGTCAATCTTCTTCTCCGAATACAATTCGAGGAACCCTCTCTTGATAGGATGGAAGAGTCGGCATCTTCTGTTCGAAGACCGAACGGCACAGTTGGAAATCTGGGAATATCGGACGATCTTAATAACTTGTCGACGAGCTCTGAGCAGGGAGTGCGAAGAACAATGGTCAACGTAAGGGTCATGCAAGCTCGTGACATCCCCTTTGCAATCAAGCTCACTGACACTGAGGATTGGGGGTTTGACCGAAGAGATTTTGTCAGGCTGCTTCAGCTTGATCCTCGTGGATGCTTTCTAGCAATTCATGATGGCAACAAGGCTGGACTGATAACTACCACAACCTATGATCGCTTCGCTTGGGTTGGGAATGTGATAGTTGCAAGGTCGTCGAGAGGCCGAGGAATCGGTGTCGAACTGTTAAATCATGCCATTTCCTATGCCAAAGAAAAGGGAATTCGAAAAGTCGGCTTGTACTCTTACCTGAAAACTAGAGCGTTATATGAGGACTCAGGTTTTGTCGAAGGAGAACGTTTCGTGAGATATCGAGGAATCCCAAAGGCGATAAAGAAGACGAAAGCAAGTTTGTTCAAGGATGAGTATTTGAAACGAATTGCGCGATTTGATAGGGATAGATTCGGGGCGGACAGAGAGAGGTATCTACGAATCCTAGGAAGAGATTTCCCTAAATTCTTCTTATTCTCAAAAGAGGATGATAGAATCCTAGGCTACATAGTTGCTAAAGGCGGTCCTTCCGGGTATGAGATCGGCCCATGGATATGCGATAGTGACAGCCCTCAGTCTGTCGGAGAACTTCTCGCCGATCTTCTTGATAGAATGAAGGGAAAGATTGTTGAAATCACCATCCCCAAGAGCAATCATCGCGCTGCGCAAATGATACGGGATTCTGGATTCTCGCGAGTTGGAGAAGTTGCCGAAATGTTCAGAGGCGGCTTTCCAAAACGTAAACAAAATACGATCTTTGCAGTTGGGGGACTGGAAAAAGGGTAGCCTTTTCAGTATTTCATTATTTCGCCGCGCACGTGGCCTGCTTTGAGCAGCGCCAGATGATGTATGTCCTTGGGAACTCTAAGCGTTCCTGTGTTCTGTATTCCGGCAAGACAATGTAGCGCATCACGGTCGATATCATCTTCAAGCGTCAGATCTCCGCTGTTCTCCAGTATGAACTTTCCAACTTCGCCGTGTATTCCAAACAGGTCAGATTTTGATAAGACGACTGATCCGGAAATTGTTATCTTCTTTTCCCCTGGAGTTGGGTCTTTCTCTCCGTCCATTCGTCCCAGATATTGCTGCATCGCTTCATTCATCAAATGAGCGACATTCTTTCCTTGTTCCTTCGACCTAGCTACAACCTTATTATAGAAGTCCCGGTCCAATCCTCTAATCAAGACCGTGTTTGTAGCCATGTTCATCATGCTCATTTCGCTAGATCGTTAAACATGCTATACTATGATACAATCTTTACATTGTATATCGGTCAATCATATAAATCTTGCTAAGTTTTATAGCAGGGTATACGGTAATACATATTGAGCTGATTACCACCGAAGGTTTTCGGTGTCACAATCAGCCTGGTGTCGATGTTGATCAAGAAACCGAAAACCAGGGGTAAGGGCGAGAGGATAGGGCAACTAAAGAAATGCGAATGGTGCAGCCAATACCTCCCAAACGAGAGGTACCATCTTCGAATATGTCCTGGCTGCCGAAAGACAACTTTGGCAGCTTTTAGAAAAGAACTCAACTGACCAACTCTCGTCCGATTACACGAGTTGAGCAGGAACACTGCTCGGCAGATGCGAAACCGAAGGCTGTATTCCATAACGTTTCATTCTTTTGACAACTTGTCGGTAAAGAATAACCTCTTCAATCTCAGTCGCATTCACCAATCTTGGATTGATTCCTCCAATTCTTCTACAAAACATCTCGAGAGCGTTCCTTGAGGAGAATGATGTCATCACTGCCGCATGGCAGCTTACTCCTGCTTCAACGAGTCTTCGCAGGGCCTGCAGTTGCAGAGTGAAACCTTCGGGTTCTGCTCCTGTCAAAGATTCAAATTCGTTTTCGCTACACCCTTTGAATGATACCCTTACATGAAGAAACGGATAGATGGATAATTGTTTGGCATAGTCTCTTTCTGATCCAATCAGGATGCCGTTCGTTTCAAGAATAAACTTGCTGCAACTTTGTCGCATTAGTTCGTCAAGAACTTCGAGAAGGTGTCGCCTTCCGATTGTTGGCTCTCCCCCACTAATTCGCAGTTGACGTAAACCACACTGTCTGGCGCCCTCGATCAGTCTCGAAGCTACTTCGACGGAACTGTAGTACCTGCCGGTTTGGTGCGGCCTGTGGAAAGCTTGCTCAGAAAGCCAGCAGAACTTGCAGAGCAATCCACAACCCGAACAGTCGGATGTAAAGATCCCTCCGTACCATCTATCTCGTCGGAAGCGATAGTATAGTCTCTCTTCACCTAACGATGATTGCCGCACGACGAGCTTTTCGATTGCGCGATGCCTTCGCACACAGTCATATTTCCTGGATGGTGTTTGAGTAGAGACCACTCTAATCATCAAACTCTAGTTTGACGAATGGTTTTCATAAACCTGTGATTTTCGATCTAGTCGAGTTGAATCTATTGGTATTTAGAGTAGTTTGAGTCTGCGGTACATACCTTTTCCTTCATTTTCGCGCCAGAGTATACTATTCGCGTTCAAGGTTTTCGTCGGGAAGTACAATATTTAGTAGTGTTCAGTACACAACTTTATATAAAAAGGTCAAAAACCATTAAGCTACAGGTTACGCAGTAGTCCAGTCATCACAATAACGAAGCTTCTGTGGAGATTACCATCATTGGATACATCTGTTGATCACCCACGTGAGTCTGTCCGGATTGAAGCAGTGGAAACCCTGAAGGCCAGGGTTTCTCGCATACGCAAAAGAGACGGTCGAATAGTCAATTTTGACAGCGCGAAGATTACGAATGCTATTTTGAAGGCTGCTGAAGCTGTGGGAGAGCATGATAGGTCTGCTGTAGAATCGTTGTCTCGAAGAGTGGTGGAAGTCATCAACAAGAACTACAATGAACGATCGGTTCCAACGGTTGAGCAAATACAAGATGTTGTGGAGGAAGTGTTGATTGAAGCGGGACATGCTAAGATGGCTAAAGCTTACATTCTCTACCGTCAGCAACGGAAGACGATCCGTGAAACAAGGTCTGTGCTTCTTGACTCTGACCTTGATGGTCGACTGTCTCCCAATGCGATAAGTGTGTTGGAGCGCAGATATCTCAAGAAAGATGACTCTGGTCGACCGATTGAAACTCCAACTGCGATGTTTCGAAGAGTAGCTCAGAACATCGCAAGCGCGGACGTTCTATACGACGTCAATGCTGATGTTAAGAAAACCGAGGAAGAGTTCTACAAGTTAATGACGAATCTAGAGTTCTTGCCAAACTCTCCCACCCTCATGAACGCTGGCCGTGAACTTCAACAGCTGTCAGCTTGTTTCGTTTTGCCAGTTGAAGACTCGATGGAGAGTATATTTGAAGCAATCAAGAACACCGCACTCATTCACAAGAGTGGTGGAGGTACAGGGTTCTCATTCTCAAAGATCCGACCCAAAAATGACGTTGTATTCTCAACAAAGGGAGTTGCAAGCGGCCCCGTCTCATTCATGGCAGTATTTGACGCCGCCACTGAGACTGTGAAACAAGGTGGAACAAGGCGTGGCGCGAATATGGGTATTCTCAGGGTTGATCACCCTGACATAATAGACTTCATCTTTGCCAAAGAGGACAACAACAGACTGAACAACTTCAACCTATCAGTAGCAGCAACTGACAAGTTCATGGACGCGGTTGAGAAAGACGAAGAGTATGAACTGATGAACCCTCGGACAGGCGAGGCCGCGACTAAACTGAAAGCCAGACGCGTATTCAGCTTGATAGTTCACCAAGCCTGGAAGAACGGGGAACCAGGTGTAATATTCATCGACAAAATGAACAAGGACAATCCTACACCTGAGATAGGCATGATCGAGAGTACGAACCCATGTGGTGAACAACCCCTTCTAGCCTACGAATCCTGCAATCTCGGGTCCATCAACCTTGCAAGGATGATGAAAGAGGGAAAGATTGACTTTGAGAAACTTGCAAGAACCATCAGGACCACCGTCCACTTTCTAGACAATGTTATCGATATGAATCGGTACCCACTCAAAGAGATTGATGAGGTCACAAAGGCGAATAGAAAGATCGGACTTGGAATAATGGGATTCGCGGACATGTTAACCCAGCTCGGAATCCCGTACAACTCTAATGAAACACTCCAGATTGCGGAAGAAGTCATGAGATTCATACAATGCGAATCCAAGAAGGCCAGCGAAGGCTTAGCTGAGAGAAGAGGCGTCTTCCCGAACTATGAAAAAAGCATCTACTGTATGACAAATGGGCCAAGACTGAGAAACGCAACAACCACAACTATAGCACCCACCGGAACACTTAGCATAATCGCAAATTGTTCAAGTGGAATCGAACCGATATTCGCCATCTCCTATATTCGGAATGTTATGGACAACACGGAGCTACTCGAGGTAAACCCGATTTTTGAATCAGTCGCATACAAACGAGGTTTCCACAGTGATGAGTTGATGCGAAGAATTGCTGAACGTGGGTCTATACAAGGCTTAGTAGAAGTGCCTGTCGATGTTCGAGAAACGTTCGTGACTTCCCATGACATCTCACCAGAATGGCATGTTCGAGTTCAAGCAACATTCCAGAACTACACCGACAATGCAGTTTCAAAGACGGTTAACTTTCCTCACGATGCGACACCAAAAGATGTGGAGGAAGTCTTCATTCTGGCTTACAAGCTTGGATGTAAGGGGATAACTGTATACCGTGATGGGAGCCGTGACGAACAGGTTCTCAACATCAGTGCAGTAAACAAAGTCCTTAGCCCCGGAAACTTGGTTCAGCCATTGAATTCCGAGTACAATGGTGGATGCAGGAACTGCTCGGTCTAGGATTCAAACTGTAGATTTGAGAATGTCATCCTTTCTTGCGCAGTCTTCGTTGCGCAAACCCTGCACCCGCAATCGCCAGAATTATCAGTCCACATATGACTACCGCGGTTCCCGTAAGACGGAAAGGTTGGCGAACCGCGGAGTAGCTGATGTGGACTTTGTGTAGTTCGACAGTCGCCGGCGAAGGGTTCTGGAGGTACCATGCCCACTCCATGTCAGAAGTCTTCTCGTCAACGTTTATGGTTACTGTTCTTTCTAACGTGCTCCCGTGCCACTCGTAGAATACTTGGTTCGTGTCGTACCAGATAGACCGAATCCAGACGCTCTCATTAGCTTTGATACTGATCCTGAATATCCATCCGTCAGGATGTTTGTCAGGTGGTGCGCGAACTCCCCACGCCAGACGAACTGAGTTGGGATCTAAGATGGAATCTTCTTCCAGCCAAAGTTCTCCGTCGACCCCTAACGGTTTTCTTTGCTCCATCATTACGTAACCCGACATTGTTAAGATGATTCCGGCAAACAACAAGGCTATTAGCAGCTGTCGTCTTGAATCCACATTCGAAACCTCTCAACCCACAGATCTACATTCTCATACAACAAACTTTCGACATCATACCAGGTCATGAAAGAATGTTTAAACTAGCCAAGCAGTCACTGCTATTTGGGCCGAGAAAGTCAGGCCCAAGCGGCGGTGGCAGAGCGGTCTAATGCGCCGGCCTCGAGATCCGCGTAGAGCGACAAAACAGCCGGTAGGCCTTGCGGCCTACGCCGGTTCAAATCCGGCCCGCCGCGCCAGACCACATAAAACAAGGACCTGAAGAACCACACGCTCTCTGCATCCGAAGGATCGAAACATGAGTGAACTGCCTGAAGAACTGCGACATGTTTTGCAGTCGATTGCCGCTGAAGGATTTCAATTGAGCAGAGACGCCTTCGAGTTTCTCAGCACAATCAACCATGAAGAACTTGCAGATTGTGTTCGCGAAGCCTTACGAAGAGCAAACGAGGTCTCTCCCAGACCAATTGTAATTACAAAAGAGTATTTCGAAACCAAGGCCAAAACAACTTCGGAATCCACGGTCGCATCAAGTGTGGCCATTTCATCCACTCCAGCTCGAGATATCGAAGCCCGTATTGAAGTCATTTCAGATCCAGCTAGCAACACGAGCACAAGAGGAAGCTTGGACTCATTCGTGAAGTACTTTCAGAGTCGCTTCGAAAAAATGTCACTAATTCTCAGACAGAGGCCAGATGTTAGAGGAGCTCGATCCATAGCTGAGGCTCTTGAAGCGGCACCAAATGAACATGTGAAGTTCATTGCAATGATTATGACCAAGCGGGAGAGAAATGAGAAGATCTTTCTTGAGGTTGATGATTTTGAGAATACTGCGACGATCCTAGTCGTTGGCGTTCAAGACAATGCCTACCAGATCGCTCAGCGACTGTCATTAGATCAGGTTGTCTGTTTTGAGACTGTGAAGGGAAGGAATGACCTTCTTGTAGCGAAGGGCATATATCTCCCAGATATTCCCGAGAGAAAACCCAACAAGGCTTCTGAACCAGTTAATGTTGCGCTTCTGTCGGACATTCATTTCGGAAGCAAAACCTTTCTCGAATCAGCATTCAACCAGATGATCTTGTGGCTCAACAGAAAAGTTGGATCACCTCAACAAATGCAACTTGCGGGAAGAACGAAATATGTCATCATCGCAGGGGACGTTGTGGATGGAGTTGGAATATATCCTCGCCAAGAGGAAGAGTTGGCTGTGCCAGATATTTACCAGCAGTACAAGCTTGTAGCCCAACTCATACAGCAGATCCCAGAGCACATGGAGGTAATAGTGATTCCTGGAAATCATGATGCGACAAGACAATCATTGCCGCAACCTCCTATTCTCTCAGAATATGCAGAATCATTGTACAGTAGTAGAAAAATTCTCTCGCTGGGGAACCCCTGTGAACTCAGGCTTCATGGTGTAGACTTCCTCCTGTATCATGGAACAAGCCTTAACGATGTTATGGCATCCATTCCAGACATGGATCTTCACGCTCCGGAGAAAGCGATGGAGTATCTGCTGCGATGCAGACACCTTGTACCTGCATATGGTGTTGGTGCGTCAATCGCTCCTGAACAAGAAGACCATCTCGTCGTCGAAAATGTGCCTGATGTCTTTGAGTCTGGACATGTTCATGTTTTGGGTCGAAGAAACTACCGTGGTACTCTGCTTATCAACTCAGGTGCTTGGCAGTCGCAGACAGACTATCAGAGGAAACTCGGTCTTGAACCCACTCCGGGAAAGCTTCCAGTTGTCAACCTTCAGACGCTTGAGGTGACTACGATTGACTTTCTCTCTGGAATGGCCTAGTCTACTTCTTGGCGAAGCCTAGAGCGGCACCTACTATACCCAAAATGGCTCCAACGAGGAATCCGCCGAGGGCTATCAGACTGACTATAGAGAAGATTAGCACGATAACTGCGCCAGCTCTCTCCTTTCCCGGGAGGTATATGAGTGCTCCACCGATCATCATGAGGATTCCTGAGACAAAACCGATCATCACCAGTATCAAGCCGTACCCTATCAGGAAACCAAGTCCCAGCCAATTAAGGATCGCAGAGAACCATGGGAACAGTAGTAAGATCGAGAGAGCAGTGATCAAGACTAAGGCGCCAGCAATGACAGATACGACCATACCAGCCGTAGCCCTTGGCACTAGGGGAAGGCTGCATTGTGGACATGCTGGAAGTACTTTGAAGTCTTTTCTGCATTGGTGGCAATAAGGCATCAAATCACCGATTAATGCTACTTATATGGGCTTGTGTTAAGATATTTTATACTTTCCATCATTAACGTGACCAGAATGATGGATTTGGATGATTCTAGCCACGGCTAAGCCCTTTTGCCACAAGACCGGCTACTCTGATGGGTTCAGGGATCCTTCCAAGCTTTGCTGAGTGCCGAACTAGCCTGCGCACGTTGTGCAGAGATTCGCCAACGAATTCAAAGAATATTGGGGGTTCTGTGTCAGAACTCCGAATGTGATGTATTTTCCCAAGCCTCTTGATTGTTGCCCACCGTGTCCTCCAATCCTTGAAGTGAAGCTTGAGCGCTTTTCTCACCGATCGATTGTCAGGGCAACTGCCTGAGATTATGATTACGGGTTTCTTGTATAATTGGTAGATTCTGAATGGATCGATTAGGTTGAATCCGGCGAATGATATCCCACTTAGAAAGATGGCGTCAAATCTTAGGCCTCTAAGAAGTCGCTCAAGTGTGGTCGTGGCGTCTAGTCCATCTACTGTAATCCTTCCCAAACGTAGTGCCATGATTCTATGGTTCTCGAGAACCACGGCAGCTAGAATTGCCGTCTCATGTGTTTTCTCTCTCGACTGCCGAAAAATGAATCTCCCGTCGTCAACCCCCACGTATCTAGCGTGGGAGTCTTCCTCTGATCGATGTGGGAACGTGTGATAGGAGATTGCTGACCGAGGTGTCTTGTGAGAATGTGTCGGCAATAGTCCTCCCATCAACTCCGAGTCGTATCTTTTTGGTTCTTCCATAGCGACCAAAGTTCACGACTCGTGCATTCACGACCCCCATTATGTCGAGCTCGTTGATGAGGCCGCTCACCCTTCTTTGTGTGAGAGGATCAATATCGGCTTTGCCGCACAGTTGCCTATAAAGATCGTAAAGGTCTCCTGTTATCGCTCCCTCGGGGAAGTGGTTTTCAAGAAGATGTGTTCCTATGACGACTATCTTTGGATGGAGAGGTAGAGATTTTAGCGCTTCGGCAACGCGATCATATTCGATCTTGTGTTCAGCGAGTCTTATGTGGTCTTCAGATACTGATCCTGCTCCTTGTCTTTCTGCGAGTTCACCTGCAACTCTGAGAAGATCCAAAGCCCGTCTGGCATCTCCGTGCTCGCGTGCAGCAAGAGCCGCGCAAAGGCGCAGTGAAGAATCAGTCATGGCACCTTCAACGAAGGCTGTGCTCGCTCTTTCTAGGAGGATGTCGTAAAGCTCGTCAGCAAGATAGGGTCTGAATGTAACCTCTTCCTCACTCAGACAGCTAAGGACGCGGGGATCAAGAAACTCCTTGAAGTGTAGGTCATTTGAGATTCCGACCAGTCCAACCCAACTTTTGTGAAGGCCCTCGTTCACCCTGGTCAATTCGTATAGTAGGTTGTCTTCTTCTCGGCCCTTGACCAGAGCGTCAACTTCGTCGAGTGTAACGATGAGCATTCGACGTTTTGAGTTGAGGACGTCACGGAAACGATCAAGCAACTCGGCAACAGCGAGGCCGGTAAACGGAACTCTTGCACCCAAAGATCTGCACAGATCAGCGAGAACTCTGTAGTTGGTCCCTGTCAAACGACAGTTGAGGTAGCATGTTTGGAGAGGTGCACCTATTTCCTTTGCCTTCTCCTCAAGTCTACTCAATACAAATCTCGTGACAGCGGTCTTTCCAGTACCTGTCTTTCCATAGATGAATACATTGGAAACTTTTGATCCTCCGAGTGCCGGGGCGAGTATGCCACCGAGTCTGCCAATATGGCTATGTCGGTGCGGAAGTGTTTCAGGAATATAGTCATGTCTAAGAACATCCCTGTTCAGAAAGATTTTTGTTCCATTGAGGAAGTTCTCGAATACTCCTGTAAGCGCCTCCATCGTTCGCACTAAACTCCTGATAGTAGAGGCGCGGTCCCGTTCTGCTGCTATAAGGATTCTTGTACAAGAAAAGATACTGAATACAGCATAAATCTCGACTTACTATTGATGAGGAAATGACTGTACCAGCCCCACCCCATTGTTTCCACTGGAGTAACAGTCCCCTATAGATCCATAAGAAAGTGATAAAATAAAAACAGCCCGTGGTAAGTTAACGGCTATCTGAATCTAAATGATTCGCTACATGAAAATAATGCATAGACTACAGAGAACTCTACTTTCATCTGCAGCGGAAAAGTGGAGCCTTCAATGGAAATCTGGGTGTGGGCGTGAAGCATTTCAGACATTGGACAAATCTCGTTTTTGAACAATCTTGTCTGATATGTTGTGGTTAATGCTGTAGACAAAAGGAATTTTCGTAACGTCTCGGTCCACATACCCCCGTTCATACAAACGCTTCATCAGTCTCGCGAAGTGTTCTCTTGATCTTCCGATCCTTGGCTGGAGTTCTCTCGAGGTCTTCGGTCCCTCGACGCCCAGTATCTTGAGAGCCTGTAACTCAATAGCAGTGATATCATTCCTGTTGGGGGGAAAGTCGGTTGCAAACATCGTTGATTTCATACGGGAGCCTGGCGCAACCTCTGTGGTTTCCCCGGTATGGAATTGCAGTGTTTCGTTTAGACTTCTGATGTTGAGAGACACTTCTTTGACCGCAGGGATCAGATCTGCGAGATGTTCCAAATCTTGAGCTCCTCTCCCTGTCGAGTCACCCAACGAATTCTCCAGTCGCACCAACGAGTTTCCAAAATCCTTAACCTCGTTCGACATTGCTTGGGAGAGTTCTTCTTGGCGCGTCAACCTCTGGCCGTATGTTGTAATGATAGCTCTGACCACAGTTTCACTGTCTCTGTACGACTTTCCAGCCCGTGCTAGAATTCTAGCGCTCAATAGCACCAAGGTTACTGAGAATACGGCCGACAATAGCAATGTGGCGGCGTCTTGTAGCGGGGTCATGACGCATCTGCCGCAATTGTGACGTCACAGATTATAAGGTTTGTATACAAATGGCCGCTCGCGTATAGCGCAAGGTCAGCTTCAATGCAGTATTACGCCTAAATTAGGTCAAACAATCAATCTGTGGGCTATCTGCGTAGAATGTGTGATCAAGGTGACGTCTGTGACATCACGCATCTCGTAATCTCCTAATCCCCGCCAAACGCTCTATCGCAGTGCTTAACTCTTCAGCCAGCGTTGCTACGATTCGAGTATACTCTTCATCTGTAGGCTTCTGCACCAACCTTACTTGGTCGAGATACGAACGCATCTGAGATGAAGTCTCCATGAATGGTTCGAAGCTTGGATCATCTAGCATACCAACGTACCCGAGAAGGAATACTGTATAGATTGAACGAATAATGTTTCTAGTTGCCTGATCTAAGGTCCTATTGAACGATCCACGACTTACATCTGTTCTATCGGCTCTAACATCCCTGTATCGATGTACTTTACCACGCATAAGACCTAGTTGATACATTATGTGATCTGCATATAGTGTTTGAAACTGAATATTCGTTAGATTACCATTTTTGATCAATAATTGCACTATAGGATCATTTAGGGTTTGTTTCAACGCTTGTTTGGGCGAGGTTTCGCGGTCTGGGAGTGGCAGATATGAGATCCTCCACAGGATACAGTTTTGTATTCACAGTACAGAATAAACGTCACGGTTTCGCGAAGGCAACTCGTAAAATGAATATTGATGGTGCATGGAGAGATCAGTAGGTTTAAAGGATTGCCAAGTCAGGTCTTGAGAAGGAGTTCTCAACAGTAACCTGGAGATGCAAACTTGGGGCGAAGGCGTAGACGCGTAATCAAGGTTGTGAAGAAGAAACTTCCAACGGTTTTCACATGTCCGACCTGTAGTGAAGAGACAGTGAAAGTGACTATCTCGAAAGGAGCTGGAAAGGCAACTGTACGATGCGCGTCATGTGGCTTGAAGCAAGAAATCGATGCGCCGCCCTCATTTGATATAATTGATGTGTACTGCAGCTTCGCAGACAAGTTTTACTCCAAGGATCGTCCAGCCTCTCAGACCAGCGAGCCCGCTCAGGTTGCATGAGACCAATACTAACTCAAGACGCTGCAGCAAGGTCATCCCTCAATCGTGAAGCATCACATATTGTACAGTAAAGACTGAATTCTTCGGAACACTGAAGTAGTGTTGGAGGTGGGGCCTCTGCTGGAAGACATGAAGGGCTACTTCTCAACACTGGAACAGAGATTCAATGAACAGATGGAACTTGCAGAGAAAAGTCGCTTGAAGGGACTAGACCCATCACTGCGTCCCGAATCAGTTGTGACAGTGGATCTTGCTGAGCGTGTTGAGAAGTCTGTTGGACCGGGGGGCGTGGCAGTTAGGATACGTGAACTCTCGAATGTTATGCCCAGGGAAGAGCTCGCTTTCAAGATCGCTGAGGAAATTGTATACGGCAAGTATGATCAGGAGGGACTATCAGCTGCGGACCAAGCGATCAGGTCTGCCCTGGCAATCCTGGGAGAAGGAGTCACTGTGGCTCCGATCGAAGGTATAAGCAGCATTCGTGAGAAGACGAATCCTGACCGATCAAAATATCTCGCCATCTACTTCGCTGGACCGATAAGATCGGCCGGAGGAACAGAGATGGGGCTAACAGTAGTTGTGGCAGATTTCGCTCGAACCCTTCTTGGATTCGACCGGTACAAAGCCACCGAAGTCGAAGCGAAGAGGTTCGTCGCGGAGCTGCGAATCTACGAGAGAGAGGTAGCTCGTTTCCAGTACAGGCCCTCCGACAGTGAGTTGCTCAACGCGGTGATGCATCTTCCGGTCGAGGTTACTGGAGTAGAAACGGATCCTGTTGAAGTCAGATCTTTCAGAAATCTTGCAAGAGTCGAAACAAACAGGGTCAGAGGGGGAGCCCTCAGAGTTGTAAACGATGGACTGGTGGGTCGAGCCAACAAAGTCCTGAAGATAACCGATAAGATAGGGATAACTGGGTGGGATTGGCTCCGACAGGTGCAACCATCGAAGGTTGAGTCTAAAGACGCTCCTCAGTTCATGTTTATGGAAGATGTGATAGGTGGAAGACCGATCTTCTCATTTCCCGGTAGAGCTGGAGGATTCAGGCTCCGATATGGTAGATGCAGAGACACAGGACTTGCCGCTCTTGGGATGCACCCGGCTACCATGCAAGTTCTAGAGAACTTCATCGCTGCCGGAACACAACTTCGCGTGGAGAAGCCGGGAAAAGCAGGAGTTGTTCTACCAGTCAATACGATCGAGCCACCGATAGTGAAGCTTCATTCCGGATCGGTCAAACGAGTGGAAACGGTCGAACAGGCTAGATCGCTAGAAGAGAGCATCGAATCTATTCTCTTCCTTGGCGATATTCTAGTGGGATTCGGAGAATTCTTGGAGAACAACAAGCCACTGGTCCAATCTGGATTCGTTGAAGAATGGTGGGGCGAATACCTTAGAGTTGCAAAAGAATCCCGTTCTTTGGGCTTAGAAGAGATATCGAAACTCATAGGAGTCAAAGAAGACAGAATCCAAGGCTTTCTCGAGAGTCCACTGATCATCAAACCGACCGTTGCAGAGGCACTTGAAATCTCACACAAGCTGGGTGTGCCCCTGCACCCGAGGTACACATACTTCTGGGAGCGACTTGGTAGAGATGATCTCCAGCGTCTTAGAACGAAGTTACTTAGTGCAGAATTGACATTTAATGGGCCTTTACCGGTTGAGATGAGACTGAATGTTGACAGCGAACTTCAGTCGCTTCTCGAGACGCTCTGCGTTCCTCATGACGTGAAAAATGGGAAAATTGTTCTGCTGGTAGATGGCGCGGTTCTCCATTCTTGCCTGGCTCTTCAAGATGGTCAGAAGGAGGACATCTCGGGAAAGGACGTCTTCGAAGCGATTGAGAAGTTGTCTGGTTTGAAGGTTCGAAGGAAGGCAGGGGCGTTCATTGGAGCCAGAATGGGGCGTCCAGAGAAGGCAAAGAGGAGGGAGATGAAACCGATCGTGCACAGCCTGTTTCCTGTGGGAATGGCTGGTGGACCGAGAAGGGATCTGGTTCAAGCCGCTAATTCTAGGTCGATCGTCTCAGTTGAAGTTGTGAGGAAGCGTTGTCCAAAATGCTCTGAACTGACGCATTTGAACTCTTGCAGGAAATGTGGAGTAAGAACAGAGGTTCAACTGGCATGTCCCATATGTGGTCAAGCACAGACCAGCAGCTCTTGTCCGACCTGCGGGGTCAAGGTCGTGGGTTATGAGAGGAGAGCTGTTAATATCAAGGCCCTTATTGACGAGGCCTGCAGAAACCTGGGACAACCCGCCCTCAGAGAAGTCGTTAAGGGTGTAAAGGGACTCGTTAGCGATTCCAGGATTCCGGAACCGATCGAGAAGGGTGTTATTCGGGCAAAATGGAACCTTTCAGTCTTCAAGGATGGTACAACAAGATTCGATGCGACGAACGCGGTACTCTCACATTTCAAACCTACTGAAATTGGCGTTCCAGTGGAAAGACTGCATAAACTGGGGTACGATACAGACTGCACGGGAGAGCTTCTGACAAGAGGTGACCAGCTCTGTGCTCTGTACCTCCAGGACATCATAATACCAAGAAGTTGTGCCGACTATCTTGTGAATGTTTCCAGATTTGTAGATGAACTGCTTGTGAAGTTCTACGGCCTTCCAGCATACTACAAAGCAGGATCTCGGATGGATCTTGTAGGACAACTTGCGATGGGTTTGAGTCCTCACACTTCTGTGGGCGTCTTGGGCCGGATTATTGGTTTCACAGATCTCAATGTCTGCTTTGCCCACCCGCTTTGGCATGCAGCCAAGAGAAGAGATTGTGACGGGGATGAAGACAGCATCTCCCTCATGTTGGACGTTCTACTCAACTTTTCCAAAGCTTTTCTTCCGGGACGTATCGGAGGGCTCATGGATGCTCCGCTACTACTCACATTGACGGTGAATCCTGTTGAAGTCGCTCGTCAAGCTTTCAACGTGGAAGTAGTGAATACTTTTCCAGTAGCTTTCTTTGAAGAAGCTGAACGGAACACCGATCCTAAGATAGTGAGCGACTTCATCGAGACCATCTCCCACCGAATGGAAACCGGATCTGAACTTCAGCCACTGGGTTTTACTCATGAAGTCACTGATTTGAACAACTGCAACAAGGAAAGCGTGTACAAGAAACTGGGGTCAATGCAAGAGAAGGTGCATGAGCAGTTGAATCTGGCTGAGAAGATCAAGGCGGTTGACGCAGCAGAGGTAGCAAAGCGACTGCTCTCAACTCATTTCATGAGAGATTTGGCCGGCAACCTCAAGGCGTTTTCAACTCAGAAGCTGCGATGTACCAAGTGCAACACTAGATACAGGCGTGCTCCTCTTTGTGGCAAGTGTACAAAATGCGGAGGAAAGATAACCCTTACAGTCCACAAGGGGTCGATCGAGAAATACTTGGAAGTTGCCGAGAACCTTGTTGACCGATACCACATTGGGGAATACTACAGGCAGAGGCTTAAACTGATTAGAGACGAAATCGCATCGTTGTTTGTAGATACGAACGAGAAAGAACAGATGGTCCTAGGCGATTTCGCCTGAAGGAAATGATCAGTTGGCAAACAAGTCAATTCACCCGAGAGCCTTCCTCACAAAAAGAAGGAACATGAAGACTGGTGTTCAAGCCAGGTCCATCATAATAACCACTCTTGAAGAGGGACCGAAGAAAACGAGGGAGATCTGCAAAGGATCAGGACTCTCATACCCAAGAGTCTTCTATCATCTCAAACTGCTTGTGGGAGAGCGACTCATC
>CAYGZB010000003.1:0-1488 GCA_964354325.1 uncultured Candidatus Bathyarchaeia archaeon | reverse complement strand
AGAGCAAAGAGAAGAAAAGACGAAGCTCCAATGCCAGCTGCAAGTGCCGGTCTTTTGAGGTTCTTTGAGGACGAAACCCCGGGATTCAAGGTGAGACCGGAAGTGGTAATATTGATGGCAGTTGGTTTGATAGTTGTTAGTCTGTTCGCCTATGTTATGGCGAAGTAGAACAATAATCGTCCTAGAGACCAAACTCAAAAAGACTTTTCTGCACAACTTGCGGTACAGGGCAGGCGTCTATTCCAAACCTCTTCTGAAGATAGGATGCAAAAGGATCAGCATATCCTGTGAATATGTAGACTTTCTCGGCCTTAGTTGATAGAACGAATTCCACCAATTGCTTGAAGTCGGCATGACTACTCAGAGGAAACGAAGGAAACCTGCCCGACCCGTTTCGAAGCGCCCAACCCGTCGCGGTAGCTCTTTCGGATCGGTCGGGAACTAGCCTATCTGAAGGCGTTGTCAAATACACAAATGGTTCATCATCAAAGTCGAGATTCGATTCTGTATCCAACGTTTTGTATCTCAATGTGACGCCGTTACGGCTGTAGGCTTCGTTTGCCGCAGATATGGATGGGCTGACGACAACTGGAAGTTCGGTGTATATATTGAAGAGTCTCACGATCTCTTGGGCTTTTCCTGCAGCGTAGACATGAAAAGTGGGAACGCGTCCTTCCTTAGCTTGATCTGTGGACCATTCAACAATTCTTGCGTAAGTGGATTCCCTATCAGGGAACACGTAGAATGGACTTCCGAACGTAGCCTCGATCAGTAGTATATCACATTCAACGCTTTCAGCGCGGTGCGTGGTCAGTGTATCGGTGTAATTCAGGTCACCTGTATAGAGGAGCGTCTTGTTTGGAGTAGTAATCTTGAACTGAATAGAACCTAGCATGTGACCCGCATCGATCGGTGTCACTTCGACATCATCTAATCTGATTGGATGCCTGATCCTAAGCTCCTTGAAATCTTTGACTTGTTTCTTGCGTAGATTTTCATAGATCATTCTGGTGGGCATGGTCGCGTATTTCGTGCCATGTCCTGAGAGCCCTTGAGTGTGATCGGCGTGAGCGTGAGATATGAACCGGTGAACACCTCTCTCAAGTCCACCACTGCGTACAGGGTCGAGAGCAATACGAGTTTCCTTCGTCGTGACTCTCACACCTGAAGTCCATTCAACTCTCTCCCTGCGTGTCACTTTGCTAATCCTCGGGCATGGTTTCAAGCCTTAGGACACTGTCCAAATGAACGAAGAGTTCACGTTTCTTCTCTCGACTGACGACTATCGGTATTGGACTTGCCAACGTAGACCTTAGAACAACAGCTTCTGCATCCGTCAACCAGATTCCTGAAGGACTCTGCGAAACGGCTGTAAGCATCCCTTCGAAGCCGAAGTCTCTGTCCATTATGGCCAGAACTCTTTTTCCGATGAGTCTCTCGAACATATGGAATACGGTAGGGCTGATAGTGGCCTCGCGTTCTTGGTTC
>CAYGZB010000002.1:35980-40563 GCA_964354325.1 uncultured Candidatus Bathyarchaeia archaeon | reverse complement strand
GTGAGCGTGGCAACAATGGTGACATAGTCCAGCCTATTCATCTTCAGCGTCACTAGGGATTCTCTTTTCTCAGTTGTTCCAAAGGCCCTAGATTCAAGCGCTTCAGCCAACTCCACACTGCGTCTTATGGCGTTCACAATTAGTGGTATGAGAATTGGAACATAGTTTCTGATTCGTTTGAGCAGATTTCCTTTATCAAGTTCGAGACCTCTGGATTTCTGTGCATCAACAACGGTTTGAGCGTCAACCGCCATTGTAGGAACAAGCCGCACGGCAGTTGTGAACGTGAAGCACAGAGTGTATGGAATTCTCATGCTTTGGAGGGCAAGTCCTAGGTCGTCAGGTGAGGTCGTCATAAAGAATATTGAGAATGACGAGATCAGGGCAAGAAACCTAATTGTCATGGACAGAGCGAAAACAAACGTTGTTCCAGTCACGAAATTCATTACGAAGATCAAGATAGCAAGCATCGCACCCCCCTTCATTGATTTGAGCCAGCGCTTTGTTGACCGCGCCAAAAATACGAGTGGAATCTGAGCTAGAAAGATTGCTAGCAGAGCATACACGTTCGAAAAGATCAAAGCGGCAACGAAGAAGCCTATTGTCTGAATGAACTTGGCTCTTGGGTCCATGTTATGGATAGGAGTAGAGAGTCTAGTGAACTTGAAGCCATCAAACATCTTTATTGACATTTTCTCACTTTCTCGTAGGCTTCAACAAGACACGCCCTAGCCGAGTATACATCAATGATGTCTTGACTTACGTCTAGATCCCTGAGAGAATTCATTAGACTAGATATCTGAGGGCGAATGAGCGAACATCCATTCAACAGAACATCATCAGTCAGGATCTCGCGTGCAGGTCCATCTCCAGCGACTCTTCCCGCAGACAGTAATACGACGCGAGGCTTGCATTCAGCGACGAATTCCACGTCATGTGTAACCATCACAACGGTTTTCCTTTGAGAGACGAGCTGGAGGATGAAATTTCTCAGTCGGTCTTTTTGCTGATAGTCCTGTCCTATTGTGGGCTCATCAAGGATTACGTGTTTTGGGTTCCATACTAGAACTGACGCTAAGGCTACCCTCTTTCGTTCTCCACCGCTAAGTGTGAAAGGTGAGGATTCAGCGTACTGGGACAGGTCTAGTGTTTCAAGTATAGCATTTGTCCTTCTGTCAATTGTCTCTGTATCGTATCCAAAATTCTTCAGTGAGAACGCAACCTCTTCTTCAACGGTTTCGCAGAAGAGTTGATGATCTGGGTTTTGAAAGACTAGCCCTACGTCTTTGGAGATTGATGCAACACTCCTTTTTCTAGTGTCAATATTGTCGATGGAGACTCGGCCTTTGGTTGGTTTGTGTAGGCCGTTAAAGTGTTTTATGAGCGTGGTCTTTCCGGCACCATTTTCACCCATTATGGCCACGAATTCTGAATCGCCGATATCTAGGTCTATTCCATTTAGAACATCTCCACCAGTTGGATATGCAAAGTGAAGATTCTCGGTCTTGATCATGAACTAAGGAGTCTCCTTATGGCAACGGAAGCGTCTTCTACGCTAATGGGGATACTGGCAAATGAAAGTCCGTCTTTCTGCAAAAGTTGAGCCAGTAGTGTTATTCGTGGGATTCCGACTCCGATAAGGCGAGCCTTTTCACCAAGAACTTCGGAAGGTTTCCCGTCGAGTATTGTCTCTCCTTTATCCATAATGATGACACGATCAGCATACTGTGATGCAAGATCAAGCCTATGCTCAACCAGAATGATTGTCATGCCCAACGTCTTGTTGAGATCGTGTACAACCTTCAGTATATCAACTGCAGATTTTGGATCCAGGAAAGATGTCGGTTCATCTAGAACCATGACCTCAGGTTTCATTGCCAGAACAGCGGCTATGGCCGCTCGCTGCTGCTGACCTCCTGAGAGTTCGTATGGGGCTCGGTAACGCAATCCCGAGATCCCCGTTACTTCAAGTGCCCAATCGACTCTTTTTCTGGTCTCGGACCGTGGTAAGCCCAAGTTCTCTGGGCCAAATGCGACATCTCTTTCCACGCTTAGAGAGAAGAGTTGATTCTCTGGATTCTGAAAGACAAACCCTACTTTTCTTGCAAGTTCGCTTGTGGATTTTTCACGAATACTCAACCCACATACTGTTAGATCACCTTCGAGTTCACCTGAGTAGAAATGTGGAATCAAACCATTCAGACATCTGCAGACCGATGTCTTGCCACACCCACTCGGACCGGTAAGAATGACAAACTGGCCTTCGTCCACTGAAAAAGTGAGATCAGATATTGAAGGCTTCTTGCTTCCCAAATAGGTGAAAGTGAGATCCTTTACGACAATGGTGGGCAATCAGGGCTTCATCTCAAGTATTGAAGCAGGCTTTCACAGCGACAAGAACTATTTATTGTTTAGCCGATTGGAGGAATCAGACAGTGAAGAATCTCGAGGAATTTTGCCAAAGCATTTTCGACTGGCCCCGATCCATTTACGCCCGCTGCAGATTCATGACCGCCTCCCATCCCCAGGAATGCTTCTCCCAAAGGTCTTGCCAAGTCTTTTCCCAGATGAATACCCGTCCCTTTGTTGAACTGTCTGTTCGACCTCATACTCATTCTGAGTTCACTGTCTTTGTCGCCTGCCGCTACTGCGACGTGAGCGCCAAGAGCTACGAGAGCCCTTGCAGCCGAGGCTTGGTGAGAGCTGATCTTTGTCGTCGCTATGACCCACGCCCCAATTCTTCTGAATTCGATCCTCTGGGCCGCCTTCAACCTTGCTATCCTTTCCGAGTCATTCATTGGAAAGGTCAGAATGGACAAAGCATCCTCCAAGCTTGCCCCAAGGCGTAGCAGATTGGCCACGATTTCGAATGTTCGCATTGTTGCGATGGTGAAATGCCCACTGTCGTATGCGATTCCTATCAGAAGTGCCTGGGCTATTCTCCTGTCGAGTCTTACCCTCAAAGCTCTATAGAGCTCAAAAATCACTTCACATGCAGACGAACATTTCTCGTCAACAAACATTAAGGACGCGATTGTCGAGGTCTCAGGATGTCGGGCATGATGATCTACCACAATGATTGGAGTCTTAGCTCTTTGGACACGTTCCTTACAGTCTCCCAGTTGCTGAATGGTGTTCGTGTCCACAAGAAGTACTATGTCACTTGCATATGGTTCATCTTCCGTGAGGAATTCTGCATCTATTGTCTCAAGGAATCTTTTGGCGATCCCGCTGACACCGTACGGAGCGACCAGATGCACTTTGATTCTGGGATTGAGCCTTCTCAGCAGCATTTGCAAAGAGTATGCTGACGCTATTGCATCAGGATCAGCACTGCCATGACAGAAAATCGTAGCCTCTTTTGAAGATCGAACGAGGCGCTTCAGCTTCTGGGTTTTCTGCAGAGTCCCAGCTCCATAACCTTCTTCTCCGCAGCACTAAACGCGGCATCCGTGACTTCTCGAGCCAACGTCTTCATGTCATAATCTCCTTCAAGAACGTCTATCGATACTTCCACGCTCAGACTGAGAGGTTTGCTTCCCTTTGCTTCAACGGCAATGTTGAGATCTTCAAGTCTCTTGGGATGTACCTTTCCAAAAAGTGAATCTCTTGCGGCTTTCTCAGCGGCGTTGCATATTGACTCTATCTGTCTGGCGTTTGGAGCCTTTCTAAGGGATATGCTCACGTATGTCCACGTCTAGGTGAATTGAACCAAGAAAGTATAAGACGCTATTCCTTCGGAGAAGGTTTCAACCTTTCCTGAAGTCTCTCCTGAATCTCCTTTACCCTCTCACGTGTTCGTTCTTCTTGTTTTCCGAGAACTGTGACTCTAGTGTTCAGAAGCTCTTTTCTTTCCTTCAATTCCGTCAATAGTACCTGTCTGTCAGCTTTGACCATGAGGTTCCCAACATTCTTATAGACTGGAGTGCCGTCCGCGATCTTCTCGAGCTCCGTGATCGCTCTATCTGTCTCCGCAAGTTCAATGTCAAGCTGCTGCTTCTGACTGACTACAGCCTGAAGCGTCTGTTGCATCTGTTGAAGTCTCATCAGTTGCTCTTGAATTGCCGGCGGAAGTTCACCTTCGCTCACCTAATGCATCCTCCTAATATCCTGCTTTCGAATTGTCTACGTCGTCCGACCTACGGTTGTAACACGATCAGTTCACCTGTTCTATTTATCCTTACTGTACTCGAGTAGGTTGTGTATGCACTCTGAACCACAACCGATCCACGACTTCTACATTTCGCCCGATGTTCATAGTCACCCAATAAACATCCAAAGAGCAGGGATTAGATCAACTCATTCTAGACGCTTTTTCAAGTTCTTTTAGCGACTTTGCAGTCTTCCAGAGCCCAAGCAAGTAACGTAGAATTGCATTCATTGAAGCCCTCAGGGCTGCGACGTCGTTTGCTTCGAAGGTTATACGAACCCACCTTCCTCTTCTTTGAACCTTCACTCTCGACCTGTGAGTCGGAGTAAGCATGGTCTCCGGCATTATCGCATTGAAAACCGCTAGCGCATGATTCGAACTCTCAAAATCTACGACGACTTCAGCCATCGTTCTCTTCATTCTAAACAGCCCT
>CAYGZB010000002.1:27156-35880 GCA_964354325.1 uncultured Candidatus Bathyarchaeia archaeon | reverse complement strand
CATGGATTGCTCGATGAACATTTTGTCGCAACATACTGCCCAACCTGTAGATCTGACGAGCCAAACGTGTGGAACACTTACCAGAGTCTTTCCGGATCATTCTTTGTGGTATCGTATCATCTGACAGAATGGAGCACTACTGACGGCAGTGCGCTTGCAGTGAAATACTACGCCCGTACAATACCATACCACGTATTTGATGGTGGATACATGACGGGAAAAGGCCGCATTGTTTCAAGCAGTATCCAGGATAGCATTGAAGCCTCCGGCACCAGAGAGGTCCACAAGGTAAGTCTGGCAATTAGAAAGAGTGTGGAGGGAAATATTCTGAAATATGACGGTTCCGCTCAAGAGCTGGAAGGTAAATCATTCTCTGGATATTTGCAGGTATATATTACCGAGAACGGTCTCAAGTCGCAAGGCGTCGAATGGTCTTTTGTATTCAGAGCATTTGGTGTAAGACAGGGTCTAGAGATTCCCCCTAAAGGAGTCTCGCTGTTTCAGGGAACATGGCAGATCCCTTCTAATGTTGAGGCACAAAACTTGGTCACTGTTGCAGCGGTATTTGACAATTCCACCAATGGCATCTTCGGTTCATACGCTGTTCAGGCTACCAACGACGTTCGGAGCGGACAAGTCATTCCTGAAATGCCAGATACAATTCTCGCACTTCCTTTGGCGCTACTCTTTGTGTCACTTGCAGTGTTCAAACTCAGAAGAAACCTGAGAACAAAGGCTGGAGCCACATAACAAGACGTACAGTTTCTAGTACTAGAGAACTGAATGAAAGCGCCGTAGAAAAAATACTGTCAAGAACAAAGACTGAAGCCTAAGCTGGAACTTTCTTTGGTTCTCATGTAGGCTTCTCTGAAGGAGTTCTGCCATACTTCTTGGTCCGTTTGCCCTCAGTCTTCTCACCAGTTTCTGCTTTGGGTTTTCTTGTCCGCTTTTCCTGAGGTTTCCTAGCGATTTTGGCTTTCTCTTTACGTTTCTTGACCAGTTTCTCTTCTTCCACAGTCTCGGGTTTGACTTCCGTGACAGCGGGTTTGAAGCTGCTAGCAACCCTTCTCGAGGTCTCACCGAGCTTCGTAAATGGTAGATAGGCGCCACCAGCAAATTTGTAACCACATTTTCTACAATGCCATATTCCAACGCTCAGCCTTCTAACTGATCTGATTCTGCATCTTGGGCATTCGTGTCTCCGGCGCATTCCGCTTACGATCGTCACGTAGCGTTTTCTGGCTATGGTTCCGTACCGGGCCCCGAACATGCCTCCGAGTCCAGTTCTCTTTCCCACGTCTACTTAGCAGCCTCCATGACTCTTGCTCGCATTTCGCTTGATTTAGTCACCGCCATCTCGACCGCTTTCTTCAGCTCATCTATCGATAATTCTCCTAGTCCTGCCATTTGCATTGCACATATGTGTCCATTCTTTTCTATAGTGACAGTAAGTCTTGCAGTCATCGCCTGTTCCTCCTTAAGGCTGGGGTCTATTACGAGCGAACTGCCTATTTTTCCCATGGTTGTGGCTATCGGATAATTCTGGATAGGAAGTGGGATCAGTCCTTCTTTGTAGATGACTTCGTTGTCCTTTATCTCGTAATCTCTCATCTTGGCGTTGAGAATAGCTGCTAGAGCGCCTAAGGCTGATGCATCGATGAGGTTTCCATCATGATCCAGCACATAGACATCGACAAACACAACAAAGACTTTCTTTCCCGGTTCAATGCAGAGTTTCTTCAAGTCTATGGCTTTTGATTCTCTTATGCCTCTATCCACTACCCGAGCGAGTTCAATTGAATTCTCGTCGGGTGGACCGGGCTCAAAGGATGGAGAGGCGAGAGGGACAAGCTCAGCGTTGACGGTCAGTATGCCGTCTTCAGGTGTGTCTGGGAAAGGATCGCCCAGTTCGACTTTCACTCCAACCAGAATTTTTGTCTTTCCCAAGTGCACTTTGGCTGATCCGTTTGCTTTCTCGATGACACCGACTTCTATCTTCAGTTCCCGGTAGTCTGTTGGTGTACGTTCGTCCATCCGGCGATTACTAGCGATTAGATCAATTATGGTCTTTGCCTCTATCTTTGCGATTGCTGGCTGTTTCGTTGATGACATTATTCGCCCTCCTTGGGTTCCATTTTTTCTTCAACAGCCTCTTTTATGAGTAGATATTTTCTTTTGAGCGCTTCGTTCTGCATCTCGTGGATTTTCTTGCATCCATCCACAGCCATCGAGAGAGCTTTTTCAAACTCGTCTGGAGATAGATCACCATCCATCTGAACTAGGGTTATCGCGTTGGATGATGGGATCATGGCCACGGGCAGGTCGGCTTCTCCGAGTTTATCCTCTTCATCACACAGGTCCACTACGACTTGGCCATCAACCTTCCCCGCTGCACAAGCAACTACGAGATCTCTCATTGGCACGCCAGCATCGGCCAGAGCCAGTGAAACTCCAGTTATGCCAGCTGAGCGGGTTCCTCCGTCGGCTTGCAGAATCTCGATGAAGATGTCGATTGTTGTTCTTGGAAAGTATTTGGAGAAGATGGCTGGTTCAACGGCTTCTCTGATGACTTTGGAAAGTTCCATGTCTCTTCTTGACGGAGCCGGTGATCTTCTTTCCTCCGTTGAGAACGGAGCCATGTGATACCGGCAGCGGATATTTGCACGATCTGGAAGCGCAACGTGTCTTGGATGAGCTTCCCTTGGGCCGTATACGGCAGCTAAGATCTTGTTCTTTCCTTGTTCTATGTAGGCTGATCCATCAGCCTTGTCAAGTACTCCTACCTCCATCCTTATTGGACGCAGTTCGTCTGGTCGGCGTCCGTCAATTCTCAGTCCTCTGTCGTCAATCAGTCTTTCAGGTTTGGTCTTTTTGTTCAACATTACCACTCTTCCTTGATTTGTCAATCATCTCACGAATTCTATCTGTAAGACCATGAGTATGGGCTTCACGTTCGATCATGCTAACTGCGGCCATCGCTAGATTCTCTTCGAACGGGGAATGCCCAGATATCAGAACAATTCCATTCTGCCCAACCGCAATCTGGCAATTCGTCTCTCCTTTCAACATGCTGATCATCGATCCCTTTCTCCCAATCAGCCTGGGGATCTTTGCAGGTGATATCCGCATCAATCTACCTGAACTGGCTCTACCCAAGCCTGGATCCTTTGCGGTGAGTAGTGGGTCGCGGGTTCTGTCGAAGGATATCACCCTTGCCAAAACCAAGTCTCCAACGTCGAAAACCTTGCTGAGATCCGTTCTGGCAAAAGGTTGACGGGGGCCGAACGTTTCTGAGGAAGGTAGCATGGCAGGATATGGGGCACCTATGTCGACGGTCCATCCTGACATTCCAATATCAGCTATCCTTCCAATTACTGGATCATCCACAAGAGGCATATACCCACCCTTGACAGGAACAACATATACTCTGTTTCCTGAAAAATCAACGAGCCCAACTCTGGACGCGTAGACCTTTCCGTCTATCTTGTACGTATTCTCACCGGGCAGATAGTCACCCTCAGCAAGCTGCTCACCCGGCACTACAAGCCTCTTTTTTTCAACAACTTCACTCAATATCATGAAACCTCCATTTTCTTGCAAACCACATCTATGATATCGACACTACTTCAAGATCTTTGTCTGAATTGTTCCCTGCGAAAGCTTTCCCAGCTTGTCAATAAAAGGACCGTATAAACCTGCTGGCATTTCCAACACACCAACCCAAGAGCCGTCTGATTGCCATTCCTCTTTTCCGATCGTTCCAAAATTCTTGAGAGCACCATATGACTTAGCTGAGTATTCAGGAAGTATCTTGATCGCGACACGCATCTGTTCAATCTTCAGAGGAAGTAGTGTTCGCAACTCCTCTATCACGAGTTTCGACTGTTCCTCAGGACTCTTGAAAGGGTCGATGATCAGTCTAGTCTGGTCCATTGCCTGTTCGATCCTGAGAGGGGGATGCGGGGCACCGCTTCTCGGGTCAATGCAGTTTCTCGATATGAAGGCGACAATCTGTTTCCTCTTGTCCTCAACGAGCTTTCTTCGCTGGTCCGTTGTTAGTTGAAGCTCACCGTTCTTCAGGATCTGTTCCGCAATCTTCAGCGCATCAAGCGATCCGAACCGCTTCTGAAGCTTCTCCGTGGACGCACGGGTTCCTTTGCTCGCGTCTGAGTAGATTTCATCTATAAGTAGTATCTCCGAGATGCCGTGTGGTCTTCCTAGCTTGTAGTCCAGCGCAGGTTCAGGTTTTACTAGGATTTCGAATCTTTCGCCTTCAACAGATATCCTGGCTGTTGTGTGTTTATCGCTCATTTAGCTGCAGCCCTCTTACTGGGCTCAAGCTTCTTGAGGTATTTCTCCACTTCCTCGATTGTAAGTTTTCTGAACTTCTTCGTATCTGCAGGTATGACTGCTATTCGGGTCTTCTGAGCGTCAGCCTTTCCTTCCATAACCTTGCTCATACACTTCAAGGCAAGAACCGTTGCATCATCAAGTGTGATATCATCGTTGTATTCAGCCTCGAGAACCTCGTTAGCGGCATCTCCACCGGCACCGATAGCCCAAGCCTTGTATGCCAGGAATGCTCCACTTGGATCAGTCCAAAAGAGACGACTACCTTTGGCATCAACGCCTCCAAAAAGAATTGAGAGCCCGAACGGTCTAACACCAGCATGTTGCGTATACAGCTGCTTGATTTCTCCAATCCTTTTCGTCAATAGTTCTACGTCAATCGGTTCATCGTACATGAGTTTGTTGCTCTGCGCGTAGATTCTGGCTTGATCTACAAGAATGTGAGCGTCACAGCTCAATCCAGCAACCGCGGCACCCACATGTTCATCTATCTGAAAGATCTTCCACATGAATGAAGGATCCTGCAGTTTTGACGTAGCTCTCTCCTCAGCCGCCAAAACAGCACCCTCTCTGCAAACGATTCCGAGAACGGTCGCGCCTCTCTTCACCGTTTCAGAAGCATACTCAACTTGGAAAAGTCTTCCATCCGGAGAGAATACTGTGATAGCCCTATCGTATCCTCCCGGAGCCGCAAACATAGACAAATCTTGAATACACCTCAGTCTAAGCTGTCTTCCAAATCAATTGACTGTCTCTACTAAAAACCTTTTGCAGAAACAAAGATCATTGACCATTCTCAACATGTTCGATCGATAAGAAGTGTCCGAAGGAAGTGTGGGTCGGACGGTCACAGAGACTATCACTCCTTCTGCATCTGAAGGTCAATCTGGGACTGGCTTCCTCATTCCCAACAGTTGTTTTGGAGGAGCAGTTATTATTTCTTGTGAGCAAAGCCGAGCTGATGGTGAAAGTGACTTAGGTAAGGGTTTTGGACTTTAGTCGCTTCGATGTTCCAGAAACCGCTTTGACATAGACGCCCACAGGTTTTTTGTCGATCTTTGATATCATAGCTATTGCAGCTCTCAGCTTTTCAAGTGAGTCACGTGAACACCTCAAGATTCCAATCGATTCCTTCTCATTGTATGCAATGAGTCGAGGCGCGGTCTCGGAAAGACCAGTCTCACCAAACAAATTCATTATGGATTCGGTTACGGATTGAATCAGCAAGTTATCTGGAACTGTACCTTCAACTAGAAGCTTGACCAGGAGATATCTTGACGGCTTCCTACCCAACTGGCTTTTTCACCTTCATGAGTTTCACGCCGATCGTCACATGGTTTGGACTTAGTTTCGCTCTATTGCGTTCTACTATTTCGAATGGAATCTCTGAGACTGATTCGAGTGCTTCCACATCTCCTAGTCCGAGTTGCATCCCTATGGCTGCGATCTCTCTAGGTCCCCGAAGCATCAAGGGATTGTCGGCTCCGCTTGAAAGGACGATTGAGACACGGTTTGTCTTTGCGATAGAAACCTGATCTCGCAGCCTAGAAAAAATGACGTGTCTAGGCAATTCCTTGGGCTCGACGAGTTGCGCTATGTCAACTTCGAGAGATTTCTCTCTGAAAAGCCTGGCGAGTGACCGACGGAATCTCGAATGTCCACTGTTAACTGGAAATGACACAAGATCGACTCGACGATCCCTACATGCTACTGTCGCAATCTGATTCGATCGACACGTCACCGCGACTATTTCGAACCTCTTTCTTACTGACCTTAGATCAGATAGAAGGTGGTTTCGGTCCTTAGGCACTAGATCCACCCGTGTCGCAACCTCCACTCTGATCTTTGCGGAGATACCTCTGATTGTGGATATTTGAGACGCAACCAACGTCTGAGGCATAGTCACACCAATCAGTGCTATGCCCATATCTTGAGCGACTTGTTTCATTCGTGTGAGAATCTCATCGTTCGGTTCAGAGATTCTTACATGAAGGTCAGCGAACTTTCTCATGATTTTCAATCATATCCTTGATCATGTCAGCTGTAACTTTTCTATTTGCGGGTTCACCAGCAAATTTCATCTTGATACGAATAGGATCTTCCTCTTTTGATCTAATTTCACCTATGTATGCTGCTTGTTTGTTCAGCCTCACGTAGAGGTTCCCATCTTCATCCATCTGCGTTGACAGATTGTTCTTTAAGTAGCTCAGGTGTTCTCCGTCAAGAATCTCCAGCAGATAGTCAAAGAATTGATCTATCATCTTTCGTTTTCTCAGTTCCGTTTCCAGTATCTCGATAGGGTTACCATGGTGACCTTTGAGACGCTGGGTTACAATCTTGACCTCGTCCCTAAGCGATGTTGGAAGAACGTTTCTCAAAGCCACAGAGACTTTTGCTGGATCTTCTGTCGCATGGACAATGACGCTGATTTCTGCAGATAGGATCTTCATGTTTCTTCACGTGAAGATTCAACGAGATGCTCTATTTGTTTGAAACCTCTCTTATCGCACCTTCGATTATTTCCAACGCGAAATCTACCTGGTCTCGCGTTATGACAAGTGGCGGCGCTATTCTGAGAGTTGATTGCCCACATAGAATAATGGCAATACCTCTTCTCCAGCTCTTCATCATTATCTCGTAGGCCTCTTCTATTCCAAACGCCTTCTTCTTCCGGTCTTTGACGATCTCTACTCCCAGCATCAGCCCTTTGCCTCGAACATCACCGACCAAGTCGTAGTTTTGCTGCATTTCCCTGAATCTTTTGAGCATGTAGTTGCCCTGTCGCGTAGCGTTTTCCATCATGTGCTCCTCACGAATCGCTTTGATCACTTCAAGACCGGCGACACATGCAATGGCGTTTCCACCGAAGGTTGTGGCATGAGATCCAGGCTCCCAGTCCATTAGCTCTGATCTAGCGACCAATGCCCCTAAGGGAAGTCCTCCTGCAACTGATTTCGCGATCATCGTCATGTCAGGTATTGTGTTGAAGTGTTCTATCGCGAACCATCTTCCTGTTCGGCCGATACCCGATTGAACTTCGTCTGCGACAAGAAGAATCTCGTACTTGTCGAGTAGTTTTCTCAGTCGCCCAAAATAGTCGTCTGGTGGGACGATGTATCCGTCTTCGCCTTGAATTGGCTCTATGAAGAATGACGCTGTATCTTCTGGGGGAAGGTATTTCTTGAGTACCTGTTCTTCGATGTAGTCGACGCACCATAGGTGGCATTCTGGGTACGTGAGTTTGTATGCGCAACGGTAGCAATATGGATATGGAACGTGTTCTACCCCGACCGAAGGTAGAAAGTGTCTTCTATGGACTGGTTTGCTGGCGGTTAAAGCCATTGAGCCGAGGGTATGACCGTGGAAGGCACCTATGCACGCTAGGAAGAGGTGTTTCCGAGTATGCCATTTAGAAAGTTTGATCGCTGCTTCTGCAGATTCGGTTCCACTGTTGCAGAAGAATACCTTCTTATCGAATTCGCCTGGAGTGATTTTGCACAGTTGTTCAGCCAGTTCAACGATCTCACTGCAGTAGAAGTCGGTGTGGGAGTAGTGGATGAACTTCTCACTTTGGCGTCTTATGGCTCCGACAACTTTTGGATGGCAGTGACCGACGTTTACGCATCCTATCCCAGAGTTGAAGTCAATGTACTCGTTGCCATCTAGGTCCTTGATGATTGCGCCTTTTCCTGATTCTATGGATAGAGGGTAGTATCTTGCTGCGGATTGAGAGAGAAATAGGCTGTCTCTCAGCAAGAGCTCTCTGGCTCTGGGACCTGGTGGAGTGACTACAATTCTTGGAGGCTTCTGCACGTGTTTCACATCTCTGCTATCTACTATTCGTTGAAGACATATTCAAGTGTTCCAGATAGGATAGAGTGATACCGATTGATTGAAATACGATTCATCAATCTGAATGGCCTATTGTAGACGGTTACCTGACATATGCGTCAGAATAAATGGGGAACAGCCGTTCTTTTGATCATGAGGAGTTCCTGTTGAGTCAGACTGCACCAGAATTCGAGTTCAAGCAAGTAATTGCAGTTAGAATGGATCTTGGAATGAGCCGTGGAAAGATGGCGGTTCAAGTTGCACATGCATCCGTTACGGCCTCTGAAGAAACCAGAACGAGACATCGATCTTGGTGGAAGACTTGGATGGATGAAGGTCAATGTAAAGTGGCGGTTAAGGTACATTCCGAGATCGATCTCTTCGATTTGGAAGAGAAAGCAGGCAAGTTGGATCTTCCCACTGCAATAATCCGAGATAGAGGACTAACTGAGATTCCGCCTGGCACCATTACCTGTTTTGCTGTAGGTCCTGGACCATATCAGATAGTTGACAAAGTAACAGGATCTTTGCCTCTCCTGTAAG
>CAYGZB010000002.1:11908-27056 GCA_964354325.1 uncultured Candidatus Bathyarchaeia archaeon | reverse complement strand
ACTTTCGGAATCGGCGGACGCATTAGAGTCAAGTACGAAGACTTTGTTGTTCAGGAGGTACTTGGTTCTGGAGAAGTTGCCAGGATCGACTGGCAGCCGACCGAATCTGTCAGCGGAGCCGGCGGGTTTCTTCTATGCATACTCGTCAAAAGTGGGATTGACACCTTCGAAGCTCTTAGAACAATTTCCAGGATGCTCACGGCAAATCAGAACAGAATCTCTGCGGCAGGATTGAAGGATGCTAAGGCTTTGACTGCACAGCACGTTACTATCCGACAAGCCAACCCGAGATCCCTCTCCAAAACAGCTTCAAGTACGATCAAACTGTATCCGATTCGTTTCACAGATTCCCCCATAACCGCAAAATCTCTGCGGGGTAACAATTTTCGTGTGACCATAAGAGACATTGAACAAAGTAGTCAGGAATTGCAGAAATCTTCTTCTGAATTCTGGTCAACGGTCAGTTCTATTGGTGGCATCCCCAATTTCTATGGTCATCAACGCTTCGGAACACTAAGACCAATCACGCACAAGATCGGAAAGCATATTGTGAAAAGAGAATTCAAAGAAGCGGTCCTCACATATCTTACCGCTCCGAGCGCGGTTGAAAGTGAAGACTCCCGTGAGGCAAAAAGAATAATCGCCGAAGAGGGAAATGCGAAGAAATCCCTGTCGTTGTATCCAAAAAGGCTTTTGTATGAAAGGTCGATGCTAGAGTATCTGTCGAGATTTGGAGAAGATTATGTAGGGGCACTAGCGAGAAATCCTTTGGGTCTAAGACGACTTTTCGTGAATGCATATCAATCGTTCCTGTTTAACAAGGTTCTAAGTCTGCGGATTACTAGAGGACTGCCACTGAACAATGCATTGGAAGGCGACCTTGCGGTCTCAGTTGATTCATATGGTCTCCCCATTCGCCAAGACAAGGTCTTAGCAGCAAATACTGATTCAATCAACGAAACGATAAGAGAAGGTCGAGCTGCTTTGGCGTTGCCAGTTATTGGTTACTCAACTGGACTCTCAGGAGGTAGACAGGGCGAAATTGAGATGGAGGTTTTGAATGAAGAAGGCGTCACTCCTAGAGATTTCTACGTTGGTCCTTTGCACGAGGCAAGTTCCTCGGGAAAATACAGAGCTGCACTTGCACGTGTAACTCGTCCAAACTCAACGGTACAACCTGACGAAATCAATTCGGGAAAACTGAGTCTGACCCTTGACTTCTTTCTCCCCAAAGAATCATATGCAACGATTGTTCTGCGGGAACTCATGAAACCTAAAGATATCGCTAAAGCAGGATTCTAATACGCAAGATTGTGGAATCATTACGCCTGATCTACCCCGATAACCTTTTATAGAATATCACAATATGCACCGAGTCGAGAAGGAGTCACGGTGGTCTCAACAACTTCCGCGAAAGGTTCGACGATGTTTTTCGACTTCTTCTATTACTATTTCTATTTCGAGTAGAAAGCCAAGCACGAAAATCAGTTCTCGCGTCTCGGCTTCGAAAAGGAGGATTCTGTTAGAGTGAGTAAATCTAAGAAAAATAGAAAGACACTAGTTGTGAAATTTGGCGGCACAAGTCTAGCTGACAGCGAGCGTGTTTCCAAAGCCGCTTCATCAGTTGTTGGTGAAGCGAAGAAAGGTTCCAAGATCGCTGTCGTAGTATCCGCCATGGGAAAAATGACCGATCAACTTCTTGAAACCACGCTGAATCTGTCGCCTGTAACCAACGAGAACCCGAAAGCTCTCGATGACATCCTATCTATGGGCGAGAGGACAAGTGCTAGAATATTTCGTGCAGCATTGAGGAGCAAAGGAGTCGACTCGCGCTATTTCGACCCCACCGACAACGATTGGCCAATAATCACTGATCACATGTACGGAAATGCCAAACCACTCAAGTCCGAATGCAGGGACAGAATAAAGAATAGTATTCTGCCGCTGTGGGCGAAAGGGATAGTGCCCGTTATTCCAGGCTTCATAGGAAAGACTTTGGACGGAAGGATCACCACGATAGGTCGTGGTGGAAGCGACACGACAGCTTTTGTTCTGGCAGAGGCTTTGAATGCAGACGAAGTTGTGCTGGTAACAGATGTACCAGGAATTATGACGGCAGATCCCAAGATAGTGAAAAACCCTAGAATACTACAAACGATCCGCGCTGAAAGTCTGGCTGGACTTGCTGACTCTGGAGCGAAATTCATGCACAAGAAAGCTCTGAAATACAAACCAAAATCCATTGATGTGCGAGTCATCTCTTCAAAACCAGGAAGAATTGACATATCCGGAACAATAGTCACGGACGAATTCAGTGTCGATGTGGGAGTCTATTTAGCCTCTGCCCATCCAGTGGCGATACTCACGGTCCTGGGAGACAACATATCAAGTGAACCAACGATAATATCGGAGATATCACGCCGACTCAAGGCATCACGTGTGCACGTTTTGGGGTTGACCGCAAACACAAATTCCATGATCATATACTTGCCCAACGACTTGCCAAAGAGTCTTCTAAATTCCATACATGCCATAGTCGTGAAACACAAGAAGACGCTGGCTATGGCTTTGAAACGAAATAAGGCGATTATCAGAATCAATGGAGTCGAACTGGAGGATACGCCGGGCATGATAGGTAGAATTTCTGAACCTCTCAGAAATGATAGGATCAATATTTCTGGAATCTTCACGATCGCTTCGAGTATTACAGTCCTGGTGGACTGGAATCATCGAGCGAAAGCTATGGAATCAATAAAGAAATCTTTGAAGGAGGTAATAGCATGAGAGACGGAATTCCAACCGCAACGGAGTCTTCTAGACGTGGAGCAGTGGGAGGTCTAGACTAGAGTTGAATCCGGGAAAGAGAAAGAGACTACATCGCATATTGCCAGACGGAAAAACCGTGATCGTTCCGATGGATCATGGAGTCACGAACGGTCCGATCAGGGGTCTAGTAAATATGCAAGATATCGTGGACAGACTGCTGAAAGGTGGAACCGATGCAGTCATTGTACACAAAGGCATAGCCAACGCGGTCGACACAAAGAACGTGGGACTGATTGTTCATCTATCAGGAAGCAACCAATACAGCCCCGATCCGAATCGAAAGGTACGCGTCTGCTCAGTTGAGGAGGCGTTGAGAATCGGAGCTGACGCTGTTTCAGTTCACGTAAACGTTGGAGCAAGCAATGAAGCTGAAATGCTCCAGAAGCTCGGGTCCGTGGCTGATGACTGTGACCAATATGGCATTCCGCTACTAGCAATGATGTATCCTAGAGGAACAAAGATCCCAAGTGAACATGATCCGGACGCCATAGCCCTAGCAGCAAGACTGGGCGCTGAATTGGGAGCAGACATAATAAAAACAAACTACACAGGCGATATCGAGAGTTTTCGCAGGGTCACCGCTGGATGTCCAGTACCCGTGATCATCGCGGGAGGACCGAAAGCGAAAACGGACGCGGATGTATTGCGAATGGTTTCTGATGCGATGTCCGCGGGTGGCGTCGGTGTCTCGATAGGCAGAAACGTATTCCAGAACGACGATCCAACAGCAATGACAAAAGCTCTCTCCGCAATAGTCCATCGTGGAGTTCGACATGAAGAAGCTTTGAAGACCCTTGGGGTTAACGTTTGAAAGAGTTCTGGGTTCACGTCGCAGAAGACCTGCCAGTCGAGAAGAAGCGGGAATTACTGAAGAAATGCACAGCACTCTGTGACGTGGTCCTCGTATCGGACGAGGACGTGCCCCTAACTCGCGAGATGGACGCCCATAGAATAGCAAGCCCATCGAAAGGAGACATTCAGATCTTCGGAGTCAAGAGTCTTGAAGAGATTCAAAAACTGAAGCTTCGCGAAAACGATTGTGGAATCGAGGTGACCATCAAATCTGGGGCTGATGAAGAGATTGCGTTGGCGGCATCAGAATCTGGATCCAAATACCTGCTGGTAAGCTGTCCAAACTGGAAAGTCATACCACTTGAGAATCTTATCGCTCGTATCCATGGCAAGAGCAAACTGATCGCACAAGTGTCGGACGCACATGAAGCAAAAACTGCACTAGAGACGCTTGAGATAGGAGCCGACGGAATACTGCTAAAGACTCCGAACCCTGAGATTATCAGCGAAATAGCCAATATGACCCGTGCGGCAGAGAATCTTCTCAGACTTGCAGAGGTCAAAGTCACAAACGTCAGGGCTCTCGGAACAGGAGCTAGGGTCTGTGTTGATACATGCGAAATCATGACTCATGGAGAAGGTATGCTGGTTGGATGTCAATCTTCAGCACTTTTCTTGACTCAGGCTGAAGTCGAAATCAACCCACATGTTGAGACACGGCCATTCAGAGTTAACGCCGGTCCCATCTCATCCTACGTCCTTACCCCAGAAAATAGAACCAGATACCTGTCGGATCTCAAGGCGGGAGACGAAGTTCTGATAGTGGATCGAGCCGGAAAATCCAGAATTGGAGTCGTGGGAAGAATAAAGATTGAATCTAGACCGATGCTCCTAGTCGAAGCTGAAATCGAAGGAATAAGAATCAAAACGGTCACACAAAATGCCGAAACAATTCGCATGGTGACTCCCAAAGGCTCCCTTCCCGTATCAGAGTTGAAGACTGGAGATACGCTGCTCGCAAGAATCGAAGAAGGCGGACGCCATTTTGGAACTCTAGTCAAAGACGAAATGGTGATAGAAAGGTGAAGGTGAATCTTTGCGCCACCATCCCAGCATCAACAGTTGACCAAGCTCTCGATCTGATCAAGAAAGCAGAACAGAGAGATGCCAATCTCGTCGAATTGAGATTTGACTACTTGGACGACCTCTCCCGTACAGGTGAGATCATTTCTGCAACAAGACTGGCGAAGATCGCTACATTACGACCTGTATCTAAAGGAGGAAGATTCAGAGGAAAAGAACACGATCGAATTCGATGCCTCTTCGAAGCTGCAAAGTCTGGATGCGAATTCATCGACATAGAACTAGGAACAAAGAATACTCCAGAAATAGTCAGGAACATCAAGAACCTTGGGGCAAAGACGATCATATCCTATCACGATTTTCACTCCACTCCCAATCTTCGAAAGTTGAACATGATACTTGGAAGACAGATCAAGACGAAAGCGGATCTCTTCAAGATAGTCACCACAGCAAGAAGATTGAGAGACACCCTGACAATTCTCGACTTCGTTGCAAAAGCGATCGAGAGAGGAGAGGTTGTCTCTTTTGCCATGGGAGAACTCGGCACGGTATCACGTATACTCTCACCGATCTACGGCGCATCATTCACATTTGCCGCAGTAGAACGTGGCATCGAGTCCGCCGCGGGACAACTCACATTGGAAGAGATGAGGAACATATACGGATTGATGAGGCTAGAGTAGTTGAGACCCACAAGCATGACGAGACTCTGCGGCCTGATAGGCGACCCAGTTGAACACTCCATTAGTCCACAAATGCTCAACTCAGCTTTCGAATCGTTGAATCTCGACTACGTCTATGTGGCCATGAAAGTCAAGAAGACAGAACTTACCAATGCGATCAACGGAGTAAGGGCTCTTGGGCTGCATGGTTTGAACGTTACCATACCCCACAAGGTCGAAGTCATGAAGCACATTGATTCCGCTGACAAACTCGCGCTAGAAATTGGAGCTGTGAACACAATTCTAAACCGTAACGGGAGACTATTCGGCTTCAATACAGATGGAATCGGCGCGGTAAGAGCCATCGAGGAAAGTGGAACCTCACTTGAAGGCAAGAAAGTTGTTCTGGTTGGAAGTGGTGGAGCTGCACGTGCCATCGCATTCTCCATCTCAAGAAGAATTGATGGGTTGACCATTCTCAATAGACGCGTGGAGAGGGCTCGAGGACTGGCACTCGATTTAATGAAGAAGAGAAAGAGTAAAGTGATTTTTGGAGGATTGAGTGAGCAGACATTGAGAAGGGAATTGTCGAATGCTCGAATCCTCATTAATGCGACTTCAGTCGGCATGTTTCCATCAATTAGCAGGTCCGTCGTGGACAGTTCGTTGCTTAGAAAAGACTTGACCGTATTTGACATAGTATACAACCCTCTGGAAACTAGACTGTTACGTGAAGCATCATCCGTCGGCGCGAGGACCGTGAACGGGATTGGCATGCTGGTTCATCAGGGAGCGGAAGCTTTCAGGCTCTGGACTGGAAAAGACGCGCCTGTCGAACATATGCGCAAAGTCGCTCTGAAAGAATTGTCGAGGGTGGGGCCAAAGGCATGAGAGCCAAGGCGATAGCTCATGGAGCTGTCACGGTGGTCAATGCCATATCCACCGGAAAAGGCGCTGCACTGGGCATTGACCTTTGGACGGTCGCAGATGTTAGGCTCAGCGATCATTCTAAGGAGATTCATGTTCACATCAAATCAGATCCAGAAGAGAACCCTCAACTGGCGCGTCAAACTGTCCGTGACATACTCCGAAGGTTCAATGCCGAAGACAGATATGGAGCCGAAGTCAGCATCGATTCAAACATACCAATAGCGCGCGGTCTGAAGAGCAGCAGTGCAGCCGCGAATGCAATTGCACTAGCAACAGTTAGCGCACTCGGAAGGAAACTGTCTGATGTTGAATTGGTCAAGCTTGGTGTCAAAGCAGCGATCGAATCCAAAGTCACAATCACAGGTGCTTTCGACGACGCCTGCGCATCCTATTTTGGAAATCTCGTTGTCACCGATAACAAAAGGCTGAGAATTGAGAAGATATGTGAAATCTCTAAAGATTACCACGTCCTGATTCATGTGCCAAGATCTAAGAGTTACACGATCAAGTCAAATATCAAGGGAATGAAAGCGATCGCGCCTCTCATTCGACTCGCTCACAGACAAACCTTATCCGGAAATCACTGGGATGCCATGTGTTTTAACGGATACGCCCACTCGATCGCACTTGGATACAATCCAGAGATAGCGATGAACGCTCTCTCGGCGGGGGCAGTTGCATCTGGGCTTTCGGGCAAGGGACCAGCTACCGCAGCTGTTGTGGCACCGAGCAAAGTTGACTCGGTCAAGAAAGCTTGGAGGAGATACCCTGGAGACATTGTTTCGTCCAGAATAAACAGAAAAAAAGCGCACATAGTAAGATGACAAGTATTGAACGTTACAATCGAACCGAGCAGAGAACTTGCCGGAACGATCAAGGCTCCTGCTTCAAAGTCGTACACGCATCGTATGCTCGTAGCTGCAGCCCTTTCTGAAGGATGCTCGAAGATATCTAATCCGTTGACCAGTGAGGATTCTGAAGCAACAGTCAACGCAGTCAGATCCTTTGGAGCTGTCGTCAAGCAGGAAAATGAATCTTGGAATATTGACGGAAGATCGATCCTCACGGCTCCTGATGACGTCATATACTGTGGAAGATCTGCGGCCACGATCAGGTTCATGACCCCTGTCGCAGCATTGGCTCATGGAGTCTCTGTGCTGTCTGGCGACACCCAGCTTAGAAGAAGACCTATCGGGCCACTGCTTCAAGCATTGAGAGAACTGGGTGTTGCTTGTTACACGACCCGTGGAAGGGGATACCCGCCGGTCATAGTGTTCGGTGGAGTAATCAAGGGAGGTACAGCATTGATTCGTGGTGACATGAGTTCACAATTTGTGTCTGGGCTTCTTTTCGCGGCACCCAGGGCAGAATGCGATGTTGTGATTCATCTTACCACTCCACTCGAATCTCGATACTATGTGGATATGACTATCGATGTTTTGGAAAAACATGGAATAGATGTGAGAAGGGATGAGGGGCTACGAGAATACTATGTCAGTCCGCGTCAAGCGTACAAACCTACAGACCACACTGTTCCAGGTGACTACTCTTCCGCAGCTTTCATCCTAGCCGCAGCTGCTGTAACGAGGTCAAATGTCAAGGTAATGGACCTTGAAAGAAGATCACTCCAAGGAGACATTGCGATTGTGAAGATACTGTCTGACATGGGCGCGAGATTACGAGTCTTTGAGCATTTTGTTGAAATCCAAGGAAAAGAAATGTCAGGCGTGGAACTGGATGTCGACCAGAATCCTGATCTCGTTCCGGTGCTCGCGGTTTTGGGATGTTATTCCAAAGGCAAAACAGTTATCCACAGAGCTGGCAGACTCAGAATCAAGGAGTCGAACAGGCTGTCTTCCCTAGAATCCGAACTTACAAAGATGGGAGCAAGGATTCGAGTCACAAAAGACACTGTGACCATAAATGGACCAACAAGCCTGAGAGGCACGACAATAGATCCTCAGAACGACCATAGAATAGCCATGGCTTGCTCCATAGCAGCTCTTGGAGCAAAGGGAAAAACTATCGTAGAGAATGCAGAATGTGTGAAGAAGTCTTATCCAACTTTCTACAAAGATCTAGCAAAGATAGGGGTGAGAGTTCACGGCAGGTAACACTGTAGGAAAAGAATTCGCAATCACCTACTTCGGAGAAAGCCATGGAAGATGTGTGGGAGTTGTGTTGGATGGTTGCCCAGCGGGCTTATCAATATCGGAAAAGGAGATCCAAGCGGATCTGGACAGACGAATTCCACGCGGAACTGGCGTCGTCTCAAGCAGAATAGAGCCAGACAAGGTTGAGATTCTTTCGGGGCTCCTTGAAGGACACACGACTGGTGCACCGATATGCATGATTGTGTGGAACAAGGATGTTGATGATACCGCTTACTTGGACAATAGATACAAGCCTCGGCCCGGACATGCAAATTTCACTTCGTCACAAAGGTACGGAGGATATCAGGATTATCGAGGAGGCGGAATATTCTCTGGTAGATCAACAGTCTCATTTGTGTCGGCCGGAGCCGTGGCCCGAAGTCTTCTTCGTAGATCGGGGATTGAGGTGCTTGCTCACGCAATCGAGATTGGAGGCGTAAGATCTGACTCTACTACATCATTGGACGAGATTCGAAGATTCACATACGAGAATGCTGTAAGATGTGCCAATCTCTCTGTGGCCGGAAGGATGGAAACGGTTATCCTTGAAGCTGCCGCTCAGGGCGACAGTGTCGGTGGAGTCGTGGAGGGAATTGCTTTGAGTGTCCCGTCGGGAGTTGGTGAACCATTGTACGATTCGCTTGATGCAGACCTAGCTAAGCTCCTCTTTGATATACCTGCGGTCAAGGGTGTTGAGTTCGGTGCAGGATTTGAATCAGCTCGGATGAAAGGCTCATCAAGCAATGACGAGTATGTCGTGCGGTCTGGTGAGATTGAGACATCCACGAACAATGCCGGTGGGGTCGCAGGCGGTTTGTCAACGGGCCAACCGTTGAGAGTTCGCGTTGCATTCAAGCCAACTCCTTCCATAGCGAAGTTGCAGAAAACAGTGGATTTGAGGGTGATCAAGGAAGACTATATTGAGGTCAAGGGCAGGCATGACCCTTGTGTTGTTCCGAAGGCGGTTCCCATTGTGGAAGCAGTTATCTCGATTGTCTTGGTGGATCATTTGATCAGAGCTGGAAAGATTCCCAAGGTTTTGGGAAGGAAAGACAATGATTGACCAATTGAAACTTCTTCGAGGTCAGATTGATGCTCTAGACGCATCCATAGTCAAGTTGCTGAAGGAGAGGGTTGAGGTTTCACGAAAGATCGGCGCCACCAAGAAGAAACTCAAGATCGATGTCTGCGATCCCGTGAGAGAAGATGAGGTTCTATCGAATGTTGAGAAACTCGGTTCAAAGCTAGACATGAAGAAAGAGGATCTTCGCGAAGCCTACAAGAAGATACTTTCTATGAGTCGGGCTGTGCAGGGAAGACAAGACAGAGTTGCTTTCCTAGGTCCGAGTGGAACATTCTGCGAGCAAGCATCAAGGTACCACTTTAAGAATTCCTCAATTTCTTTCGCGGAGCACCCCACAATAGCAGATGTCTTCAGGGCGGTGGGCGTTGGAGAGGTAGATTACGGTGTAGTGCCAGTTGAGAATTCAACTGAGGGATCGGTAAATGTGGCACTTGACATGCTCTTTAACTCTGATCTGAAAGTCTGCGGCGAGATTGAACAGAGGATAAGACACAACCTGATCGCGAAACCGGGAACAAAATGGGACAGCATTCGAACAGTTGTATCGCACCCCCAAGCTCTGGCTCAATGCCGCAAGTTCCTCGAGGAAAACATTCCAGATGCCAAACTGAATCAGGTGAGCAGCACTTCTGCAGCTATCAGAATGGTAAAGAGACTTCGAAACACGGCGGCGATAGGAACTGAATTGGCGGCTGAGATTAACGGTATGGAAATTGTCGCACGAGGAATCGAGGATAACCCGCGCAACTTCACCAGATTCTTTGTTATCGGTCGACACGACGCTGCACCATCTGGAAATGACAAGACCTCAATAGTATTCTCGGTTAGACACGTTCCAGGAGCTTTGTTCAATGCCATTCAACGCTTCTCCGAAAGAGGACTCAACCTCACGAAAATAGAATCACGCCCGACAAGAGACGTGCCATGGGAATATGTATTCTACTGTGACTTTGAAGGTCACAGAAACGAAGAGAGATGTCTAACAGCTCTGAAAGAGCTTGAAGCGAAATGCCAGTTCGTAAAGGTTCTCGGCTCCTATCCAAGAGCACGATAGCCATCGTCGGCGGAACAGGCCGGATGGGTCGGATCCTTGTGGAGATGCTTCAGCCAAGCGGAGCCAAGATATTCGTATGCAGCCGTAACCCTGCTAGGGCAAGTATTCTGATTCGCAAATTGGGTGTTCAGGTAAGGAGTCAATATGATGTTGAAGATGCAGACATTGTAGTAGCTTCCATGCCGATCGAGAAGACCGTGAAAGAATGCAAACGGCTATTGAAGAGAATGAAACCTCGCTCATTGTTAGTGGACGTCGCTTCCGTTAAGACAGGAATCGTTGACAGAATACTGCCTCACGTCACAGAAAATGTTGAGTATCTCAGCCTTCACCCACTCTTCGGTCCCGACACCGACAGTTTCAAGGGTGAGAATATCCTCGCGATAGATTTGCGAGCTGGCGCTCTAACAAGGTCTCTGTTGAACTTCCTTGCAAGGATCGGTCTGCACGTAACCCATGTGAATGTTGACGAACACGACAGAAAGACAGCGATTACTCAGGCACTCCATCACTTCGCATACGCCGCGTTAGCCTCGTCGTTGACAGAATCGATGAAGAAGAATGAGATTGAGAAATTTTCGACGAGGGCGCTAAGAAAAACGATTGAATTGATCCAATCTATTTCACAGAATGCTGGAACAATCCTGGAAATACAGTCCAGCAACCCCTATTCAACGACTGCCAGAAAGAGTTACAGGAAGACCGTTTCTAGACTTGCAAGAAGAAATGGAGAACAGAAGATGACTTTTGCAGCAATGTTTGCGCTCAGTAGGATAAGGCTGAGCGATGCCTAGACATACAACTGCAAACTCTGCAACCTGTCTCTTGGATTTCCGCATCTCCTTCATTTTCTTTCGAAAATCGTCAGCTACTGTTCTACGGCAACCGAATTCTGAAGAATGCCCACCCCATCTATCTTGATTTCAACAGTGTCCCCATGTTTGAGAAATACTGGTGGGTTGCGTTTGAATCCCACTCCGCCCGGAGTTCCACTCATGATCACTGTTCCAGGTAGAAGCGTCATGCACCGTGACAGAAATGAAATTAGACTCTCAACGGAGAAGATCATGTTCTTCGTCGATGAGTCTTGAAGTACTCGTCCGTTGACTCTTGTAGATATCTTTACGTCTGAAGGATTCAGCTCCGTTTCTATCCATGGGCCTAAGGGGCAGAAGGTATCGAAGGACTTTGCTCTAGCCCATTGCTCATCTCTGCGAAGTTGACAATCTCTCGCGGTCAGATCATTACCACACGCGTATCCTAGAACATAGTTAGAAGCCTCGCGCTCCGGAACATTCTTCGCTCTTCTTCCGATTATCACGGCCAATTCTCCCTCGTAGTCAACCTCGTCTGGAGCCATATTTGGCAACATGATAGTCCCTCTATGACCTATGATGCTCGTATTGGCCTTCAAAAACAGAATCGGCTCCTTTGGCGTTGGTCCTTGCCACTCATCTGCATGTGAGTAGTAATTTAGCCCCAAAGCCAAGATGTTGGGAGGGAATACCACCGGAAGGTATTCCCGGATCTCGGATAACGGGACCACTTCGTCCTTTTTGATTGGATCTCTGAATATTTCACCCTTGCATATCGCTACGTTCTCGCCCTCTAAGATTCCATAGGTGGGGACGTTTTTGGTAGGATGCATGAAATGAACGTACTTCAAGTTTGATCCACGTCTGAGAGCTTTTGGCTGCATTGGATAACCTCAAATAAATATGTAGCTTCCCATGTAGGGAAGTGATTGCTTTGACCACGAAGAGTGAATTGGCTCAGAAGTTAGTGAAACTCGGAGAGAACAGTCCTGACTTCAGGATCACACTTTCGACGGATTCTGATCTGCTTCTGGAACAGAAGATAGTTGACACCAAATTCTACGGAGTTGCAAGCGAGGAGAAACTGCAGAAAGTATATCAAGCGAAGATGTGGATTGACGAGGAGAAGAAAGAAGTGAAGTATCAGGAGATCTTGGCTGATAGAAGCAGTGTCATGGGTGTTCTTCCAACTCCGCAACTACAGTTCGAGAAGAGTATATGGAAAGGAAAGGTTCTTTTCAAGAAAGAGAAAGGTGTGGGATTCGGATTCAAGAAACCTCTGGACCCCGGATCATTTGGAAAAGCTTACGACTTCTCCTTTGACACCGAAAAGATACGCCGACCAATTAGACAAGTAGTCGAGAATGCAGGGTGGAAGTTCAACCAGGTGATTCTTGGGAAGTAGGTCATGACGGTTTTTTACTAGTGTTCGTGCCCTCTTTGTTCCATATCCTTCTTCCATTGTTCCAGGTCTAGGCTCTTTCCCCAGAGTGGAGACATGGATCTTAGTCTAGAAACAACCTCTTGAACCGTGTTGATTGCGTAGTTAACCTCTTCATCCGTATTCCAACGACCGAGAGTCAGAAGTAATGAACCGTGAGCTTCAACTTCGTTAAGTCCGATCGCCATTAGTACATGCGAAGGTTCTAGTGTCTTTGATGAGCAAGCCGAGCCTGTGGCCGCGTTGATTCCTTTTCCATCTAGGCTGAGTAAGAGCGCTTCTCCTTCAATGCCAGCGAATCGTAGATGAACATTGTTAGGCAATCGCTGAGTTGGATGACCGTTAAGGTGGGATTCTGGAACACTAGCCAAGACTAGCTTGATCAATCGGTCTCGCATATCCCTGAGACGGTTTGAATCATCATGCATTCTTTCTGTGGCAAGCTCAGCCGCTTTTCCAAAACCGACTATGCCAGGCATGTTTTCGGACCCGGATCTCAAACCCATCTCCTGCCCACCTCCCTGAATTATGGATTCGATTTTGATTCCTTGCCTAATGTACAGACCACCTACACCTTTCGGACCATACATGTCATTGGATGACATCGTTAGGAGATCTATGTTTTCGTCTTGAACATTTATGGGAACTTGATGTAGTGATGGGGTTCCGTCAACATGGAGCAGGATATTGCAGTCTCTGGCTATTCTACCAATCTCTTTGACAGGTTGAATAGTTCCGATCTCACCGTTCGCATGAGCCAACGTAATGAGGATCGTGTTCTTCGTTATCTCGGATTCGACTTTTGATGGATCAGCCACTCCGTACTTGTCCACGGGAAGATAGCTGATCTTGAAGCCATCTTTGGAGAGATCCTTGCAGATGTTTACAGTCGAAATATGTTCGATGTCAGTGGTTATGATGTGATTGCCTTTGTCTCGGTTTCTGTAGGCTATTCCTTTTACTGCGAGGTTGTTGCTCTCTGTTGCACCGCCAGTGAAGTAGATCTCCGTATTCTTTGCTGAAACGAGTCTCGCGACTTTCTCTCGCGATTCCTCGAGTGCCTTCCTGGGTTCCGACCCAGCGGAATGAAGGGAAGATGGGTTTCCGAACTTTTCTCGGTAGAACGGTAGCATTGCCGCAATGACTTCAGGGTCTATTGGTGAGGCTGCGGCATAGTCCATGCAAGCTCCGGAAACCAAGACTCTACCTGCTCCCAGTCGATTCTAGAACCACATCACGCCGTCCGATTCGAGAACCAAGTCATTCAATGTCGCGGCTCCAACGACCTTTGCCGATTCCACAAAGTCGCCGCGTTTCATATTCAGAAGTTGAGTGCTCTGCTCGCAAACCATCATTTTTACTCCAGCCTTCACTGCCTGATCCATGACCTCCTTCAGCTTGGGAAATGATCCCATCTGAACTTTTTCCGATTCACCCTTCTTCACGACTGTTATGCCCATGCCGAGAAAGTATATGGTAGCATCCAAATCCATTGCAACTGCCGTCTGTGCCAGCACAAATGGAGAGTAGAGTCGCTCTGGTGAATCTACACCACTTGTCTGAACGTATAGGATTCTCTTCTTTTCAGTCAACGCCTTTCCCCACGAATTCATTATCGAGAAGCTAGGCTATGACTTTTTCGCGTTGCGGTTGCATTTCGCGGTCGAGTTTTCCGCTGGTTACCGCGCATCTACCAGGCGCATTTGAAACCCACAACTGGACGTCCTGGGAGTCTACTTTGTCTTTCTCAAAAGGAATCTGAGTTTAGAACCTTCTTTGCTTGTTTCGAGAATTTCTTGGCCGATTCTTCTTGCGAGTCGAGGGATGTCTTCTTCTGCCGCGGGATCGTCAGCCCAGACCTCTAGGACCTGCCCCAACAGGAGCTTGTCCAATTCCTCTCTAACTTTTAGAACGGGTATTGGACAGTACATCCCAATGCAATCAAGAACTCGGTCAGGTTTCTTCTCCAAGGCCATTTTCTCCAATTGATCTAATACAATCGATTACCCACAAAATCCGCGAGCTCCAACAATGAAGTTCTCGCATCTGACTCGATCACAAACTCAAGAGACTTCTTTCCTTCGGCCACCAATTTCTGGCCAAGATCGTACGTCTTTTGTCGCGCCGTCGTTCCTTCGAGGATTTTCAACGCTGACTTCAGCAGACTTCTGTTAACACTGCCTGTTCGAAGTGTTCTAAGCAGACGAGATCGCTTTCCTCTTTCAAGTTCCTCCAAGGCAAAAACAATGACCGCATTTCCAAGCTTATGTTCTATGATGTCCTTTCCCCTCTGTTTTCCAGTTTTCTC
>CAYGZB010000002.1:8332-11808 GCA_964354325.1 uncultured Candidatus Bathyarchaeia archaeon | reverse complement strand
TCTCAACGAGTTTGCCTCGCATTCCACCTGTAACATCTGTCTCGGTCGAACCACCAACTGTTGCGATCCACCTCTCAAGCTCCGAGTATCTGATCTGCGAGACAAGCTCCGCATGGCGGTTCAGTCTGGGATCTGAAGTGAAGACCCCATCAACGTCGCATCCGAAAAGGACTAGACTAGCTTTCAGGTCCTTTGCAAGTTGAACAGCCATCTGATCTCCCGACACCACGGAGACTCCCCAATGCGAATCTGGTATCAGATCTCCGTGAAGGACTGGGACATAGCCTGTGTCAAGCATTCGTTTCAGGGAGTTGATTGTCATCGATGTCAAACGACCCTCTTCAGCCGTCATAAAACACGATGGCATAAAGGGTACTGAAGGAATCTTATGGCTCTTTAGCGCCCGTACAACAAGAGAGTTCAGTTCCATTAATGCGAGTTTGGTTTCTGATACTCCTATTCTTCTGAAATCGCCCTGTCCCAACCCTATTCCATATTTCTTTACAATTGGATGGCCAAATGAACCGGCACCATGAATGAGTATCAATTCACTCCCAAAGCTTGACAGTTCACGTGCGATTCTGTCGATGACCTTTGGCCTTGCAGACAATGGATGTGTCTTTTCAGTGATAACAGACCCGCCTAATTTCAGAATTGTTAGACCGGATTGAGACAAGCTTGGCCACCACGCTTCATCGTATTGTCTTTTGGAGGTTGTCGCACTGAATCGCGAATTCGTAGTACTCGCCATCTATATAAGATGATGTTTCGAACCGTAGTCGGCCTTCCAACTGGTTCTGCGGATCTTCGCTCACTGATGTCCGTAGGAATTTGTGGCAACATGATCTATTCGATTTTTCTTCTGAAGAAGACGAACGAAACGAGGATCAGAAGCAGGAGAGCTGCAACAAGAGGATCTTTGTCTTGGCTGAATTCTGGGATCGGTTGTGAGCAATATGCATCTAGAATAACGGCGGATCCTCCTAGGTAGTCATTTTTCACTTTGTCCGGCATCTGTCCAAAACTCCAAGAAGTGGTCGATGTTTCACAGTAGTAGTATTTTTTTCCATTGAATGGATAGCTGGTTCCTCCAGAATAGTCCGCGCCTTGTACTCCGACCGCAAGATGGTCAGGAATATTCCCTTCGCCAGGAAAATGTAGGAAGACCACATCATATCCCAGCACCATCATCAGTGTAGCGTACAGAACTGATTTGTCAGAGCAAACACCGCCATCAACAATGGTCTCAATTGGAAAACGGGGACGTTCTTTGTGGGTGGTGTAGGGGACCGATTGAACGAAAGCCAGAATGAATCCTGCTTGGTCATAGTAGTTGTATTCTGATGTCGAAGCATTGATTACACTCACGAATTCCCTGATCCATTCATCCTGCCATGTCGAGAAGTATTTGTAGTCCCAGATTTGTTCTTCGTTTGAGAGCACGACATTATGTGTATCCCAAAGAGACTCAGCTGAAAGACTGTCGTACTGATCATAGAGTTGTTTTGGCACTTCCACTGTCCACGGTCCGTAGGAAACTCCTTTGAAGGACCAACTGAAAACAGCTATCGTTTCTGGCTGAGCAAGCGCAGAGTGGTTCATCATGCTCGGCAAAACGAGCAGAACGATGACTACAAACACGTTGATCCATCTTCTGAACGACAGTACGATTGAAATGAGTGTTTGCAGCGTGGTCATCTTCCAGCGAGGTTACCAGTCGAAAATAGATTCAGGTATATAACCGTTTCACTTGTGGCACACTGATGACTGCTAAACCCGACAGGCGAAACGTAGATCGCCTCTAGTTAATTGGGAATCCTTTTTCGGCAGATGATTGCTCCAAAGCCGATGAACGCTGAGAATGTTTCTGATGCCGACCAAAGGGAAAAGCGTCATGGCATGACAAGTCTTTTCAATTCTTGACGCAATAGCGAACTGAGAGAGCAGATGGTTGTTGAGTAATCATCCAAAGATTGAGGATGAGCTTCCGAAAACAGCTGAGATGAAGCAGCGGGAGAAACACGAACTTCAAGTTTTGCTTGAATCTATTTCGCTCAAATCTCAAGAGTCCGCACAAGAGGAACGAAATTCAAGAGTCATGCACACTTACTATTCACACCTCTCGCGACTGTACGCATCAAGCTACGTTGGTTTCTTCACTCTACTCCTCATCTTCGCTGTTTTCGTGTGCACTGGAGAGCATCGAAATGACGCAACATATACACCTATGGAAGCGTTGGTAGCGCTGTTTCTTCTCTTGGCTGCAACCATAATCGCTTGTCGCATGTTTGCGTTCAGCAGAAAACTACAGAAGAATGAAGAGCGCAAGTACATGAAAATTCAGGAGCTGGACGAAGAAGCAAAAACTATCCAAGATTTGGATTGGAAGAGCAGGTGGTGGCGTCTTTTTCCGGTAGGTCAGATAATAGTATTTGGAGGATTTCTAGCATTCGGGTGGTATTGGTTTCTCCACACGGGGCTTCACATCATGATCTGGAACGCTGTATGGCCTCATCTGTTGAGAATGTTGTGGCCTTAACGGAATCCCCGCCGTACCGACTCTGAAGATAAGCTAACGGCTTTGCGGCTGTGTTTGTAATGCAGAAATACTAACAGTCACGTTTACGTCATCGTTATTCTTCGCACAATAACCTTGGGGCGTTCTGGTTTTCGGAGCTGATGACCACACGTGGCACAGTACGAACTCTCAGATTCCACAGGCAAGCCGCAAGAGGAGCATTTGGGCGCTGCCTTTTCGTCTTCTTCCTTGTCCAGTTGCTCGAACAGTTGTATCATCTCGGAAACAATATTCTCATTTTCTGCAGACACCTTCATTACTCGCAGCTCCATGAGAGACTATCGTCTACCCTCCCTGGTTCCAGCTCATAAAGAATGTGCCCATCGACGTGATCGTTCCAACGTTGCCGCATCCGTGAACACTCACATGAGGAATGTTCCACTTTCGGCGACCACATTGATCCCAAGTCGTTTGCGATCGAGTTGCTCCTTAAATTCTTTGGATGCGAGAGTCTCGAGAAACAGTCTTACAGGCGTTTTGTTGAGTCGAGACTTCTGGACCAGGAAGTCGAACTGTTCTTTCATGATTGGGATGAATTCAAGTGGCTGGTTTCTTGTAACTGCCTTTATGGCTACTCCAACATCTGCCTTGTTCTGCACTACAGCCATTGCTACGGCTGAGTGTGATTTGGCCTCAACCGTGTAGCCCTTAATCTGGGAAGCTATTTCTTCAAAATCCTTTGACTTTCTTTTCGCGATTTTGCGGATGTTCAGATCTGTGAGGATCCTTGTCCCAGATCCTAGGTTTCGATTGATGAAGGTCACATCCTTTTTGATGAGGTCTTTGAACCCTTTTATCGACTTTGGATTGTCCTTTGCCACGACTAGTCCCTGTTCTCGATCGTAACCTCTGATCAAGGCAGCCTTTCCAAGTAGGTTCGATTTGTCTATGAATGGTA
>CAYGZB010000002.1:0-8232 GCA_964354325.1 uncultured Candidatus Bathyarchaeia archaeon | reverse complement strand
ACGGATTCGCCTTCGTCCAACATTTTTCGGTCTAGTGGGATATCGATGAATCCATCTGCCAGTGCGTATGAAGTGATCGCTCCCGAGCCGCTCGTCACGGGATACGCCAGATACTTCTCTGAATCGCCCACGATGACGTGAACTGGCAGGAACTCTCTTCTCCCACCTGCAGACAGCACCTTGGTCGCCAAGACAGCTTCAAGACTGTGGCCAGCCTGTGTTCCACTCAAGCCACTCATCTTGAGGAGAATTGGTTTGACAAGGATCTGGAAGATTATCATAGCAGATGTGGGATATCCAGGCAGGGCGAAGACTGGAATATCTTTCACCACCGCTACGACGACTGGTTTTCCGGGTTTGACGGATAGTCCGTGAACAATCACACCCGGCTTTCCGAATTCATTCAGGATCTTGTATAGTCTGTCGCCAACTCCCGCTGATGTGCTCCCAGAAGAAAGAATTATCTCTGCAGACTTCGAAGCTCGTTCAATTTTCTCAATCATCTCATCGGTGTCGTCTTTTGCTATTCCAAAGTGAAGTGGCTCACATCCGCATTCGATGACTGCACCAAAAAGGGAAATGGCGTTTATGTCGAATATCTTTCCATACTGAGGTTGCTGACCTGCTCTCAACAACTCGTTTCCTGTAGAGATTATTGCTACCTTTGGTCTCCTGTAGACCTTCACCGCCTCCAACCCAAGCGCCGCGACTATACCCATCTCTCTTGATGTTACTCTTTCACCTTTTCTGAGAACTAGTTCACCTGCCATTATGTCAGACCCAGCGGCCATCACATTCTCGCCGGGAGTGACAGCCCTTCTGACTTCCACCGATTCATCTCTTTGATGGGTGTACTCTACCATCACGACTGAATTGGCGCCTTTTGGCATGGGAGCGCCCGTAGCGATTTCCACGGCTTTCCCTGTTGTCACTTCAACGATCGGTTTGTCTCCAGCCTCAACTCGACCCGCCAACCTAAACAGCTTTGGAACAGATTCGTCAGCTCCCCATGTGTCCTCTGCAATGATCGCGTAGCCATCCATGGCGGCGCGATCAAATCCAGGAACATCTATGTCTGAAACAAGATCCTCACTCAAGACCCTTCCAAGAGAACCCTCAATAGTAACTGACTCTTCTCGGACTGGTTTCGGCTCAAAAAATTCGAGCAGTCTCGAGTTCGCTTCTTCAAGTGAGATCAGAGTTCTGAAGATTTTTCGGTCACTCATCGTGTATCTCCCTTTCGACCGGACGGAATAGTTCCACTTCCACAAGTTCCCCAGCTTCAATTCCCTCTCTTCCTTCTGGGATGGCCACGATCCCATTTGAGATAATCATGGTTGAAAGTATGCTTGACCCTGAAGTTCTCACGGGTTCTGCAACATACCCGTCAGATGATCGCTTCACAAGAACCCTTGCGAAAGTTCTCATTCCAAGCGAGGATGGAATTCGACGCATCAACTTTGCTGTGATCAGAACTCTATCTTCTTGGGAGACTCCAAGCATGAGACGAATCAAGTGTGAAGCAAAAACTCTGAATCCAATCATGGCCGCAACTGGATGGCCTGGGAGAGATACTATCGGTTTACCATTGACAACCGCCAGCCCAGCAGGCATTCCAGGCCTCATCGAAATCCCATGCACCAGCATTCCAGGTTTGCCCAGCGAACTTATGACGTCGGGAACAAGATCGGCCTTGCCTACTGATGTGCCAGCACTTACCAAAACGATGTCGCATGTCTGAAGTCCTTCCATTATTCGAGCACCTATATCTTCAGCTTTGTCACGCGCTATCCCGAGATCAACTGGTACACCACCGCACTCTCTGACTAGGTTCATAAGTATCGGTCGATTCACGTCAACCGTTTTTCCCAACCCGCCTTCTCTGGCGGCTTCCACCAACTCCTCCCCGGTCGATGCTACACCAACAATAGGCTTTCTGGCGACGCATGTTTTCTCGACGCCCAAAGCTACCAACATTCCAATGTCTTGCGGTTCGATTCTCCTCCCCCGTTTCAATACAATTGACCCTTTCTTCACGTCATCTCCAGATTTCACAACGTTGTCGCCCGGCGCCACAGAAGAGAATACATGCATAGCAGCCTTTCCCATCCTCTTGGTCTCTTCGACCATGATAACAGCGTCGGCGCCCTCTGGGACATGGGCGCCTGTCGCAACTTGAACTGCTTCCTTGCCGCGAAGACAATATGACGAAGATACTCCCGCGGCAGTCTCACCGATGATCTTCAGCTCGATGGGATTTGTGATTGACGATCCAAACGTGTCCTTAGCCATAACGGCGTAGCCGTCCACCGCAGACTTGTCATACGATGGAATATCAAACCGTGAGACGATATCTTCTCCTAGAATTCGACCCAAAGAATTCTCGGTAGGAATAGTTTCTGGCGATGAATCAAGTTTCCCGAGTGCTTTCAAAATCGTTTCAAGCGCATCTTCAATCTTGGTCGTACTTCTGAACCCGTCAATGCGATAAGACTTCATCCACTTTGCACGATGAACCGATGAAGGATCTGACGCTTATGTACGTTGCTGAGAGATCTGCATATTCTGACGCTTGTCTCCACATACAGCACATTGTGGATTACGTTTCACTATGACCTCTCTCATTTCCATATATGTTCCATCTATCACAATTAGTTTCTCGGTTGCCGGTTTTCCAATACCAGTGATTAGTTTGAGAACTTCCATGCTCTGGAGACTTGCGACTGCTGCGGGTGCCGGTCCGGCCACTGGGAATTTCGCTGGTGTGAAGGGTATGCTGCCGTACAGGCAGTATAGACACGGTGATCTTCTCGGTATGATCGTCATCATGTTTCCGTGCAAACCTTCAACAGAGCCGTGTACAAATGGAATATCGTTTCTTACTGCTGAGCGGTTCAAGACGAATCGCGTTTCAAGATTGTCCATAGCATCAACTATGATGTCGCATTCTTTGACCAGATTGTCCACGTTGCTGTCCGAGATTGTCTCTTTGCTTGTCTCGACATTCACATAGTGATTGACGTGAAACAGTTTCTCTTTGGCTGAATCAACCTTCAATTTTCCTATGTCACTTTCAGTATGTAGAATCTGCCTGTTGAGATTGCTCAGTTCCACGTTTCCGTTGTCGATAAGCTTGAGAGTGCCGACCCCTGCTGCCGCGAGATAGAGGGCAGATGGGCATCCCAGCCCTCCAACCCCAGCTATTACAACTCGAGCTGACTTTATCTTCGTCTGGCCTTCAGCTGACCAACCGTTTATTCTGATCTGCCTGTCATAGCGTTCAAGCTCCTGAGTTGAAAGTTCAACCATGGCCGTATCAATTCCCAGAGAATCTATCCGGACCTAGATTCGCTGTTCCAACTCACCCAAGAGAATTTTCGCTGCAGTGTCTTCGAGTAGAAGCGTGAATAATCGAAATCAACTTTCTTGAACCATTCACCATAGACACGTGGGTCCACGTAACTCTTCAACGATGTTCCTAGATTGTAGTCACGCGTGGCCTTTACAGTATCAATCTTGATCTTGAGTTCCTTAACACGTTCCTTTGACTTTTTCGTCTTCATTGTTCTAAGCTTCTTCAATCGTTCCATCTTGTTCGCGAGGGATTCATGCCATTTCTTTGGGAGTTTTCTCTTGTGATTACACACTATGGCAGCTTCAAGATTTGCCATTGTGGCAACATGTTTCTTCAAATACTCAGGGTCATTCTTCGACACTCTTGCGTTCTTCAGATACTCCTTGATAGCCTTCGACGCGTGGTAGGTCCTGAACAGTTTGGCGGTGAGTCCAGGGAGGACCTCACCTAAGAATTCAGCTACGTTATCCGATCTGACTCCTTCAAAGAGTGATGATTTGGCGGTCTTCTTGAACTCCATGATATTCTTAACGACAGGTTCTGGAAGTATAACTTCCTTGTAGAATCGGACGGAATCCTTTCCCAGGAAGTCAAAGGTAGTCGAACCATTTGGTTTAATGTTGATATGTTCTGATCTGAGTGTTGTCGCTCCAACAGTGTCTGCTTCGTCTTTGTCTTTTTCGTCGCCCACACGAAACTTCAGCAAGTCTATGAGGTAACATACGGTTGCAATCCTTCGTCTCTTTGGATCCTCAGATTCCAGATCTAGTTCAATATGTGAACGAAGCTTTCCGATCGACTTCTCCAACTCTACTGCCTTGTCAAACTTGTCAATCTCACGTTCCTGTTTCACGGTTGATGAGTCGCTCAACCATACGTACTTTTCAGTTTCGCGAAGCTTGTCATTCCACCTAGCCACCCACATCGAAGTTGGCTGCCAGACTCTTCCCTTCCAGTTCCCTGCAGGCATCGGGGCGTCAGGCGAGAGATTCAGCGCGACATCACTCTGCGTGGAGCCTTCTTTCCATCTTCCACGAAGAGGATGCTTTCCCCGACCCATGAAGATACACGGTGGCTCAACCATGTAGTTGCCGAGTTCCACCTTCACACCGTCAACTTCTGCAAAACCATACTTCTCCTTGTTCGCCTCACGTGCAACCTTACGTTCAGCAGCAAGTCGCTTCTTCTCCTCTTTGGACATATTCAACTTTGAATTCTTCTCACCCAAAACAGACTTCACGATTTCTGAGAAGTCAAAGTCTTCAGCATCGAGATCCTCCTTCAGGTTAAGGGCCTTGCAGAAATCCTTGAAAAAATTCTTCACGAACACGGGGTCTTGGACGTACTCGGTTTCCAATTTCTTGACCCATGCAACAGCTATTTCCTCTTGTTTTCCGGTTAACGCTAGTTTCTTTCCCTTCACAAGAATTTCGAAACCTTTAGGCTCGTATGCCGCGGGGATCAGTACGCCTCTGTGGACGAGCCTTTTCATCATCTTCCTCTCTCGTTCATTGGTTCAAAGTCAACAGTCTTTGTTGAAACTATTTGGTTTCTACTGGCACAGAAGCCGTTGATTTAAAGGCTTCTGGACATCGACTCCCTAGATCACATATCTGTGTCTGCGATTCGCTCCCTTTCATAATCCATGCTCCCGTTCGAAGGCTCTCGGACCAAGAAGTCACACAGGTGAAAAGATGTTTCCTCGAGAAGATGTCGATCGCGACGAATCGCCTGCCATTCGACCTCTTTCAGTTAACCCTGGAACTAGATCCCCAACTGGGACTGGCTTTTGTCCCATTGATCTTGAAATGAGAAACACTTAAATCTCCTCGCTGGACCGTTGATCGCGAAAGGTGAATTGTAAATGTCGTACTTAGGAGGACAACCAGTCCTTATTCTCAAGGAAGGTGCTTCTAGAAGTAGAGGCAAGGATGCCCAGAGATCAAACATGATGGCCGCAAGGGTCGTTTCTGATGTGGTCAAGAGCACTCTAGGGCCGCGTGGAATGGACAAAATGCTCGTCGACACTCTAGGAGATGTAACCGTCACAAACGATGGTGCTACTGTCCTAGATGAGATCGACGTTCAGAACCCATCAGCCAAGATGATGGTTGAGGTCGCCAAAACCTTGGACAAGGAAGTTGGCGATGGAACAACCACATCCGTAGTTCTGGCAGGAGAACTTCTAAAGCGAGCTGAGGAACTTCTTGATCAAGAGGTCCACCCAACGACCATTGTCGCTGGATACAAGAAGGCGGCTGAGAAGGCGCTAGAAGCCTTAGGTGAGATAGCAACCACCGTCAGTCTTGACGATAGAGCCACTCTCAAGAAAGTTGCGATAACGTCGATGCTGGGAAAAGATCTTGGTGGAGCTAGAGATCACTTTGCAGATATCGCCATAGATGCTGTCCGAATGATTACAGAGAAACGGGGCACATCATCCTCCGCTGACATAGATAACATTCAACTTATCAAAAAGGAGGGCAAGAGCCTTCTCGACACTAGTCTGATCAAGGGAATAATTGTTGACAAAGAGGTTGTCAACCCGGCAATGCCAAAACTAGTCAAGAATCCCAAGATTGCTTTGATCGACTGTGCCCTTGAGATAGAGAAGACCGAGATAAGTGCTGAAATTCGAATCAGAGATCCCACTCAGATGAAGGCGTTCCTGGACGAAGAGACCAGAATGATGAAAGACATGGCCGACAAGATCAAAGCCTCTGGCGCCAACGTCCTACTCTGCCAGAAAGGCATTGATGACACCGCCCAACACTTCCTAGCGAAAGAAGGCATAATGGCTGCACGAAGAGTAAAGAAGTCAGACATGGAGAAACTTGCGAGAGCCACCGGCGGCAAGATCGTATCGAACCTTGATGACATCAAGTCCAGCGATCTCGGAAACGCTCAGATAGCGGAAGAACGAAGAGTCGGCGACGACAAGAACATCTTCATTGAAGGATGCAAAGACCCCAAATCAGTATCCATTCTAATCAGAGCGGGACTTGAAAGACTCGTAGACGAGGCTGAGAGATCCCTCAAAGACGGCCTCTACGTAGTAGCCGACATCGTGAACAAGAACAAGGTCGTTGCTGGTGGAGGGGCCGTTGAAACAGAACTCGCGAAGAGACTCAGAGATTACGCCACAAAAATCGGTGGGCGCGAACAACTTGCCATCGAATCCTTCGCAGAGTCACTTGAAATCATACCGAGAACCCTGGCTGAAAACTCAGGGTTCAACACCATTGACATCATGGTCGACTTAAGAGCCGCCCACGAGAAGAAGGATGGAATGAATATGGGAGTCGATGCATTAGGCGTAGGCGTAAAAGACATGGAGAAACTGGGTATAATCGAACCTTTGAGAGTGAAGGAACAATCTATTAAATCAGCAACTGAAGCCGCATGCATGATCCTGAGGATAGATGACGTAATCGCATCGGCAAAGGCACCCCCAGCACCAAGGATGCCGCCCGGAGGACCTGGAGGCCCCGGAGGCATGGGCATGGGGATGTAACAAAGGAGGTGTAAGAAATGGCAGAAGCTTATCCCGCAACAATAGGTGGACAACCAGTTCTCATCCTGAAAGAGGGAACCCAAAGAACTCGAGGCAAAGATGCTCAACGAGGCAACATAATGGCGGCAAAAGTGCTCGCTGAGACGATTAAGACATCTCTTGGACCGCGTGGAATGGACAAGATGCTCGTCGCCAGCTTTGGAGACGTCACAATAACAAACGACGGCGCAACCATACTCAAAGAGATGGATATTCAACATCCCGCAGCCAAAATGATGGCTGAAGTCGCCAAGACCCAAGATGATGAAGTAGGCGACGGAACAAGTAGCGCGGTAATCCTGGCAGGCGAACTTGTCAGCAAAGCAGAGGAATTGATCAACAAGGACATCCACCCAACCGTTATCGTTGATGGCTACCGAAGAGCCCAAGAAAAAGCCCTACAAATACTGAGCGACATCGCTGTGAAGGTCGACCCCAAAGACAAAGAGACACTCCGAAAAGTTGCCGCGATCTCCATGGCAACCAAACTTGTCACAGAAAGCCGAGATATGCTGGCGGACATCGCAGTAGACGCGATGCTGCAAGTTTCCCAGAAGACAACGGAAGGCTTCAAGGCCGACGTTGAAGACGTCAAAGTTGAGAAGAAACCTGGAGAATCCCTGGCCGAAACAAAGCTCATCCAAGGCGTGGTCTTGGACAAAGAAGTTGTTCACTCTGGAATGCCAAAACGAGTCGAAGAAGCCAAGATTGCCCTCGTAAACGCGGCGCTTGAAGTTGAGAAGACCGAGTTCGACGCCAAGATAAACATCCAGAACCCCGAAGAAATGAAAGCTTTCCTGGACGAAGAGGAAAAGATGCTCAGAGACATGGCTGACAAAGTCGCAAAGTCCGGAGCCAACGTACTCGTCTGCCAGAAAGGAATCGACGACCTCACTCAACACTTCTTGGCAAAGAAGAACATCTTAGCTATTCGAAGAGCCAGCGAAAAAGATATGGAAAAACTCTCGAGAGCGACTGGTGCAAAGACTGTGATGAATCTCGACGACCTTCGAAGCGAAGACCTGGGCTATGCGAAAGTTGTTGAAGAACGCAAGATCGGAGACGACAAGATGACGTTCATAGAAGGCTGCAAGAGCCCACAAGCCGTTGCCATCCTGATAAGAGGAGGAACACAAAGATACATAGACGAAGCTGAGAGGTCACTGCACGACGCACTATGCGTTATTCGCGACGTTATCCGCGACCCAAGAATCGTTGCAGGCGGAGGCGCTGTCGAAGTTGAGATTGCAAGCCAAGTGAGACGATGGGCTGAATCATTATCAGGAAAAGAACAGCTAGCCGTCCTTGCATTCGCAGATGCCCT
>CAYGZB010000001.1:30769-42718 GCA_964354325.1 uncultured Candidatus Bathyarchaeia archaeon | reverse complement strand
AAACCTATCGCTATTGCCACTATATGGTCCAATCAGCGAAGAGACCAGAGATACCTGGAGCAACTATGGTAGCTACAGAGATGAAGACACCCGAAATGAATATTGCAACGGCCACGTTTCCCTTTGCGATTTCCTTCCACTCGTCAATTCCTTTTGTCAACCAACCTAAAACTGACGATGCCATGTACAACGCTAGGACAGCGAACACGATGCCTAGAATGAGTCTCAGAAAAGCTAATCCTATCAAAGCCATATTGGCCATTTCCATCGCCTCATTGGTAGTGTCCTTTGATGAGTATTAACTCTTTTCAATCACACAGACCTCATTATGAAAGTCTATTTGCGCAGCCAGTCATTCAATGTAAAGGTTGTGAAGAATGTCATGACGGATTTTCTTGAGGAATTTATGAGAAGTTATGGACCGGAAGTAAGTAAGCAACTGTCGTCAAATCTCGGTGTCAGGCAAGACGTCGCTGCCCAGATGATACCCGTAATTGCACCACTTGTACTGGGTGGATTGAAGCGTCAAATGGTGCAGCAGGGCGGAGCACCTCGAGTGGATCACATATTAGACAAGTACGGAAGTTCAAGTGTTCTTAACAATATTGGAGGCACACTCTCTTCTCAAGCTAGGATTGCTAACCCTGATCCCCGTCTGGGCGGACTGCTCGGAGAATCTGGAGTCCAAGCTGCGAACTTGATGTCAAAGAAATTTGGTATCGACAGTGGCACTGCCATGAAAGCGATTGTCATGCTCGCGCCGATCATTCTAGGATTTTTGACAAGTAGACGTGACGGAACTGGCTCATCGGGACTTGCTTCGCTTCTCAATCAAGGAGCAAACGACAGCATTCTAGATGATGTTGCCGGTCTCTTCCTCGGCGGTTTGACTGGTGGAGGATCCACAGGGGTAGGGGGGATCCTTGGCAGCCTTCTCGGAGGTTTGACGGGGTCAAACTGTCGCAGATGTGGGCGAAAACGTGAATCAGATTTCAAGTACTGTCCAGAGTGTGGAAACAAAGTCTAGGCTTCTAGCAAATTCCAAATGAGAATTGATTGAAATGGCCAAAAGAAAGAAGCGCGTCAAACGCAAGGCGAGACGACCGCGCACACTAACAGGTGCCGTCAAGAAGAGCATCGGAAAAGCCGAGCGAAAGGTCACGAAAAGCATACGACATATCAAGAAACACCTTTAGACACGCTAACCACTTAATGTCAACGATCTTTACCTAGGTTATCCTCTCTCCAACAACTTTTCCAGTTGTTGGAAAAGATTCCTCAACAAACGATACTTTTCCAAATCAAAAAGAAGTTGTACTGTCTAAATAGACAATACAATTTTCAGTACGTGAGGGTTGGCTTCAAACGTTTTGCTTGTTTGATCCAGGCTACGATGCTGGCCTTGCCGGGTTTCCTGCGGACAATCGGTGAGATTGTTAAATCGAATTTCTTTACAGCCTCGTAGAGGTTGTCAGCGTTTCGATTTGCTAGTTCCTTGACTGTATCGACTCCCACCTTTTCCAGCAGTTCAGCGAATTGTCCTCGAATTCCTTTGATTCTCATCAAATCTGCATGGTTTGCCCATTTAAGTATCATATGTTCATCGATTCCAGTTGACTCTGCAAGTTTCTTTCTATCTTCTGGAGTCTTCGCCAGCTTCAGTAGATCCTTTGTCGTCTTTGCTCCTGCTTGCAAGAGTTTCCCGGCATATACTGGGCCGATCCCTTCAACCTTCTCAAGTTTGTCTACTTCTACCATTTCCGAGTCATCCAATACAACATATTTCGTGCACCACATATATTTGATTTCCTGATGAAGAGAGAATTGTCGGCATCTTCTCTGCTTTCCAACTCGCGTTGGGTAGTTGTATGATTGAAGTCCACATGCGAAGAGAAATGGTTGTCGATTCATAATCAGGCTCAATATGACTCCGATCGCCGAAATGAAGATACTCTCATTGTTGCACAAGCCTGTTGTAGAAGTCCATTGTTCAATCACGTTAATAGCGTATGCATTCGAACTTAGAATCGTAGAATGGGCGCTTCTAACGATTGGATCATTACGGTAGAAAGCCACAAATCAAATCCATCAAATCACATGATGAAGAATAGTATAAGTACGAGAATTGAGTTTGATTAGTCAAGAAGGACGACAAATCTATGGTAAGAAAATGTAGCAGATGCGGCTACGACAATGCTGACCAGAGCAGATTTTGTTCAAGGTGTGGAATACTCCTCTTTGCGCCGCTGACAAAACCTGTTTCTAGCATCGCACCTTCCACGAAACCCATTCCTGTTGCCGCGCCATCTGTACGCTCAATACCTTCTCCGGGAATGTGCTTCTATCATCATAGTCTCCCGGCCGTTCATATATGCGCGAGATGTGGACGACAGATATGCAGACATTGTACGATATCGAGAACCGGAATAGTTCTGTGCCCTGAATGCTCAGATAGAATCCTGCCACCTATGGTTCCCCAGATCCCATCTAGAATGCCCTCCGCGTCAGCTTGGCCGTACTACACGTAGTATCCGACCTCTGGATCCAGCTGGCAGAGGAGCCGGAAGACCTCATTTAGCCCTGTTTCCTGGTGGCTATGAATGAAACGGGCTATGCTCTACGAGAGGCTCGCTGAGCAAAAGGTAAGATGCAATCTCTGTTCCAGGAATTGTCTCATACCTGAAGGGACGGTTGGATTCTGCAAAGTTAGAAGAAACGTTGGGGGCACATTAGAGTCTCTGGTATACGCCCATGCATGTGCAGCCAACGTCGACCCCATAGAAAAGAAACCATTGTGGCATTTCTATCCTGGCTCACTCGTCATGTCAATTGCCACCGTCGGCTGCAACTTCAGATGCAGGTTCTGTCAAAACTGGGAGATAAGCCAAGAGGGTGATATCTCCGGAGAGACACTTCCACCTGAACAAGTTGTGAAACTGGCAAAACGGAATGCATGTGTTGGAATATCCTACACGTACACCGAACCTACAATCTTCTTTGAGTACGCATACGACACTGCAAAACTCGCCCACGAAGAGGGACTTTTCAATACATTCGTCACAAACGGCTACATGACATCTGAAGCGGTGAGGACGATTGCACCATTCCTCGACGCTGCCACAGTGGACTTCAAGGGTGCAGGAGACGAAAACTTCTACAAAGAATTCTCATCAGTTCCCTCAGTGAAGCCAGTATACACGTGTCTTAAAGAGATGAAACGAAACAAGATACATATTGAGATCACAAATCTTGTAGTTCCAAAAATTGGAGATTCTATGGAGAGAATTCGTGAGCTAGCCCATTGGGTTAAGAATGAACTCGGGGAAGACACTCCGCTCCACTTGCTTGCTTTTAGACCTGAGTACAAGATTATGGGGTTACCCTCTACTCCTGTAAAGACAATTGAGGAATCATGTGAAGTTGCACAGGAAGAAGGGTTGCATTATGTATATGCAGGGAATGTTCCAGGTCACAGACTTGAAAACACCTACTGTCCAAAGTGCAAATCACTGGCAATCGAACGCTGGGGAATCAGCATAACTGGCTGGAACCTAACGGCCGAAAACAGATGTGTGAAATGTGGTGCCGCTATCCCGATCAAGGGGCAGTTCAAGGGTACCTAACGAAGATTACTGATTATTCTATGGTTATCCTGTGACGCTGAGTCTTTTTCGGCATCTCGACTTCCAAGACACCAGATTTGAACCGTGCCGTTGCTCCTTCGGGTACCACTTTGCTCGGCAGACTCATCGTCGTCCTGTAGGATCTGAATTCACAGCCTCTTTGTATAGTCCCCCAGTGATCATATTTGACATATCTATCCATCGTTGCGCTTACTTCAATTCTGTCTTCGGTAACGTTCAGCTGAATATTCTCTTTCTTGACGTAGGGAAGATCAAGAGATACAATGATCTTGTCATCGGTTTCTCGCACGTTGGCCAGAGGTCTTATCTCATGTCGAGCGACGTCCCACATGGATCCTTCCGGGGAGTTCTCCCGCCGATAGGGAATGATATCATCAAATGGTTTTCTTCTGCGTCTAATCATGATGTTCCCCCGTCAAACATACATGGCAGGCAATTCTTGCTCTTGCGATTTTTCCATTCCACTCATCGATTTGGATGTTCTCTGCATCAACTCTCTCATTCTCAAGCGTATCTCTTCAGCCTGTTCCAGCAGCCCTTTGACATCGACATTCGTGTTAAGCAGTCTGTTCAGTGCAGAAATGATCGAAGCCGCAGCTCCTGGGTCTGGATACTGGGAATGCGACTGTGCCATCAAAATTGCACTGGGAATCTTGGCTTTCAATGATTCATTCATTATAGCAGCGTGAGCTCCCACCATGAACCCTTCCTCAAGGAGCTTCACATTCGATTTCTTGAGTAAATCTCTTGTTGCTCCAACATCCCCAACACCGTAAACTTCTGGGGTCTCAATCTCAAGTCTGTTCTCCACAGCGATTCCAGTAAGACTAACGATCAGCTTACTGCCTTTAGCCTTACTCCATTCAACTATCTTCCGTGATAGCATTGGCATAGCCATGGGTTGAATTGGGATTTCAGAGGTGAGGATTGCGAGTTTATCTTTCGTGTAGATCCGCACAGGCGACTTGGGATCTCCGTGGTGAACAACAATCACTGGAGGAAGCAGGTCAGACTCAATGTGTCCGCTCTCGACTAATCCGAGTGTATTGATCATGTGGTTCGCAGCTATGAGACCAACCAGACCCACATCTGGAAAACCGACAAGGCATTGGTCAATTCTCTCAATCGAAGATGTCTCAACTACTCTAATCTCTTCAGATTCCATGATTCTGACACTCACAATCCTTAGGTTGACAAGTCAAATATGTTTTCCGCTGTCAGGTTGGGTATGCAAAACGTTCCGGATTCTCATCAAAAAACCTCCATATGGCAAACGATTTCTCTGTAACAGCGTTCGAGATTTCATCAATGTCAGTGAGAAAACCAATAATTCACTGACTAAATGCTTAAATAACATCCATCTTGCACGGTAGTGATTGCACTCATGGTGCGATGTCATGTCAAGAGAATTTAGGCACATTGTCAGAATAGCCGGAGCCGACATAGATGGCTCGAAGAAACTAGTGTATGGCATTACTAAGATTAAAGGACTCGGAGTGAGTCTAGCCAGTGCCATAGCGAAGGCTGCAGATCTCAAATCCGAGATGAGAATAGGAAACCTAACCGAATCTGATGTTCAAAAAATTGAGGATGTCATAACTGATCCCATAAAGTATGGTATCCCTCCTAGGCAGGTTAATCGGAGAAAAGGTCCACCATCAGGCCGAGATATGCATCTGACAGGTGCCGATTTGACCTTATCAATGAAAACGGACATAGATTTCATGAAGGACATCAGGTCGTGGCGCGGACTTAGACATTCGTATGGGCTCAAAGTGAGAGGTCAGAGAACAAGGACGACTGGAAGAAAGGGCAAAGCAGTTGGAGTCAAGAAGAAACTGGCCATAGCTGCTGCAAGAGCCGCCGCGATGGGAGAGAGGAAAGAGGAGAAGAAGAAATAGAGGGCGGGTCATCATGGGAGATCCAAAGAAACAAAGGAAGAAGTATGAGAGTCCCCGTCATCCTTGGAGAAAAGACCAGCTAGAAGTGGAACTGAAGCTCGTGGGCGAATACGGGCTTAGAAACAAGCATGAACTTTGGCGATACAGAACTATGCTATCGCAGGTTAGAGGCATAGCAAGGTCACTACTGGCAAAGAGTGAAGAAGCAAGAGCTAGAGTCCAAAGTGAGTATCTGTCAAAGCTGAGCAGAGTAGGTCTGCTACCTGAGACAACCCAAATAGACGAAGTACTAGACCTTGATATCAAAGATCTTCTCGAAAGAAGACTTCAGACCATGGTTTTCAGAGCGGGTCTAGCAAAATCCATCCATCAAGCCCGTCAACTCGTCTCACACGGTCACATAATAATAGGAGATAGAAGGGTTACCGTTCCCAGTTACATGGTCCCAAGACAACAAGAGCCATTCATCAAGTACGCACCAGAGAGTCCGTTTGGCAGACCGGATCATCCGGGAATAAAAGGCCTGGGACCCAAGGTTTCTGCTGCTGAAGCATCAGTTAGTGAACAGCCAACTGAGGTAGAGGAAGTCTAGCCTTCGCGTGGCTTCGGTGCAGTGTCCCTTACTCTAACCAAGTATCGCTGTAAGTGATGCGTCATTTAGATCAGCCTTAGATGGATCTTCTTCTGTTCAGTAGAAAGAACAGGATCATCATGGCAATCGCGAGAGCAGATGCAACTGTGATCAAGAGAGATGATTGTGGGCCGGCTCCCAACGCGATTGGAATTGGCCCGATGAAGATGACGAGGCCTCCGCTGGTGGCGCCTGAAGAAACCGATGCGAGTATCATCAGTAGCGTTCCAGCAAAGATCATGAAGGCAGCTATGAAGAACGTGTAACTCATCGGCCAACCAGAAAGCACTCCTTCAGCACTGCCGACGCCGTGAGTTGTTGGCATAAGCTTGGAGCAGGCATGACACTTCCAGCCATGTGTGTCAAAGCACAGTCCACAAACAGCTTTTCCACAGTCTCTACAAACATACATCGCGGGGTTCTGGTTGCAGAGATCGCACGATCTTCCAGACATATGAATTCACTCTATCGGAATGTCAAGGATGTGAACCACATGAAAGCCAACACCGCCACCATGAGTAATATTGAAAGCAGTATCAACATCTTGACAGAGCCGATATCAGTTCCAAATATTATTGGAAATGGACCGATCATGACTATTCCTCCACCTTTCGTTCTTGAGTTCGATCTGCTTCCTCGAAGAGCAGGAATGAATGCGGATATGAACGCCAGTGCGAACCCTGCAAAAACCAGGACTAATCCAATTTGATATAGCGTCCCAGCATCCATCTGATAATTACGTCTCCATCTGTTTCTGATAGAGATCTGATAAGTGTTCTATGTAGGTCTTCTTCTATTGTCGAAAAGATATCGCAGAAGGTTTGAAGTGAATCTCCTGTCACACCATCACAAAATCTCATCAAGATCTGAATCTTTTGTGAGGTTTTGACAGGGTAGGGTTTATATAAGTTCAGGAGTCTGTTGCATCATTCGATTTCGAAAGGTTGCACCATTCATGGATGTAAAGCTACTAGAAGAGAATGAGACTTCAGCCAGGTTTATGCTGAGTGGTGTGACCCCGGCTTTCGCAAACGCCATCAGAAGGATCATGATCGCAGAAGTCCCAACGATGGCGATAGATGACGTAATGATTGTTGAGAACACATCAGTAATGTACGATGAGATACTCGCACATAGACTCGGTCTGATCCCATTAACGACTGATTCGAAGGCATATAACCTTCCAGAAGAGTGCGACTGCAAAAGTGAATTGGGATGCAGCAAGTGTAGGGCATCTTTCACTCTCGAGGTGGAGGCTCAAGACGAAACGATTACAGTATACTCAAGCGAGCTCAAACCTCAAGATCCAAATGTGAAACCTGTCAGTGAAAGAATTCCAATAGTCAAATTGGCACCTAAACAGAAGATACGACTTGAAGCCTACGCAAAACTTGGTCGGGGGCTGGAGCACGCAAAGTGGCAGCCAGTCTCAGCTTGTGCTTACAAGTATCTTCCTCAGGTAACTATTGATCCAAAAAGGGCGGTTGAGGCTGTCCAGTGCGCGAAATGGTGTCCCAAGAACGTCTTCTCTGTAGAAGGGGATAGAGCTGTGGTGAGGAACGAGATGAGTTGCACCCTATGTATGGAATGCGTCACACATTGCGAAAAGAAATCTCCAATCAAGATCGAGTGGGACGACACTACCTACATATTCCATGTGGAACCGACGGGCTCTATACCCATAGATAACCTCATCAGCGAGGCATCAAGGATCCTTGCAGGAAAAGCAGATGAACTTTCAAAATTCGCCTCAGGAGAACGGATCGAATGAACTCACAATCCACAAATCCACAACTGACGGCGTTAATATCCAAACTGAAGAAGAAGTCACGCGAAACCAAGACACCTCTGTATAGACGTCTAGCCGAAGATCTTTCAAAATCAAAAAGATCACGCAGAACCGTGAACCTCAGCAAGATATCCAGATATTCAAGTGACGGAAGTATTGTCGCGGTTCCTGGAAAAGTCCTATCGGCTGGAGTGTTGAGTCACAAGGTGACTGTTGCCGCTTTCAAGTTCTCAAGCCAAGCAATGAAGAAAATCGTAGAGGCGGGTGGGAGATGTATGTCCCTTGAAGCTCTGGCTGAGGAGAACCCTGCAGGCACAAAAGTAATTTTATTGGGATGAAAGTTTACATGTCTTCTGAAACAACTTTTGTTGATGCAACGAATCAGATTCTCGGCAGAATGGTGACCTATGTCGCTAAGAATGCCTTGAACGGTAAGTCAATCATTATACTGAATATCGAGAAAGCAGTTATCTCCGGAAGGAAGAAGATGATTGTGAATAGAGCCATGCTTCGACTGAAGACTCGAACCTTGGGATCTCAGGAGAAGGGGCCAGTCCACTTTAGAAGACCTGATACCTACACCAGACGAGTAATCAGAGGTATGTTGCCTTGGAAAAAACCCAAAGGAAAAGATGCGTTCAAGAGAGTGAGAGTGTTCATGGGAGTTCCTGAAGAGTTCAAGAACAAAGCAACTTTTAGAGTCCCAGGAGCAGAAGCATCGAAGCTTAGATGTTCATACATAACTTTACAGCAACTCGCAAAAGAGATTGGAGGAGTCGCACCAAGTTGAGCGAAAGAAAACGAGTTCTTCTAGTTACGGGCAAACGAAAGACAGCTGTAGCCAGGGCTGTTGCCAGACCTGGAACCGGAAGAATTACCGTGAACAAGTTTCCAGTCGAACAGATTCAACCCGAGATTGCTAGGCTAAAGATCATGGAGCCCCTAGTGGTCGCAGGAGAGCGAAGAAAAAATGTGGATATAAGCGTCCAAGTCCAAGGTGGGGGCTATATGGGACAGGCTGAAGCTGCCCGAATTGCAATCTCTAGAGCTTTGGTCGGATGGACAAAGAGCAGCGAGCTTAGAAGAGTGTTCACGAGTTATGACAGAACGATGCTTGCGGGAGACCCGAGACGTTCAGAATCCAAAAAGTTCGGGGGACCTGGGGCACGAGCACGTAAACAGAAATCCTACAGATAGATGGAGAGAATCTTTTGATTATACCTGTCCGGTGCTTCAGTTGCGGAAACCTTGTCGGAGACAAGTGGGAAGAGTTCGCGCGAAGGGTAAAAGATGGAGATGAACCCCGTGACGTCTTGGATGACTTGGGAATGAAGAGATACTGTTGTCGTCGAATGCTAATCTCCAACGTGGAGGTTATTGACGAGTTTCTAAAGTATGCCGAAGTTGCCTATAAGAAGAGATCAGAGAATCTGTAAGAGTTGTGGATGATTCATATGAGCAAAGACGAGAAAGACATGGTGCCCAAGACTGAAGACCTCCTCCTTCCACTGGAGGATCTATTAGCTGCGGGTCTTCACATCGGGACACGGATCAAGACAGGCGACATGAAAGAGTACATCTATCGTGTGCGACCTGACGGACTGTTCATACTCAACATAGGAAAAACTGATGAAAAGATACGAATGGCAGCAAAATTCATTGCGAGATTCGACCCATCAAGAGTACTTGTAGTATCATCTAGATTGTATGGGAAAGCACCAATAGAGAAGTTCTGCGAGAAGACAAGAACTGTTCCAACTGTCGGAAGATTTCTGCCAGGGTTCATCTCAAATCCCCTTCAGCCAAAACACGGAGAGCCACAGTTACTGGTTGTCACTGACCCTCGCGCAGACTGGCAAGCAATAAGAGAAGCATCAACCTCTGGAATTCCTGTCGTATCATTCTGCGACACTGACAACACTTTTTCCGATGTAGATCTTGCAATACCCATAAACAACAAGGGACGCCGCGCTTTGGCCATGGCATACTGGCTTCTGGCCAGACAGGTTCTGCGCGAAAGAGGAGAATTGACGCTAGACGCTCAATTCCCACTGACAGTAGATGATTTCGAAACCAAACTCGCCACGATATCGCCTAGAATGGGCGGTGAGGATTGAAAGTTAGAAGTCCCTGTCAAGCCGGAGCATTCTATTCGGGAACAAAGTCTTCCCTAACTAAGCAGATCGAGAGCTGTTTTCTTCACAAGTTCGGCCCGGGTAAACTTCCTGAAGTCAACCGAAAGGGCAAGCGGAACGTCGTAGCCGTGGTCTGTCCACATGCTGGATACATGTACTCAGGTGCCGTGGCTGCAAACTCATACTATGCAATGGCCAAGGATGGAGTCCCGAAGACTTGCGTTATCATCGGACCGAACCACACGGGAATGGGAAGTGGTGTTTCTTTGATGACTGAAGGCGCTTGGGAGACTCCGATTGGTGTTTCACCAATAGACACAGACCTCGCGAAGAGTATTCGAGAACAGACAAACATTATAGATATCGACGAGTCAGCGCACAGACTTGAACATTCTATTGAAGTCCAACTTCCATTCATCCAATACGTATACGGATTGGATGTGAAGCTTGTCCCCATCTGCATGATGATGCAGGATCTAACAACCAGCTGCGAAGTTGGAGAAGCCATATCCAACGCCGTCAACGGATCAAACGTCGTGATAATAGCCTCATCCGACATGACTCACTATGAGAGTCAAGCAGCAGCATCAAAGAAAGACAGACTGGCAATCGAATCAATCCTGACCCTCGACGAGGAATCTCTCCAAAAAGTCGTTGAGTCCCAAAGCATCTCGATGTGCGGCTACGGTCCAATCACGGCGGCCATAAGAGCCGCAAAGCTACTTGGAGCAAAAACCGCTTCGCTATTATCCTACAAAACAAGCGGGGACATTACACAGGACAAAAGCGCAGTAGTAGGCTATGCAGCCGTATCCATAACCAAATAGCAGGGAACGAGCAAACATTCCCAAGGCGCATTCAAGCTGAAAGCGGTAGCTACAGCACCGGCTAAGGTAATCTTGACCGGGGAGCATTTTGTCGTTATGGGTAAACCCGCCATTGCCATGGCAGTGGGACTCTATTCAAAGGTCAAGGTGTCAAAGAGAAACGATGCCAAGATCCAGATAAGCTCCAACCGACTGAACGCATCAGGAAGTTTCCAATCGGGACATTACGTGCCAGAAACAGGGGGACCGGAGGCAGGCAAGGCACTAGCACCATTCCAAATGATAGCCTTACATTTGAGCGATAAGGTTGGGCAAAAGAACCAGGGACTAGACATAGAGATCGAGTCAGCCATCCCAGTAGCCGCGGGACTTGGATCATCAGCGTCAGTATCAGTCTCATTAATCGCAGCCTTATGCGAATTGCTGGAGATCAACAGAAGTAGAGAAGAGATACGAGAACTTGCTTTCATCCCAGAAAGAATGGTACATGGAAAACCATCTGGAATAGATCAAACCACAGCAACCTACGGAGGAGTCATATCCTTCTCAAAGGACAAAGGGTTCGAGACCGTGGAGGCAAGATCTGACATACCCATCGTGATAGGTAATACCGGAATAGCGAGATCGACTGGAGAACAAGTGATGAAAGTTCGATCAATATCGCAAGAACGTCCAGACGAATTCAACAAGTTAGCCAACCGGGCTGGCGAGATCTCTGCCCAAGCTAGGCTGGCAATCGAGAACGGCGAACTGCAACGCCTAGGAGAACTCATGAATGACAATCACGAGCTGTTGAAATGGCTGAATCTTTCCAACAATAAACTCGAAGAGTTGATTCTGTCCGCGAGATCAAATGGAGCCCTTGGTGCGAAACTCACTGGTGCTGGGGGAGGTGGCTGCATGATCGCACTCGCCGAGCATGGAACAGAAAGAAAGATTGCTGAGGCTATCGCCAGATTAGGTGGACAGAGCTTCACTGTGAGTACTGACAGAAAAGGTGTGAAATCTTGGCTTGAATAAGC
>CAYGZB010000001.1:12274-30669 GCA_964354325.1 uncultured Candidatus Bathyarchaeia archaeon | reverse complement strand
AATGATGTGGAATGGGTAAAGAGACCGAAGCCCGAAAGCTGAGTCATATCAAGGTTAGTCTAAGAAGACGAGTAGAGTCGAACAGGAAGACAGGATTCGACGACGTCTTTCTAGTTCACAAAGCAATTCCCGAAATCAACAAGGATCAGATCGATACCTCTGTGAACCTTTTCAATCACAGACTAAATGCTCCACTCATAATTGGCTCTATGACGGGCGGAACACCAGAAGCAAGAAAGATCAATGGTGTACTGGCCGAGGCTGCAGAAAGAATTCACATCGGAATTGGCGTTGGAAGCCAGAGAGCCGCCCTTGAAGACAAGAAGCTCGCATACACATACCGGATCGTAAGAGAGAAAGCGCCCAACGCCATTGTTTTCGCCAATATCGGATGTCCACAACTCGCCAAGGGCAACGCTGTAGAAAAAGCTCAAGCAGCAATAGAAATGATAGGTGCCGACGCACTGTACATTCACTTGAATGCCCTGCAAGAGTCTGTTCAGCATGAAGGAGAGACAAGTTTCGAGACCGCTCTGGCCAAGATTGAAGAAGTTGTGAAGGGCGTCAAGGCTCCCGTGCTCGTAAAGGAGACTGGAGCTGGCATATCCTCAGGCGTAGCGAAACAATTGGCAAACATTGGTGTCAGTGGGATCGACGTTTCGGGAACTGGTGGAACAAGTTGGGCAGGAGTTGAGTACTACAGAGCCAAGGAGGCTTCAGACAGATTGCACGCAAGGCTCGGGAAGACCTTCTGGGAATGGGGGATCTCAACTGTCGCGAGTCTCATTGAGGTAGTTCAATCGACAGGTGTTGTAGTGATAGCCTCAGGTGGAGTGAGAAGCGGACTGGATATTGCAAAGTCGTTGGCCTTGGGAGCATCCGCCGGCAGCTTCGCGTTGCCACTCATTCGTGCAGCCATTGTTGGATCAAAGGAAGTCTCGAAAACACTTGAGACGAAGATTGAGGAACTGAAGACTGCAATGTTTCTATCTGGGGCAAAAACCATCGCAGACCTGAGAAGTGTTCCAACAGTTGTAACAGGTCAGACTCGTGAATGGCTGCATGAAAGAGGTTTCGAAACAAACGTCTATGCAAGACGCTAGTTACTTTCGATCATAGCTTGATCAGTTCTGACGATCGACAATTCAACTTGAAGAACAAGCTTAATGAATGAATAAGAGTCCACGTAGGCTCTACCTCAGTTGAATCATGAAGAAATGAGGAGAATTGCATATGCCCAAGACATCTGATCTTAAAGGATTCTACAAACTGAATCCGAGTGAAAGGCTCAACCTCGTGAAAGAGTTCGCGAATCTAACTGACGACGAAGCCCGAGCCTTGGGTTCGACTGGTGCTCTACCAATGGAGCAGGCGAATCGAATGATTGAGAACGTCGTGGGCGTCATGCCGGTCACGCTCGGAATAGCTGTAAACTTCTTGATCAATGGAAAAGACTACTTGATCCCGATGGCGATCGAGGAACCGTCGGTTGTTGCAGCAGCGAGCAATGCTGCAAAGATCGCCAGAACGAGAGGCGGATTCACAACGAGTAGCACGGGGCCAGTCATGATCGGCCAGATCCAGTTGGTGGGCGTCAAAGACCCACATGGGTCTAGAATGACTGTTCTCGCTGCAAAGGGAGACCTTCTGAAGAAGGCGAATGATCAAGATCCAGTTCTTGTGTCTAACGGAGGAGGTGCGAGAGATCTTGAGGTCAAGGTACTTGACACACAGGTCGGCCCCATGGTGATAACGGAGCTTCTTGTCGATTGTCGAGATGCTATGGGAGCAAACGCCGTGAATACTATGACTGAAGCGGTTGCTCCAATGATTGAATCAATAACCGGTGGAAGAGTCTACCTAAGAATCATATCGAACTTGGCGACGAAACGTCTGATGCGTGCAAGAGCAATATTCGACAAAGAAGCTTTGGGAGGAGAAGACGTCGTGGATGGCGTAGTAGCAGCTTATGCCTTCGCAGCATCAGATCCATTCCGCTGCGCGACACATAACAAAGGAATAATGAATGGAGTCACAGCTGTTGTCCTAGCAACAGGAAACGACACCAGAGCTGTGGAAGCTGGAGCTCACGCTTATGCCTCTATATCAGGTAGATACAAACCTCTCTCAACTTGGGAGAAGAACAGCAACGGCGACTTGGTTGGATGTGTAGAGCTTCCGGTGGCTGTAGGACTGATAGGTGGCGCCACTGCCGTTCACCCAATAGCAAAGGTGACCAAGAAGATACTAGGAATAAGGACTGCGACGGAACTTGGAGAGGTTATAGCTGCGGTCGGTTTGGCTCAGAATCTAGCCGCGCTTAGGGCCCTCGCGACTGAAGGCATTCAGAGAGGACATATGAGGCTTCACGCACGAAACGTCGCGGCGATGGCAGGCGCAACCGGAGACCTAATCGACAAAGTTGCAGACGCCATGGTCAAAGAGAAGAAGGTTAGAATCGACAGGGCAAAGGAAATCTTAGAGGAACTAGGGAAAAAGTGAGGGTTCGGTTAGGATCGTAGAACAGGCAGACTCGCCACGAATTCCACTCTTCTTATCCGTGGAACCAGATCCTTCTCAAGCCAATCAGAGACCCTATCATACGTTTTTCTATAGCATTTCTTGCTGGAATGCTTAACCAGTCCAAGCCTCTCCATGCGCTGAAGGTACCGCCACTTCATGCTTCTCGAGATGCTATCGCCCATGATCCGATCGATATCCCATTTCTTGAAAACTCTTGGAAGACGAGCGAACGCTTCAATAATCTCCTCAGGCAACGAGCTCAACGCGTTCTTTGAGAGTTTCCTTCTACCTCTTGTGCCCAGAGACACCATGCCATCCTTCACTCTCCTCATTTTCTATTCCGGACTCTATCGTGAGCGGCACTACAGATATAAAACTTCCAGATGCCTCAAGAACAGTCACATATTTGATTCGATGGGGACATACGCTCCTAGCAGAAAAGCAACAAGCCCGATCATCATCCAGATCAGAATCCTATTCTTAACAGCCTTGGCGTTCTCAACTGAATGATTTCGAAGAAGAGAAATGGCTGAGGTAACAAAGCCAAGATCAGACACGACCACTGCAGGTAGATAGAACTTGGACACAAGATCAAGAACATGTGGGAATGCGCTTAGTAATATCGCGACGGCGAAAAGGGATGAAGCAGCGAGCGAGGCAATTCCAGAGCCGAAAACTACTGCTACGGTCCTGACGCCGTGAGCCCTATCTCCTGCAACATCTGCAATACCTTTCGTGACTTCCCTTCCAAGATTCGAAAACAGCGCAACGAATGCAAAAATCCACAACAAAAGCCTCATATTCTGGACGGCGTAACCGCCAAAAACAAATGGCAATGATACGCAGACGCTCACCACAATATTCCCAAGAAACCCGGTTCTCTTCCCAACGGTATTGTAGAAGACCATCAAGACAAGTGATAGCAGCGCAATTATCATTGCCAGAGAATTAACTAACGCTGATGTCAAGATTCCCAATGTCGAGAGCAGAAATACCAATGCCAGAGCAGCGCGAGGAGACACTGCGCCTGAAGGGATAGGTCTCTCAGGATTGTTGATCTTATCTATGGATCGGTCATAGTAGTCATTCAAGATCATTGTTGCCGCAGTTAGCAGGAACGCGACAGGAAAGCCGAGCAAAGCGCGAAAGGTTGGCAGTGACCCCGAGAGGGCGATGAACTCGCCTACTACTACTGCAAAACCCATCATCGCACAGTTTATTGGTCTAATCAATCGGATCACCCCAGTCACACTGGTCATCGATAAGAACCACCAAACTCAACTGAACGATTCAAATACACACTGAAAGACATGTCGCATAATAATCGTTTTTTCCACAAACCCCTTGCACAGTTCAGTGATGTTTGACTGGATCCGTTAGCATCTGGGAGAATAAATGTGCATCTCCAAATGGATAGGGATCGTTTTTCCGGTATTTTCAGGTGATCTTTTACGTTATGCTCAATAGGATGCAAATGAAACGAGACATCATCAAGATATATGCGACTGACAGATCCCTCTAAATGAAGATATATGCGACTGACAGATCTCTCTAAACAAGGTTGGCGTGTGGCATTATGGATAATCATGACATAATAGTGGTTGGTGCCGGACCGACAGGTCTTCTCGCAGCTCGAAAAGCCTCAGAGAAAGGGGTGAACGTCGTTCTTGTGGAAAGAGAGAAGACTCTAGGCAAGAAGGTTTGCGCCGAAGCTATCTCCAGCACTGGCCTGGAAGATTCTGAACTAGATTCACGAGATTTCGTAGTCAATAAAATGTCTGGTGCAATCGTTTACGCTCCCGACGAAACAAAGAGCGTGGAAATTTCTGGGGAAGCGATGGGCAAGCATGGTGGGTGTGTCCTTGACAAGCGTATGTACCTTGAAGCATTGGCTGATGCTGCTCGAAAGGCAGGAGCTGACATTAGACTTGGCGCGAGTCTTGTTGACGCAAAAAGAAATGAAGGCCGCATTGAGACAACTGTCAAAACGGAGAATGAAACTCACTCGTTGTCATCTAGGATTCTGATCGGGTGTGACGGATTCAGTTCAGTCGTGGCAAGGAAGTTCTTTGATACAAGTCGTATGGAATTCATATCTTGTATACAATACGTTATGGAAGGTTGCAGAATCGGCAACGAGGACTTGCTACGGTTCTATTTGGGAAATGAGGTTGCTCCACTCGGATACCTCTGGGTATTTCCAAAGGGGAAAGGCGTCGCCAACGTTGGGCTTGGCGTGAGAGGAACGGCGGCCAAGCCCTACTTGGACAAATTCTTGAAAAGACATCCAGAGACGTTTGGAGACTCCAAGATATTGAGCGTTGGAGCAGCTCCACTTGTTGTCAGTGGCCAACTTGACAAGAGTGTATCTGACAATGTCATGATAGCTGGAGAAGCCGCGGGTCATGTGATTCCTTTTACAGGAGCTGGAATACATTCAGGTCTGGTTGCAGGTCGAATTGCGGGAAGCTTGGCAGCCGAGGCAATCAGGGATGAGGACTATAGCGAAAGCAGACTTTCGGGCTACGCTGTTGAGTACGATAGGATCTTTGGTGATAGAATGAGAAGAAGCCTGAAGGGTTTGAAGGTGATTGAGAAACTTTCAGATGGTGAACTGAATACTATGGCGGAGTTGCTCAAGGGACAAGACATCTTGGACCTCGCAAACGGCATGAACTTGGAAAGGGCCGCAAAGATGATCATGAAGCATCCAGTTCTAGCGATAAAAGTTGCGAAGGCTCTAATTTCATAGTCAACCTCTTGAGTGAACATCATTCGCACTAAACGCCATTCTATGCTCGGCGAAATGTTACATGACGGAAAAGCATTATCTACGAATCAAGGCTGCAACGCCGTACTATAATTTTGTTCGTAAGATTGCTTTTCCCTCTCTCAAACAGACTCTATTGGCAATACTACTAGTTGACTTTGTTGGAAGCATTTTGGCTTTCTACCTGTATTCTGGGTCTCTGCTTGGGCTGCCAGCAGCTCTAATGATGGGATTGCTGGTCTTGGCTTTTCCCTCAATCATATCAAATCCAGTGGTTGACCGGTTGGCATTGCGTAAGGACCCAGTCTTTAACCTACGTCGGTGCTTTGCTTTGTCCCTATTCTCTTCAGTCGTATTGATCGGAGGACTCGTGATAGGAGCTCTTGCAGGCAAGATGTTTCACACCTTCGCGTTCCCAGGCGATGCTTTCTACCTGGGCGTGTTCATTGCTGCTCCCTTTCGATGCGTCGCCATCTTTTCAATGTCATCTGCAGACAGGATTTCGAAAGCTTTTTCAGCAGTCTTCGAACCCTTTCTCTCTTTGATTTCGGTCTCCTTACTTTTCCAACTTTCAGTCGAGAAGAGCTCACTTGCGTTTGTGGCCAGTTTTCTGATCAGCTTCGCATATGCAGCTCTGATATTGACGTACCTAGAGAAGATGGGGATGGGTAGGATAGGAATATCTCCAACTCAACTTTTTCGAGGATTTCTTTCATCGATGCTTGACAAGAAGAGCGAACTGATCGAAAGACAACTTGAGAAGATCAGTTCAGAACAAGACCTGAATACTACAGTCTTAGAGTTCAGACAGAAGGGAAGTCAAAGTAATTCCGCAATACTTGTAGTATCAAATTTTCATCCTGGACCATTCTTGAACGTAGGCAGTAGCATCTTGCCTCAAGTGATGCAAGATTTCTTGGCAGAAAAAACGAATGCGATAATCGGGGTTCCACATGGAATATCTGGCCATGAGATGAATCTGGTATCCCAAGTTGAGAATCGGAAAGTCGTCGAAGAAGTGCTCAAAGCCACAGGCCTGCAAGACTTCCAGTCTATCGCAACGAAGCTTGTAAGGGTGAGTTCGGGAAATGCCACCGCTAGTTGTCAAGTCTTTGGTGAATGTTCACTGGTTACGATAACTCTCTCACCAAATGATATGGAGGATATCCCACTAGATGTGGGCTCTCGGCTCACATTCACGGGAAAAAAGTTCTTCAGAGAGACAGCGCTGATCGACGCACACAATTCTATCAAGAATGCGAAGATACTCGATGACAAAGACGAGCGTGACATAGTTGACTCAACGGAAAAGGCGCTTGAGAAAGCTTCCGCGGAGCCAAGATCTCCGTTTAGCTTCGGAGTCGCACGAGTTTCCCTAGATGAATTCACGTGTGAGCAAGGAATTGGTCCAGGAGGTCTCGTCGCGTTGGTCGTGAAGGTCGCAGAACAAATTTCAGCGTATCTGATTGTTGATGGAAATAACATGAAATCCGGTCTAAGGGAAAGGATACTCCAGGCAATGGTAGAAATGGGTATCCAGTGCGGAGAGGTAATGACCACGGACACGCATGTAGTCAATGGAATCACTTCAGCCAGACTGGGGTATCATCCTGTAGGAGAAGCTATCGACGATGATGCCCTCATGAAGAAGATAAGAACAGTTATTTCAGAAGCCAAGAAGAACCTATATGAAGGCGAAATATCTTCGAATTCAATCAAGACACGTGTGAAGACTCTCGGTTCAGCTCTATTCAAGAACATGGCTGAGCTTATCCACTACATAAGCAGACTTGTGGTTTTCTCAATAATTCCAACAATAATAATCTCCGTAATAGTATTCGTACTGATAATGATTAGGTCGTAGGCTGTAGCAAATGTCGCAATCGAACATGGAAGATGTCAAGCTTCTAGCTCGCAAGCTAGCACTTGTCAATGCAGCAAAACACGACGGGAAAGCTCAGGTAGGATCAGTTGTAGGAGGCATTCTGGCACAGAGGGCGGATCTACGAGCATCTGCAAAAGACGTCACCAATATGGTTATCGACATACTCAAAGAAGTGAACTCTATTTCACACGAGGAGCAGACCAAAGAGGTCGAAAAGAGATGGCCAGATCTACTCAAAACAGAAAAAATAAGTCAAGAAAAGACGCTCCCACCACTACCTAACGCAGAAAAGTTCAAGGTCATAGTCACGAGATTCTCCCCGAATCCAGATTGCGCTCTCCACCTAGGCTCAGTCAGAGCAATAATACTGTCTCATGACTACGCTCGAATGTACAATGGAAAATTCATCCTAAGATTCGAAGACACAGACCCCCGACTAAAGAAATCATCCCTCCAATTCTACGAAATGGTAAGAGAAGACTTGAATTGGCTTGGATGCAGATGGGACGAAGAGTTCATACAAAGCGACAGGATTCCCACTTACTACGAATATGCAAAACGGCTCCTCGAATCTGGCAAGGCCTACGTATGCACCTGCAACAAGGATCTGTTCAACTCATGCATATCCGAAGGAAATCCTTGCCCCTGCCGTAACCTACCTGTCTCAGAGCAGGTTACGCGATGGGAGAAGATGATTGATGGGCGATACTATGAGGGAGAAGCAGTCGTTAGGATCAAGACCGATCTCGATCATCCGAACCCGGCGGTCAGAGACTGGCCTGCGCTCCGAATAATAGATCCCGAAAGAAACCCTCACCCACGAGTTGGAAACAAGTACCGCATTTGGCCCCTCTACAATTTTGCTGCAGGCATAGACGATCATCTGCTCGGTATCACTCACATCATACGTGGAAAAGAACACTACACCAACACTGTCCGCCAAGAGTACATGTACAAATATCTTGGGTGGGAGTACCCTGAATCCATACACTATGGAAGACTGAAAGTAGTCGGCGCCGAACTGAGTAAGTCAAAGATAATGAAGAGCATATCCGAAGGCTTGGTGCAAGGGTTTGATGACCCTAGACTCGCCACTTTGGTTGCGCTAAGAAGACGAGGAATAACTCCTGATGCCCTCAGAAAAGTCGTTGTGGAAATTGGCCCGAGACCAGTTGACGCGACACTCAGCTGGGAAAACATATACGCAGTCAACAGAAAGATCGTGGACTCGACGGCAAACCGATATTTCTACGTTGAGAATCCAATTACACTTGAGGTGCAAAACGTAACCAAAGCATATGTTTCAAGACCAGCACTTCATCCGGATCGTCCTGAAACTACAAGAGAAATCTCTGTGAAACCTGAGAATGGCACAGCGAATCTTCTGATCTCTGGATCAGACAGAAAGGCCCTGGAACAAAACAAGGTTCTCAGATTGATGGAGCTGTTCAATGTAGAAATTTTGAATGCGAATCGTGACTCTTGTGAGGCCAGACTACATAGCGAAACATACGAAGACGCGAGGAGACTCAAAGCGCCCCTTGTTCACTGGCTTCCGACAAACGATTGCATCATGACCAGTGTCGTCATGCCAACCGCTGAGATCTCGAAAGGGATGGGCGAGACAGCGCTCCTGAAGGAACCCGTAGGAACAGTTGTACAGCTAACAAGGTTCGGTTTTGCGAGAATTGATGAGGCGACCTCTGAATTCGTCAGACTCTATTTTACGCATGAATAGGTTCAACACAGCGTAAGTCCTGTTGTGAAATACTGACTCAAAGTTGTCTTTTGCTTCAAGTTCAGTGACTCACTGTCATTGGAGGGCTTTGGCAACAATCTCTTCATTGTTAGGAGTTTTGACGAAGGCGGGGACGTTCTTTCGCTTACTTGCCTTGTAGGAGACAAAAAGCCACTCACCCGTATCAAGTTGGGTAGTAGCATCTAGTATGTCGTAGCTGAGTCCGAAAGCGTCTGCGATAACCATTCTATCCCAGAATCTCGGCAGAGTGCTCGCAAAGTAGCTATGTAGTTGTTGGAGCGCATTTACGTTTAGGTGCGCTACTCTTTGGGTACTAATCCAACAATGCGCTCTGTATTTCCTGCCCTGTCTCAGTAGGGCCTCAACTGATTTGTTTGATACTTCGGTATAATCGGATCGATTGGTCTTCTGTGGAATGAATTCTTGGGCTTCGTCAAGAACAATAAGGACTCTTTGTTTTGCTCCCGCAGTCTTCTTCAGTAGAAGGAGTCTGTCAATGAATCTAGAGACCGCCAATCTCGCCATTTCTGGTTCAGGAACGTATACGATTGAGAGGGAGTCAGAATCATTTCCCAGGATAGTTTCTGCGAGCGCTTCGGGATTCACAGTTTTCTTCTGAGACTCTACTGTTTTGCTTTTCGGCGATTTCTCTTCTATGTATCTGATGAGGGTATCCATATCTTTTTTTATGGCTGACATTCCATGAACGCTTTCGCCCATTTCTGAAAGAGCTTTTGACAAGGGACCTTTGTGACTTTCCTTGAGCTCATGTAGATTGGTCTTTGGGTCATATCCACATTCGTCTATTAGATGTCTCTTAATCTTGGTTAAGGCAATAGTTGCCTGAACGGCACCTGACTCGCCCTTATCTATGATCCCCTGAAGAACGTCGATAAGAAAGCCTATCGTAAGTTCGCTTGATTCAGGAACTAAGTTCAGACATCTTGTCCGACTGCTAACCTTCTTGGCAAAGTTCCTCAGAGACTCTTTATTTGTACTTGCCTCAAGGCTATCGGGAATCACTAAGGAATCGAGGAACTTCTCTTCATCGCTCAGATCCTCAGTTGAATAGAATGCTCCACCTTTGACTAGAACATCAGCGAGATTGATCGCATACTCTCCTGAAACATCAAACACGACAATTCGCGTATCCTCAACGTCTTTGAGAGATTTCCTTATCAAAGTTGAAACGAGGTTTGACTTGCCTGTACCTGTGAACGCGAAGAAACCTGAATGAAAGCGGATAAGATCGATCATCGAGACCCTTAATGGCAGATCAAAACCAAGAAGGGTTCCAACCTCAGTACCATCTATCACAGAAAGAAACTGTTCTACGATCTCTGGAGATAGCAGATGTGCTTTTGCTCCGGCCAGAGCGTTGAACTTAGTCTTCTCAAAGGAAACCTTGTCACTTTCTATTCTCAGTGCGTATTTTGTCGGGACGGCCGCGAAATCGATCCATGTCTCATCACTATTTCCCCAACTCTCGCGTATTGTCTTAAGATACTCATTTCTGATGATCTTGGGCATTGACGTGTCTATTCCAGTCATCTCGAAATGCATAGGACGCAGACTGGTTACCTCGTAGATTACGAAGCAATCGCCCGCAGGAGTAAGTCGTTCAGCACCAATGAAGCACGGGTCATGAAGTCGATTTAGTACGTCAAAATCAAAACGAGCTTCGAGTAAAGCTGACGTACTACTTACGGCAATGTCGCTTTCTCCAATCTTCGTGGATCTCATAGAGGTTTGGTGACTCTTGACGACAGCTTCAAACTTCTCATCGAGCTTATCAAAAACTCCTTTCCCAATCATTTTCCTAACCCCTACCTGCAAACCTCACTCGACTATACTCACGCTCAGAACGCATATCCCTATATCTGCTCAGGATTGTGAAAATTCTTTCTCTACGAGCCAGAGCAGACAGTTCCAGACCAGCGATACCTCTGAGTGCTCCTCTCATGCTTCTTACACGGGCTTTCACGGCCTTATCTGCCAAGTAGAGAAGTTGGTTATACCCATACGCCTCTACGACCTCGGGGTTATCCTGCAACGAGAACAGGTAAAGTACCAAGTTGTCGATTTCGCTTAACTCATTATCCTCAAAGAACGGCTCAATTTCTTGGGTACGGTCTCTTTCGAGAATCGTGAACTTATGCGTGGATTTCCGATCCAGTTCTGGATAGAGCGGTCTATCGTAGACAAAGATAGGTGATCTGATGGTGGAGTCTGTTTTGAAAGAACGTAGTTGGAAGTAGCTCTTTACGAAAAGTTGTTCACTAGCGACAACCTTTCGCGCCGCTCTGAGGGGTATCTTCTCATCATGATTGTCAAGGAGCGTAGTAAAGCAACTATCGTAACCTCTCAGTCGCCATGGGGTCCTAAGACTCTCAGCATTGGTGGCGCTTAGGATCGCGAGAAATGCTTTGTCGTTGCGAACGTTCGGGTACAGATTCTCAGTCTTAATGTTGTTTTGCCACTTTTCGTAGGGTAGAATCGCTCTTGTGAGATCTGTTGCCATCGTGTCTTTTGCAGTACCTATAATCAATTTTCTGGTCGAGTTTACCTTGTCAACTAGCATTAGGAGAAGGAAGAAGTTGATTGCATTCAGATCTAATACGGTTAGCCACTTGTCCGCATCCAACAATAGTGGGTGCTCGCCTTTTGTCCGAAATACCTTGTCTAGTATCTGTTCGACCACATTCGTGATTCGATACCAGTAGTCTTTGACGCCTTCGCGAACTGAAAAGCCTGTCAAATCGCATTTTTCAAGTAGCAGTCCTTCTTCAAGTTCGTTGAATCTCATGAGGCGTTTCGCTAGCTTCTCAACGGCATCCTCATCAAAACCTAAGGCTGATGCAAGCTCTGATCGCGTTCTTTCTCCCTTGATGAGTTCCCTAATGGCTCGAGCTACGAGGTGCTGTCCTCTTGTTGGTAGATATCTCTGTCCAGAACCTAGAACAGCAGCTAATTGAAGATCAAGCTTGCTCAGTTCGCCTTTTGGTGTCTTGATTCCGATTAGGCTGGAGGTTCTGAGCCTTAACAACATGCGGAGATCGTTTAGAATCGATGAAAACGTCGTGGAGAGAGGTCGGTCCAAGAGGATTACTTTTATTGGTTCTTCGACAGAGGCTAGGTAAGCAAGATGGAGTTCCGCCATCAGCATCAGAGCATATGGGATACCTTCCATGGAATAGAAGAAGTCAAAATCAGTTTCGCCAGTAGGCCGCTTTCCGGTAATTGCAGCCGCGTCTTCAACCCATATTGGAACAGCGGCAGTTGCTGAAAGATTCTCATCTCTCCACAGCTGCTTCAGGTCAACGCTAGTCTTCTCTTTGGAAATCTTGAGAGGACAACGATATCCTGTTCCGGCCACGTAGAATAGGATCATCTGCATTCGTTCATCGTAGTCCATGCTACCATCGATGCCAATACACTGCCAATCACCTTGACCTAGGATGTTCAGCGCCGTTGTGACAGCCTTATTCTCGTCAAGCTGTCTAAGGAACCTAAGCATATCTGGACGGTTCTTGAATGAAGACACACGTGACTGAAAGAGTCTGGTCATAGTCGCGGTATGTGTTCGTAGCTTCTTGGCGTCAGAGGATGACATAGCTGCTCCTCGTCATAGGTTTGCAACACGTAGATTAAACATAGCATGATAGGTCGTGGCCAATTTGAAATCGTCTTCTGGGCTATCTCCAGTTCCAGCAGTCTTCCTCCGCTTCGAATACCGTGTACATAGCTCTATCGTGACGGACATTGCTCTAAACAGTCAGAAATCAATGCTCACTCTATTTAACTGGTAGACGTTGACGAAAGTACAGTTCTCTGTCGGATCCGTCTGTTTCAGAGAATCTATCTAACGATGCCTTTGCGAATCTTCCGAGTATTTTGTGGATGTTGAACGCAGAAAGTCTCTGAGCTCCTTCAGGGTTAGAAACACAGCATCGAGATGTCTTCCTTTTGTCGATGTAAGCCAGGCCTTTCTCACTCTGGATCCCTTCATTCCTGTGACGAGCTGATCGAAGGTCAAGTTCTCAGGGTGAGGATGATCTCCTTCGACATGAATATGCTTGAGCAGTTCTTCTCTTGAGCTCTTATCAGCTATCTGAGGTGGGACCTTAAAGTAAGCCACATGACCGTGTGCCAGTTTGTAGATCCCATAGACGGTCTTGTCCCGCATCCAGAATAGGAGAAGTGTAAATGGATGGATCTGGTTTACGATTCCGGCGATCTCGGTTTCTTCAATCATTGCATATCTGGGTCCAAGGTCTTACAGTTCATAGGATCGCCGTGAATTCTTATATCCATTTAGGGCAGTATCGGTCGACAATCATGCTTTTTTTGAAACGGCCCATAGAAACATTCATAAAACAGACTCTGAAGGTGTAGAGCACTCACTAGGCCAATGAAGGTGAATTTGAATGCCAAAGGCTTTCTTCGTAAAATTTGAAGTATCCAAGGATGTCGTTGATAAGGCACTTCAAGTAGTGCAAGTTTCAAAAGACTCTGGGAAAATCAGAAAGGGAACTAATGAATCGACGAAGGCTATTGAGAGAGGAATAGCCAAACTGGTTCTCATAGCTGAAGACGTGGAACCGCCACAGGTTGTCGCTCATCTTCCTATACTCTGCGACGAGAGGAAGATTCCTTACCTCTACGTTCCGGGCAAACTCGAGCTCGGAAAATCCGCTGGACTAGACGTTGGCTGCGGAGCCGTTTCCATAGTTGACGCTGGCGAAGCCTCAGACTCTCTAAAGGAACTCATAGAGTCAGCTGAGAACCTGAGGAAGAGCGGCGGATCTAAGCCATGAGTAGTTCCAGAGGAAGAGTCGAAGAGGCTCCAACTCCATCCGAAGTGACGCAGCTGGTTGGCAGAACGAGCGTAACAGGCGAGGTTATTCAAGTTAGAGTCAGACTTCTTGAAGGCAAAGATAAAGGCCGAATCATAACGAGAAACATAAGAGGGCCAGTCAGAGTCGGAGATATACTGATTCTTAGAGAAACTGAGAGAGAGGCCAAGAAGATCAAGTAACACGAGCGCTGACACGTATGCCCAAGACGTTCAAATGCTCATTTTGCGGAAAAGGCTACCCTCCAGCCAGTGGCCTAATGCACATAAAGAATGATGGAACAATCATGTATTTTTGTTCCTCAAAGTGCAGAAAGAGTACACTCCACTTGAAGAGAGACTCAAGAAAACTCAAATGGACAGTCTACTACGGAAAGAAAGAGCGCGGCAGATAGTAAACCCTCCTGAAGGTTCAAGCATTGCCGGAGAGAACTTTCACATTCTTCAAACCGGAAACCGTGATGAGAGGCTTCATCGGCGAGGTCCTATCAAGGTTTGAGAGAAAAGGTTTCGTAATCAATGCTATGAAACTCCTTTGGGTCACAGAAGAACAGGCCAAAGTACTGTATGACGCACACAAGGCAAAATTTTTCTTTGGGGAACTAGTCGAACACATAACTTCAGGTCCCATTGTTGCACTTGTCGTTGAAGGCCCCGATGCAATAAAAGTGGTTAGGAAGCTGGTTGGGGCTACAAACCCCGCTTTGGCAGAGCCGGGAACCATCAGAGGCGACTACTCCCTTGAGATCTTCTGCAACACGATACATGCATCCGACAGTCCAGAAAATGCAGAAAGAGAGATGAATATGTTCTTCCGAAAAGACGAGATCTACTCCTACGTGAAACCAACCGAGAAACAGTTTCTGTTTATGGAAAGCTGGAAGTGACTCCAGCCCTCGACGCTTGACTTTTCACAATCCACAGTGCTGCTACGCAGCAATGATTTCGTCTGAATTTCCAATAAAAGCAAGTCATGACTAAGCGTGTTCCCAAATCAAATTTTATATGCTCTACAGAAGAGATGATGACAGGATCTTCGCCTTGTCTTTCAAGATCGATGAAACCGATGCGGGCATTCTGAAGGCTCTTATGCAGGACGGCCGTAGGTCTCTAAGAGAGATTGCCAGAATTGTTTCAGTCAGCACGCCTACTGTCGAGAGTAGACTGAAGCGTCTTTTCGACATGGGTGTCATCAAGAAAATCTCTCCAGTCATCGATCCTGAAAAGATTGAACAAGGGATCTACGTTCTCATCAATCTAAAGGTGGACACCGCTAAGATTGATGATGTGAGTCAGCAACTTGCAGAAATGGAGGAGGTCAGATGTGTATTCCAAGTCACTGGCGACAGTAATCTTACGATACGTGTGGTCACGGATAGCATGAAATCCCTTCAAGAGTTCCTTAATTCAAAGATATCTGCTCTTCCAAATTCCCAATTGATATCATCAAACGTAATTACCAAGATCATAAAGGAAGAGCAGAGCGTGGTCATACGTCCAAACTTAGGTGTCCGTTTGAAATGTGATTATTGCGACGGAAAAATCGAGGGGGAACCTGTCAGGCTGAAAGTAGGAGAGCAAGAGAGATACTTCTGTTGTAAGGTATGCTTGGCTTCCTACAAGGAGAAGTATGGAGCTAAGATTGAAGCCCTTTCGAAGCCACAAGGATCAAAATTGTAGAAATTCAACTGTTGTTTTTGATCAGAAATCGAAACAAATACTAGCGAATCAAAATTTTGTTGTCGTTCTTCCTTGCTCTAGGTCAATGAGATTCTCTCTAACATCTTGAAATGTTTAAATGAGCTGTAACGGTAGTCGATGCGAATACGCGAACGGGATAGTTCTTGTCACTGCGTCATCCGATAGTCGCTGTGCTCGGTCATGTAGATCACGGAAAGACCAGTCTACTCGATAAAATGAGAGGTACCTCTGTAGCTGCAAGAGAACCGGGTGCAATCACGCAATGGATTGGCGCGAGTATGCTGCCCGCAGACACGCTGGAGCGTCGTTGCGGAGACCTTCTGAAACTGTTGAAAGTTAAGATCGTTGTACCTGGAATACTTTTTGTCGACACTCCCGGACATGAAACCTTCTCAAATCTTCGAAGACGAGGCGGATCCGCCGCTGACATCGCCATCTTGGTCATAGATGTGCTAAAAGGGGTTGAACCTCAGACCGTTGAATCGATAAACATCCTCAAAGCTAGGCGAACCCCATTCATCATCGCAGCAAACAAGATTGACATGATATTGGGGTGGCGATCCGAAGACAATCGACCGTTCACACAAGCATTACACAAACAAGCGCCAGAGGTTCAAACAAGTCTCGACGAATATCTATACAGAATAGTGGGATCGCTTTCAAGATTGGGTTTCAAATCTGAAAGGTTTGACAGAATCAAAGAATTCCAAACGAACGTCGCCATCGTTCCTACAAGCGCAAAGACTGGCGAGGGCATACCTGAACTTTTGTCCACCCTGGTCGGTCTAACTCAGACGTTCATGAAAGAGGGGTTGATGACCACAACTGGACCCGCAAAAGGCACTGTTCTCGAGGTCAAGGAGGAGCCGGGTCTAGGAATCACTGTCAACGTAATAATTTTCGATGGCGTGCTGAAACTCGGAGACAGAATAGTGCTTGGTGGTCGTCAAGACGTGATCGAGACCTATGTAAAGGCCATTCTTGTTCCAAAACCGTTGGATGAAATCCGGGACCCAAGAGACAAATTCTCAAGCGTCACTGAGATAGCGGCGGCCGCGGGGATAAAGGTCGCCGCACCGAATCTTGACCAAGCCTTGGCCGGTTCATCTTTCTTGGCCATTCCATCTGGTGGAAATTCTAAGAAATTCGCCTCACAGATAAGAGATGAAGTTCAGAAACTGAGGATGGAGACCGACAAGATGGGGGTGGTCCTGAAGGCGGATACCCTAGGATCATTGGAAGCCATTACAACCTCTCTTGAAGGCCTTGAAATTCCAATAAGAATTGCGGATGTTGGCGATGTTTCAAGAAGGGAAGTAGTTGAAGCAGAAACCGTGATGAAAAAAGATCGATTGCTCGGAGTCGTTCTTGCTTTCAACGTCAAGACCCTTCCGGACGCAACCGAAGAAGCAACCAAAGAAAAGGTACCGATCTTTCAAGCTGACATAATTTACCATATGCTTGAGGATTTCACTAGATGGAGAGACAAAGAGAAATCTGCAGGAATCAAAGCCGGACTGAACCTTCTAATCAGACCTGGAAGGTTGAGAATACTGCCAGGATGCACCTTCAGGAGAAGCAAACCTGCTATCGTGGGAGTCGAAATCCTATCGGGTCGGATAAGACGTAAGTATCCACTTTTGTCGGGCAATGGAAAATCCATCGGCGAAATTGACCGCATTCAAGACAAAGGAAAGGAAATTGAAGAGGCAATGGCCGGAAGCCAGGTGGCTATTTCAATAGAGGACGTCGTCGTGGGCAGACATATAGAGGAAGGTGACGTGTTGACTGTTTCGGTTCCCGAGGATCATGCAAGAAAGCTTCTGGCCAGCTTCAAGAACGAACTCATGAGTGACGAGATAACTTTCCTTGAGAACTATCTCAAAGGAAAAACTGTGATAGGACTCTGAGTTTTTCCCTGACTAGGTCATTTCCGGCAGCGTAATCTATTTAAGAGAACCTAGTCCTGTTTAGACGCCCACTTGATTCGAGAAAGGAAGTCTCACAAGGGTATTCCCCAGAAACATAAGACAAGGATTGAAGGATCGCGAAATTGAAAGTGTTGGTATCAGATCCAAAAGCCGGTAAGGTATCCACTGTAGAGCTTGATGCTCCAAAAGCTCGACCTTTGGTTGGAAGAGAGCTTGGTGACGAAGTTGATGGCTCCATATTTGGTATGGCTGGAAAGAAGCTCAAGATTACCGGTGGAAGTGATAAGGATGGAATTCCAATGGTTGCCAACATCCACGGTGGCGCCAAGAAGTACGTGCTGCTGGCAGGAGGAGTTGGATTCAAACCAACGACAGAAGGCGAGAGACGTAGGAAACTTGTCAGAGGCAGGATGATAACTGACGAAACATACCAATTGAATATGGTTATTTCTGTACCAGAAGCGACTCAAACGTCAAAGGAGACCGTGAACAAGAAAGAGGAAGGAGGCGCCGAAAGTGGAGATAAAGGTACTCAATGAATCCTACAACCCTGTAATGAAACGCAAAGAGATGAAGGTGGAGGTTCTTCACACCTCTGCGGGAACTCCAGAAAGATACGCGACTAGAAAGGCGTTATCTGAGAAGCTTAACGCCAAGTTGGACAATCTGTATGTTATTGGCATGATCACTGGAACAGGAACTCAAAGTACGATTTGTGAGATTGAACTTTATGAAGATCAGAAGTTTGCAACCCACGTAGTGCCAAAGCACATCGTGACCAGAAACCTTCCGGCTGAAGAGAGGAAGAAACTGAAGGAAGGAAAGGAAGGAGCGAAGAAGGTAGCAAAGCCGGCGGCACAGAAGAAACCCGAGAAACCTGAAAAGAAAGAAGAGAAGCCTGCGGGAAAGCCTGAAGAAAAACCTGCTGAGAAGAAAGCTGAGCAAAAACCTGCTGAGAAAAAGGCTGAGAA
>CAYGZB010000001.1:0-12174 GCA_964354325.1 uncultured Candidatus Bathyarchaeia archaeon | reverse complement strand
AAAAACCTGCTGAGAAGAAAGCTGAGCAAAAACCTGCTGAGAAAAAGGCTGAGAAGAAGGAAGAGAAGAAAGAAACTAAGAAAGAAGAGTCGAAGCCAGCCAAGACAAAGTAGTGAAGTTTCATGAGTGAAGCAAAAGCTAAGAAAGAAGAGTCGAAGCCAGCCGTGACAAAAAAGAAGCGACCAGGCTTATGGACGCTCTACGATTACGACTACCAGAAGGGTTCAATCTCAATGAAGAACAGGAAATGTCCGAGATGTGGTGCGATAATGGCGCATCACAAGGGCGTGGTCCCAAGGCTTACGTGCGGATCGTGCAGCTACACAGACTTCGTCAAAGAGAAGTGACTGCCCCTAGGCTTTTCGCATAGATTTAATGATAGAGTTTACTTCTCGTTTCATCTTCTTGTCAACCGTAACCAAAACGACGCCAACTTTTGGCTGTCCGTACACGACCATAGAGTTGACTGGAGCAAGTGCTATCGCGGCAAGTCCCAGGAGATCTTCTTCACCATCAACCACTACCGTCGCCTCACCAGCCTCTATGGATTCAGCCACAGCTTGCCAAGCAGACATATCGATTGTTCCAGGCTTGTTCTTCACGAAGAAAGTTCTTTTTGAACTATCAAGTTTGACTGGTTCGACGGCATGCCTCATCTCCACATTGTCTAAGATACGAACGTCTGTCCGGATAGCGTACTGTGAAAAGAACCTGGAGACACGGTCGCCGACACATATTATCATCTCGGGTTTCCGTTCTAGGATTTCTTGACGTACTTTTCCAAGAATAGTCTCAGGGATGCCTTCAATCAGCTTCCCCAGAGGCTCTTTCAATTTTCCCCGAAGCGACTCGGTGAGCAGAAGAACAGGCATCATTGCCCACCTATCCAAAGAGCTTCTCGATGGGTTGAACCTTTTTCAGGAGTGGATAGAGCTAGTCCGTGCAGAGTTGCATTATCTGACTCTGATGGCGTATTTTCCGGACGTCTTGATATCCATTTTCTTTGCTACTTCCGAGTTCTGAGGATCTATCACAACGACGAGACCTGTCCAATCATCACTAAGGTTCGTTGACTTGCAGTTGGGGCAGACGGGGCCAGCGCTGATCATTCGGCAATTCTTGCAGGCTTTGTCTCCCACGTCTATTTCTCTCCTCTAGCTCCATGTATTCTTGCCAAGTCTTCTTTGATCCATTCTAGTTTTCCAAGAAATGGTTGTCTCATGGTTACACCAATCTTGCCGCCTGCTCCACCTTTTGGAAAGCTGACGGCGATTATTCTAGCCCTTGCCACATCCCCTTTTCCGATACTTCTTTGTGATTCTTTTCCCATGAGGACTCCATGTTTTTCATCAAATGCGATAAAGTCATCCATGACTTGTGAAACGTGAAGGAGGGCGTCCTCTGGGCCTATCCTAACGAAGGCTCCAAAATCTGTAACCTCAACTATTTCTCCCTCCACAACCTCATGCATCTCAGGGTAGAATGTCAGGAGTTTGAAAGTGGCTTTGTGGTAGGTTGACCCGTCACCGGGAAGTATTTTTCCGGTGGTTTCGACGTTGACATCCAACACTAGTATTACGTATCCTAGCTCTTCGTCCACAACGTTCTCGTATTTCATCTTGATCTGTTCATGTGCAACCTTGTCGATTGGGTTTCCGAATTTTTCTGGGGGAATCCTTACTACATCTTCAACAGTGAGCAGTCGAAACATGACATTAACACTCCAAGGTTTTTCGGAAGATCGTATAGACTACTATATGATGTACAGCCGTGCTTCTCACCTTGCTTAAATACCTTTTCAAGTCCGCTCCGAACTCTGCGGCATGAAATTCCAATATTCGAGTGTTTCAGGTTCACAATGGAGACGGTTTCCTCTAAGGGTGATGATCGGGATTCCTTGCGCCCGTAGTCTCATTCTTAGCCGATTATCTGCAGTGGCCACTGCTGCTTTCACTTCTTTGGAGGCTCGGATCAAAGATTCGTCGGCACTTATCTTTGCCGTTGACTTATCCTGAATAATCTTACACTTGTTCTTAGTAATCTCAAGAGCACGAGTGGCTAGAGTTCCCAAGGATGTTTGTTTCATCGAGAGCTTCTGAAGTTCTCCCATTACTTCCTTTGGTACAAGAAATGCGACCCTTGTGCCCAGTAGTCTCTCTGTCTCGCCGAATATGTCGAGAGGCAGCTTCAATGAAGTAATGAGTATGCTTGTGTCGAGGAGAATCTTGATGGCCAATGGGCATAGTCTCGGTTAGTCAAACACTAAAGGTAACGAGTCGAATCATTGCATGCAGTCTTGTATTCGTGATTATGATCTTACTTCATCTTGCCGAATCCTATTAGCCGCCATCCTTCGCCAATTCTTCTGCTCATAGCGACCTTAGAGTTCGGTTCGACGCAGACTGGATTCTTCAAGGCAACGTCTATTATCTGCTCTCTTGCCGAAGTCACGATGCCTGAGGTCACAGTCGTGAATACATTTAGAACCAAAGCCTCATTCGTCTTGATCCTTTCGACTGCAACCTGGGATTCAGTTCCAACTGCTCTTTCAAGCAGTTGTACTTCAAGGGTCAATTTGTCCAGTGTTTCAGGTAGTGTTCCCGTTTTTCCCACGACGCTTCCAACCAGTCCGTCACTTTTCGTAAGGGCAGGATCAAGTAATGTTCCAATACCAACGAGTCCTCCAGGTCTTACCTCTTCGACGGAGCCACCGCCAACAAAGAGACTGCTGATACTCGTAGAAAGAGGTTCAAGTCGTGTCCGGCCACCCTTCTCAACCTTCAATCCAGGCTTAATCTCGATCTCGTCACCGATCTTGAAGACTCCTTGAGTCACTGATCCTCCGATTATTCCTCCAACCAGATTCTCAACTTCGGTGCCAGGCTTATTCACGTCGAATGATCTTAGAACGTACATCCTCGGGGGAGCTATGGGATCCCTTTTTGGCGTGGGAATAACCTTGTCTATGGTTTCCAGAAGATTCTCGATGTTGATCTTGTGTTGAGCGGAGACCGGAATGATAGGAGCGTTCTCAGCAATTGTACCTTTTACAAAACTCTTTATTTCATTGTAGTTTTCAAGCGCCCGTTCTCTATCAACAAGGTCAATCTTGTTCTGGACTATTATCAGATTCTTGATCCCGGAAATTTCTGCCGCTGTGAGATGTTCGCGGTCTTGGGCTTGAGGGCATTTTGCGTTGGCCGCTATTATGAAAAGAGCGCCGTCCATAAGCGCTGCTCCGGACAACATTGTTACCATGAGACTATGATGACCTGGACAGTCAACGAAACTAATCAGCCTCTGCAATCTCGTTTCAGCGTTACAGATTTTGCAGATCTTTTCAACAGTGTAACAGTCCGGTGGTTTGCAGTTCGGGCACTTGTAGAACGCGGCGTCAGCATATCCGACACGGATTGTTATGCCCCGTCTCAACTCTTCAGAATGCCTTCCAGTCCAAACGTTAGTCAATGCCTCGACTAACGTACTCTTCCCATTATCTACATGGCCAAGAGTACCAATATTCACTTCGGGCTGTATTCGTGAGTGAGTTTCACTCATTCTTCTCTTGTCCTGCTAAGGCTGTTGAACGAGACAAATTGACAGATGGTGTAGATAAGAATACCGTGACAGGCCACAAAAATACGGCTGTTTTTGCGAAGCCCGGCCATAAGCTAATGTCGATTACGTCTTCTCAGCGTTTACAAACAGGTTTAAACGCTGGATTTGTTCGATGACTAGTGCACGGTCGAAATGCATGAGAGATAATGTTTCCGAAACCTCTCGAACAGCAAGAATCGTAGTGATTTCGATAGTATTGGCCCTTATCATTTCTCAGAGCATTTCAAGTCAAGCACTAGCGCAACCATATTACCCGTATGGGGGTGGATTCGTTGCCGGCTATGTACTCGGATTCAACGTGTACGATGAATTGATTCCAATTTCGTGGGCAACCATAACCGCGACAGTGGATTCTCAGGTAGTGGGACAGACAAGTTCTCTTGGAGGCGGGTACTTTGAGATGTTTTTGCCTGTCGGATTCTGCAATCTCACGGTGGAAGAGTATGGGTTCATTCCCAAGACTATGGGCATATTTGTCTCTTCAGGATCGTCAACAACGCTTCAATTCATTCTTGAACAAGGAGAGAGAGTCGATTCCTATGATGTGATCATTAATGTCGAAGGTTTCGGTTCTGGCTACTATACGAATCTAGAAATTGATGGTCAGTACAGCGGATTGCTATTCGGAGGTACTTCACGAACATTTGCATTCAAACTCGGTAGTAGCCATCAGATTGAAGTCGACCCATACGTTAATGGATCCAGCGGTATCCGATACCACTCCACAAATGTAAATCGAACTGCAAATGACAGAAGCACCATCACCTTCACATACGAACCAGAGTACTATCTAGAATTCCGAAGTGAGGCAGTTGATTTTCCATCGATTGAGGGGTGGTACGAGAAAGGCGCTCTGGTCGAAACTCCAATCGCGCCACTCCATGTGAATGGAACAGCGGGATCGAGGTACGTCTTTGAGTATTGGATAATCGACGGTATAGAAGCTGGCGACAACCCTGTTTCCGTAGCCATGGATAACCCTCACAACCTGTCAATTCAGTATCGCGTGCAATACTACGTAAGTGTAGACTCAAAGTGTGGTAGCCCTGTTGGATCGGGATGGTATGACGCAGGTTCATCCGTTGAAATTTCGGTAACATCGCCCCAAGGCTTTGGGCTTCAAAAGGTCTTTGACCATTGGGAAGGAGATGAAGTTCCAGACTCTCCTACAGTGTCGATCTTGGCTAATTCTCCAAAGACTCTTGTTGCAGTCTGGCGTGAAGACTATACGCAGATCTACGTCGCATTGTTGGTTGTGATAGCAGCAGCCCTAGCGATTGGTTTGTTGGCATTAAGAAGAAAGACAAAGGCGAAGACTCAACCAGTGTCAGACCCAGGTACCACAGGCAACACGAGTTCAGAATAGACATTGTCGAAACCCATTCTGTGTCTAGGCATCGAATCGACCGCTCACACATTCGGGGCAAGCCTTGTCTCTAGCGATGGAAGGATACTATCGGACGTCAAAGACACATACGTGCCGGCTGTGGGGAAAGGGATACACCCTAGGGAAGCCGCGCAACATCATTCTCAAGTTTGTGCCAACATCATTCACAAATCATTCATAGAAGCTGGAAAACGTCCTCACCATATTGATGCGGTATCTTTGTCGCTCGGGCCAGGATTGGGCCCGGCATTGAGAACTGGTGCCACGGTCGCAAGAGGAATCGCAGCGATACTTAACAAGCCACTGATTCCTGTGCACCATGGAATAGGTCACATCGAGATAGCTGCGCTCACCACAGGACTGAAAGACCCACTTGTGTTGCTCGTTTCCGGAGGTCATACCGCGATAGCTGCATGTGCAAAGAAGAAATGGAGGATCTTCGGTGAAACCGAAGATATAACCATCGGAAACCTGTTTGACATGTTCTCAAGAGCAGCAAAACTCCCATCGCCCGGAGGCCCAAACGTCGAGAAGTATGCACAGAAAGGTTCCAAGTACGTAGATTTGCCATACACAGTCAAGGGAAATGATGTATCTTATTCCGGGCTTCTTACGGCATCAAAAAAGAAACTGGAAGAAAATGTTGCTATCGAAGACATATGTTTCTCACTTCAGGAGGTGGCATTCTCAATGTTGACAGAAGCCACAGAAAGAAGTCTAGCTCATACAGAAAAGAAAGAACTGCTACTGACAGGGGGAGTTGCGGCGAACACTCGTCTTCAAAAGATGATGCGCATAATAGCAGAAGAGCACAATGCAAAGTTCAGCGTTGTGGATCCAAAGTACAGCGGAGATTGCGGAGCCCAGATTGCTTGGACGGGAATCCTAGGGTATCGTTCTGGAGTTCGAATCGAAGTAGAGAAGAGTTTTGTCAAACCAAGATGGCGACTTGACGAGGTTGAAGTGCCGTGGAGGGAATGATGATCGATGCCACTTCTGAGGAAAGGAGCAGAAGCAAACCTCTACTTAGAGGATTGGCATGGTTACAAAGTGGTTAAGAAGAGACGAGTCTGCAAAACATATCGACTGAAAGTCTTGGACGTAAAGCTCAGAAGCTACAGAACAATTCACGAGGCTCAGATAGTGCACGAAGCCAAACGTTCTGGAGTTCCAACTCCCACGATATACTTGGTCGATCCCAAAGAGTACACAATAATTATGGAATATGTCCCCGGAAAAAGGTTGAAGGAGGCACTTGAAGAAGCCTCAAGTGACTCTCGAGACAGGCTATGTCTGATTTCAGGATCACAGATCGCGATGTTGCATCAGCAGAATATTATCCATGGAGATCTCACCACATCGAACATGATTCTCACAGATGAGGACAAGATTTTCTTCATAGACTTTGGGCTCAGCTATTACTCCATAGAGTTGGAAGATTTTGGCGTCGACCTACACCTTATGAAGAGAGCCTTGAATAGCACACACTATCTTCACGCGGACAGATGCTTCGAACATGTTGTTCAAGGCTACAGTAGAATAGTAGGCGGCAAGAGAACCAAAGATGTTGTCCAGAAGATACGTGAGATTGAGCGAAGAGGAAGGTATTTCGCGGGGCGCTAAGGGAAGAACTCAATTTAAACCTGTCCAACCGCAATCGAGTTGCGCTAGACTGATACTGCATTTGGGGTGTGAATAGTTGAAGATCTTTTTTGCGACCACAAACAAAAACAAACTCGAAGAAGCAAGAAGAGTACTGGGCGATTTCAATCTCGAACTGGAAATGCTTCCTGAAAGAAAGCGTGAGATCCAATCTGACAGCCTTGAGGATATCGCCAAGATCGCGGCTCTTGATATTGCGAAGACACTCAGGATAGACGTAATTACAGAGGATTCCGGCCTTTTTGTCCCAGATTTAAAGGAGTTTCCAGGACCATACTCTTCCTATGTCTACAAAACGATCGGCTGCCGAGGGATATTAGATCTCATGAAAGATCGTGTTGATAGAAGGGCAGAGTTCAGGGCGGCGGTTGCATATTGCTCAGCGACATTGAATCCAGAATGTTTTCTTGGGGTTGTCAAAGGAACCCTCACAACAGAGACAAAAGGCCTCGAAGGATTTGGTTATGATCCAATCTTCATTCCAAATGAAGGTGACGGACGAACCTTCGCCGAGATGAATCTTCAAACAAAGAATCTCTACAGTCATAGAGGTCGAGCTTTCAGGAAGTTCGGAGAATGGATTAGAGATCGCTAAAGAAGCCTTAAATAACGCACTCATTCCTGATTAGAAGCCTACCCGAATTTGACTTCCAAAGTTTGGTGTGAATCTTTGGCGAGACTCTATGTTAGCAAACGAGGCAGATCAGGGTCGACGAGGCCCGTTAGCAAGAAGACTCCTGTCTGGTGTAAGTACCAGCCAGAAGAGGTCGAGGCATTAGTTACAAAGCTCGCTAAGGAAGACAACAGGCCAAGCATTATTGGAATCATCCTTAGGGACCGGTATGGGATACCCCTAGCTCGCCCATTGCTCGGAAAAAAGGTAACAAAAGTTCTCGAAACTTCAGACTTTAAGTTGAAGATTCCGGAAGACTTGGACTCGCTCATAAAGAAAGCTGAAAAGATGACGAAACACTACGAGAAGAACAGAAAGGACTTTGCAACCAAACGTGGTCTCAACCTCATTGAATCCAAAGTGCATAGGCTATCAAAGTATTACAAGTCCTGCAATCTCCTCTCTCCGGACTGGAATTATAAGTCAGTTGTTGCGTCTATCAAGTAGAAATGTCAGATACAGCCTTCCAGCCATTTCTCGATAAAATAAGGGAAGCACGAGACTTTATCCTAGACGAGACCAAGAAAGATTCTCGATTTCTAATAGTCACACATTTCGATGCCGATGGATTATCGGCGGGTGCAATAATCGCAAAGACATTGGTAAGACTTGGATCAACATTCCAGCTGAGAACAGCTAAACAACTTGACGAAGATATAGTCAAAAAGGCTCTTGAAATCGGCCCAGACGCCATAATCTTCTCGGAAATTGGAAGCGGCTATATTGACATCGTAAACAAGCATGTTACAAAACTGAAGTGTCTGGTTCTAGACCATCATAAGCCCATAGGGCAAGCATCATCGAACATAACCCACATCAACCCACATGAATACGGCATTGATGGTGCTAGAGACCTTGGTGGTTCAGGTGTGGTATACCTTGTGGCTAAAAGCGTCCACGATTTGAACGTGGATCTTTCGCCACTGGCTGTTGTAGGAGCGCTGGGCGATATGCAAGACAAGAATGAGAAGCGGACGCTTCGCGGAATGAACCAGCTGATCGTTGAAGACGCGGTCAGAAGCAATTTGATGAAGACAGATACTGACCTGATACTCTATGGGAGAGAGACCCGACCTATCCACAAAGCTCTAGCTTTCACAACTAATCCATTCCTTCCAGGCTTGTCAGGTGAAGAGGACAAGTGCCTTTCACTCTTGAAATCAGCTGGCATCTCAATTCAGAGCGAAGGCAGATGGAGAACCGTGGCAGATCTCTCACTGGAAGAGAAACAGAACCTGCTAACGAACGTTATCCAGCATATAGCATCGCTTGGGTTTCCAGGCGACGTTGCATTAAATCTCATCGGAACGAGCTACATACTGCTTCACGAGCAGAAATGGACGCAGCTAAGAGATGCCAGAGAGTTTGCTTCTCTTTTGAACGCATGCGGAAGAATGCGCAAGCCAGGAGTAGCTATTTCTATTTGCCTAGGGGATAGAGGATCAATCCTAGACGAAGTGCAGAAGCTTGTTGCTGAATACAGGCAAACTCTGGCAAAGTATGTCGAGTGGCTTTCACAGACACGAGAAAAGATAGTCGAGTTAAGGACGACTTACGTCGTTCACGGCGAAGGTATACTGGATGAAAACATGACGGGAGCAATATCATCGATGGTCTCATCGGCTGGCATACTAGGAACCGACAAAGCTCTTGTAGTGCTGGCCAGAACTTCAGATAACAAGATAAGAGTATCAGCAAGAGCGCCTAGAGCGCTCATAGACAAGAACGTGAATCTAGACTTGGCGATGCGACTATCCGCTGAGAGATCTTCGGGAATAGGAGGAGGGCACGATGTTGCGGCAGGAGCGCAAATACCCGCAGACAGACTCGAAGAGTTTCTTAGAAATGTTGATGAGACAATCCTCAATCAGATGAGTTCGACCAAGAGTTGAAAGCAATCATAAGGTTCGAGGCTGAGCAGGCAAAGAAGGCGCAATCACTAGTTCGTGCAACCGTTGCTGACAACAATTCGACGCCCAAATATCTTCGGATAAGATCCTCTGCAAGTGGAAGAATGGCGAAGTTTAGCATCAGAACATCAAGGTTGGATACGCTTGTTGCTACGGTTGATGACCTGCTTTCCTGTATTCAGGCTGCAGAGAAGTCCATAGAAGCAGTCCAGAAGTCTAAACTATCTTGAGCGAAACAGACCAAGTTGCGAGGACTATTTCGCGACGGGTTCAATCCGGTTTATTCCCGCATAAGGAATCAATGCTTCAGGAACGATCACAGCCCCGTCCTTTGTCTGATAGTTTTCCATGATGGCGACTAAGGTTCTTCCAATCGCCATAGCTGTACTATTCAACGTGTGAACGAACCTAGGTCTATCATTGGGGTTCTTTCTGAATCTTACATTGAGTCTCCTTGCTTGATAATCAGTGCAGTTGCTGCAAGAAACTATTTCTCTGTACTTCCCCTGCCCAGGTAACCAAACCTCGAGGTCGTATTTCTTGGCCGCGGTTACGCCTAGTTCTCCAGAACAGATATTCACAATCCTATAGTGCAGATTGAGTCGTTGATAGATTCGTTCGACTGTCTGAATCAACTTCTCATGTTCGTGCCAAGATTCCTCAGGCTTCACGAATTTGAACATCTCCACCTTCTCAAACTGGTGCACCCTGAAGATTCCTTTTGTGTCTCTTCCATGCGCCCCGGCTTCGGTCCTAAAGCAGGTTGAGACACCTGCATAATATAACGGCAAGCTAGACTCATCGAGTATCTCGTCCATATGCATTGCAGCTAGCGGCACTTCTGATGTTCCGACCAGACAAGAATCTTCATCCTTTATCCAATAGATGTCTTCTTCTCCCAAAGGGAGAAATCCTGCACCAAACATCGCCGCCTCTTTCACGAGGACAGGCGGAATCACCAAAGTGAACCCTTCGCTTCTTAGGATGTCCAAAACCATTCGGACTAGAGCAACCTCAAGAATCACTGCATCGTTCTTCAGATAGTAGAATCGCGCACCAGAGACTTTTGCTGCTCTTTCGATATCTATTAGGTTCAGTCTGAGCCCAATATCTATGTGATCACTTGGATTGAAATCGAACTCTGGTTTTTCTCCCCAAGTCCTCAGTTGGACATTATCATTTTCATCATTGCCCACTGGGACAGTCTCATGCATGAAGTTGGGTAGTCGATGGAGAAGCCAGTTTGCTTTTTCATCGCTAGCTGTCAATTCGATCTCGAGTTCCTTGATCTTGCTCGGGATGGATTTTGCTTCCGCAATCTTGGCGGAAGCATCTTCGCCGCGTCTTTGAATCTCAGCTATTTCGTCCGTTACAACGTTTCTCAGATGTCGCAGCTTGTCAATTTGTACAATTAGCTCTCTTTTCTTGCGGTCATGATCAAGTATCTGGTCAATCCATGCCACTTTCTCCTGATCTCCCCTTTTCATGAGATCATTCTTTGCAAGCTGCGGAGTCTCTCTGATGATTTTGATGTCAAGCATCTTTCTGTGATCTCCATGTTGACTTGTCAGGCACGACTATTCCTATGTTCTCTGCCTGTTAGCCGTCATGTTCCATGTCCACTTAGTCTTAAATACTCTCATACCGAACACGAATCCAAGAAATAGGGGCAGCATGTGGGGACACTAGGAACAAGCAAGGCTATTATCTCACCATTGCAACAAGAGAGCCAACGGGCCCGTAGTCTAGAAGAACAGCGCAAAAATGGACAATTCAGCAAGATTAGCACGAAGTAGTTAACGAAAGCCAGGCTGTACGGAACTAACTATTCCTTTCTTGAACCAGATCTTTACTTTCTTCGGTTTCAAAAATTCTTCGAAGACTCTGAAAGCTTCTTCAGGTCGACTCTCTGGCCCACAAGTCGCACAGTCGAATTCAACAGAAGAGTAATCTTTCGCCGAGTGAATTGTGAGGTGACTAGTCGTGATGAGGGCGTTTACGCTTACTCCGCCACCCATTATGTCCTCGTCAACCTTGTAGACAAGTGGATTCTTAGAAACTTTTACGAGAGTCATGTTTGCTTTCTCAATGGCCAGGAGGGACGTTTTGAGAAAGTTGTTCTTGTCAAGAAGGTTTGCTTCACAATCGAAAAATGTGGCGACTATATGCTTGTATTGATACGGCCTCTCCACCAATTTTGGATCTTCTTTTTCCTCCGGGCTATTAGAAGTTTCTTGGATAGCGTTTAAGATTATTCGTCGAAAAAATTCGACGTAACCAAGTGTTCTTAGAGACGAAAAACACATTTTGTCTGATTTGCAAAAACTCGGTCTTTTCACGGTTCTTCTCAACATGCCGAACCGAAAAAAGTCTAGCCAAGTCACATGCAGACTGTTGAACCAACAGAAGAGTCCATCAGAAGAAGATGCCACGGCCTCAGTTCTCACCGTGCTGGAGCCGTCTCTACAGGCTCACAGAAGCCTGAGCAAAATACGAAAACCATTTGGGCAGGCCGGATCTAGAGCTCTTGGATAAGCTCCTGCGACTGCAACAATCGTTATATTTCCAGTGGCAGCAAGATACAATGATCGCTATGTCAACTGTGGCACCTGGAGTCCGTCGAGCCCAAGAAACAGCCCAAACAGCCTACACATATTCCTCGGTGCCGCAGATAGTACCAGTAGCGGAAATCCGCTGGGTCCCGATAGGCGCCTGTCCATGGTGCCATAGTCCTATGGTCATGGATTGGCAAGGTTACAGAGTCTGTTCACGATGCAGGTACCGCGAGCCTGTGACTTAACAATAAGAGACTTGGCACGGCTCAATCCAAAGGGTAGTCAGCCCTATAACATATCGAAAAAGCAAGTAGTTATAATCATATGAAGTGGTCTAGTCTGAAAACATGGCAGATCTCGCGGGTTGGC